>JBCDFC010000200.1:0-9130 GCA_039178805.1 Pseudomonadota bacterium | reverse complement strand
GGTCGATCGTGCCGCAACGCCGGTAAAGCGCTCGTAATGGCCGAGATCGAGATCGGTCTCAGCCCCGTCATCGGTGACGAAAACTTCGCCATGCTCGAAGGGGCTCATCGTGCCCGGATCGACGTTGAGGTAGGGGTCGAGCTTGCGCAGCCGAACCGTGTAGCCGCGGGCCTGTAGCAACGCACCGAGTGCCGCTGCGGTCAAACCCTTGCCAAGCGAGGAGACGACGCCCCCCGTGATGAAAACATACCGTGCCATGCCCGCTGCCCCGCAGATTTCGTGCGTCTCTGCCACGGAAACGCATCATGTACCACGGGAGACTGTGTGTACGGGATTCGGTCCAGCCGGGCAAGGCGACCGGAGCAGTTCCTAGTAAGGCTGAGCGGTAACGCCGCAGAAAGCCGACTGCATGAGGCTTAGCCCTGGTCGCGGCGGCGTAGCTTGTGAGCGCCCCAGAACCCGAGGGTGACGATACCGCCCATCGCGACCAAGAGCAGAGACAAGGCAGAGAGATAGCTCACGTCAGTCCTCCGGTTCCGTTAGCCCGACTAATATATGCGCAAACACGTGCAGAGCCAAGGCGGCGGTAGCGACATCCCATGCGACGACATCCGCAACGGACAGATCAGCGCTAAGCGTAAGCTCGTCGAACATGACGCCGAGCCCGGCCTCTCCGCTTCGTCGCGCTTCTAGAATGGGCGCCGTTACCGCCAAGCCGAAGGCCCCAACGGATGTGATGTTAAAATGCGTGATCACAAGGCGAAGTCGTTCGTTCCAGCGCTTTGCGGACATGTCGCTCATACGGCGACCCTAACGGTTTCAGGGTCGCGCTCAACGGACCCAACGCCATTAACCCGCCTGCATCAGAAATCGTCGCCGAATGGCCAGTCCATTGCCGGTAGCTTCTCGACCAATTCAAAGCTGAGGCTGTGGTGGAAGTCGCGGCCGTAGCGGTCCGTGGTGCGGATCTTGAGGGTATGGGCGCCCGCGGGCAGATCGGCGGGGAGGTCGACGCGCCAGAGATGGGAGGAGCCTCGGGTCAGCATCCAGGGCAGGAACGGCCCGGCCACGGGGCTTGCCCAGCTTGTGCCCTGCCAGGTCTGATAGCCCGCCGTGGCATCGCCGCCGGAGGCGGAGCGGAAGGTTTGCCGCCCTTGGGTCGCTTGGCGAGCGATTGCCAGCGGATCGGCGTGCTCGGGCCCCATCAGCGCAACCTCCCCTTGGCCTGCCTGAGTGCGCTCCGCCCGCATCGCCGTGCCGTCATTGATCGCGACGCTGACCGAGGACTGCGCCGAGCCGTTCCAGACATTGACGACGACCCAAGTGCCTCGTTCGAGATCATTGCGCGTCAGCAGGTTCATATCGCCCAGATCGTTTATCGTAACGGGCGGCAGCACATCCGTTGGCACCGGGTAGTTGTCGGTATAGGCGAAGAGCTTCCCGGCCCAGGCGCGGAAGCGCGGCGTGTTGAAGGACGCATGCATCTGCTCGTCCTCTGGCCGGCCGAAGGCGTGATAGGTGTCGACATAGGAGGTGCCGTCGAAGGCGATCGCGTAATAGCCGCGCGGGCTGCCGAGGCGCTGAGTCCCGTGCGGCACGCCCTGATCGTTCAAGTCACCGGCCCACCACGAGCCGGAGACACCGCCCGTGATGATCTGGTGGAACTGCGCCGGCCCCGTGCCGGTCGCCTCCTCCCAGCCGTGGTAATGCTCGCCCGGCAGGATCTGCTCGGTCGTATGGGTATGCCCCGCTAGGCTCAGCACCGGCCTGTCGCCGAGGAGGTGGTAGAGGTCGTGCAGGTTGTCCGTTTGGTGCCGTTGGGCGGTCGAGAAGCTGAACGTGACGAGCGGGATATGCAGGTTGAGGACGATCAGCCGGTCCTGTGGCACATGCGCGAGGTCGTTTCGCAGCCACGCCAACTGCCGCGCGCTGACCACGCCATTATAGGCGGGCTCGGCGCTCGGATCGCAGAACGGATGGTCGTCGACGCCGTTGCAGGGGTAGCGCACATTGTCGAGCACGACGAAATGCACTTTGCCGATGTCGAAGGAGTAGTACTCCGGCCCCCATTCGCGGCGAAACGTGTCGAAGCTGTGCTGATCGGTCTCGGCATCGAAGTCGAGATCGTGGTTCCCGGCGACGAAGTATTGCGGCACGCCCCCCTGCGCGACGATCCGCTTGAAGCGGGGGTAGAGCGATAGGTCATCCCCCATGACATCGCCCTCGAAGATCAGGCATTCGGTGGCGCTCAGGTCGCGGGACGCCAGCATTCGCCCGACGGTTTCCCGCACATAGCCGATCTCGCGGTTGGAATAGGGCTGCGGGTCGCCGAAGACGAGGCACTCGAACCTATTGCCCACGTCGTCGCGGATGAGGGGGAAGTTGATGGCGGTGGGAAGCGGCCCCGTGGGCGCGATGCCGCCGAAGCGGAGCGGCGGGGAGCCTGCCTCTTTGTGCACATAGGCGAATTGCGGGACGAGGTCGGGGGAGACGGGCGTGCTGAAACCGGCTGGCTTGGTCACGAAGAGGTTCATGTCGCCATAGGCGGGCAGGGCATAGCGCCCGTCCCGATCCGTCAGCACCACTTCTCGTCCGTTCGAGACGGCGACCCCTGCAAGCCCCGGCTCGCCCTCATCCAGCACGCCATCCAGGTTCAGATCCTCGAAGACCTGTCCCCTCGCTCTGTCGCCACCCTCGGCCCCCACCGCCTGAACGGTCGCGACGTAGCGCACGTCCTTCGCCACAGCGCCGAGCGGCAGGAGAACTGCGAGTGCCGTGGTGAGAAGGTGGCGGGACATGGGAGGCTCCTAAATCGGTTCGGGCACCGTCAGGCTCGGGCCTAAGCGCGAAGCGCTGACGATCTAGGCGCGACGTTTCGGTGTCATCTGTCACAGATCACGAAGATGCCCTGAGCATACCCCTCCTTCCAATGCCGGTCGAAGGACTGGCGCATTCTGCAGGGAAGGAAATGTGATGTTCATTCCTCAAGCATCGCTCCAGGCCGATGAGAACGTGCCGCAGCCGGGCGAGCAGGTCGCCTTCGAGCTGCAGGATGAGCATGGCACCGTCCTGCATCGCGCGGTCTACGACCTCGAACAGACCGATGCCGCGATGCCTGAAGACGGGCTCGCGCTCGGCTTTCGTCAGATCGACGAGGCGTGGCCCGATGCTGCCTTCCAGGCGGAGATCGCTGAGCTTCCGACCTTGCTGTCCACGCCGAAGGCCGGGAAGGGCGTGGATCGCGTGGCGGCGACCCGCCTCGCCTGGGACATCATCAAGGACAACCAGGCTGTGGTGGACCTCTCGGTCGCCTCCACCTCGATCCTGAACCCAGACAATATGAACCCCTTCGATTATAGCGGCGCGCAGCCGGGCCAGTCGCGGCAGTTCTACTGGTGGGGATATCACTGGCCGCGGATGAAGTGGAAATGCTTCGAAGTCTGGATCCGGCTGAACGGCGCCTATGGTGCGTCGGCGCCTGCGGGTATGAAGCCGGGGCTCTACATCCCGTCGCTCTATATCGACTTTCCGAAAGCGCCATGGACGGGTTTCGGGCTCAGGATGAAGGGCGAAACCTCGATCACACCGCCCTACAATGCCGGCAGCCCGGTGCAGGTCGTGGCGCATGTGGATGTGATCACCAGCATCTCGATCTCGAGCATTCTCGACCCGGTCCGCACGCAGCCATTCCGGTTCAGCGCCAACGGTCAGCGAGGTTTCGAACCGCGCTGACAGCGCCGCGATGCCTGCCGAGATCGCGCCGGGGAGCGACCGGGGCATCCGGGGGCGATCGGCGCTTCTGTCGGATCGGGCCCGGCAATGGCGGTGCAATTAGGGTTTCGCCAGGCGCGTTCCTATTCGTCGCTCTCGCCCGCGGCGCCGCCCAGCAGCCTGTTGCGCCTGTTCTCAGCGTGGATCAGCCAGAGATTTCGGCTGTAGATGAAGAACCCCAGCGATTGACCGATGATGAAGACCGGATCGGCGCGCCAGATCGCGTAGGCGAGCAGCACCGCCGCGCCGCCAATGGAAAACCACCAAAAGGCGACCGGCACGACCGACCTTCGCTCTCGTTCCGACGCGATCCACTGCACCAGAAACCGCATCATGAAGAGCGCCTGCCCGCCGAGGCCGACGAGGATCCAGGTAAGCTCGAGATCGCTCTTTGCGCCGAGCGCGTCGGCAAGCCAGGTCATTCGCCGGGATCCGTATGCGTGACTTGGGCCAAGCGACGGCGGCGGATCAGCCACCAGACCCCGAAGAGATCGGTGATGCCGACGAGTGCCCGACCGAGATTGGTGTATTTCGAGCGACCCGCTTCGCGCGCCCGGTGGCTCACATCGACGAGTGCCACGTGGTGGCCCTCCCGCCGGACGAGCGCCGGCAGATAGCGGTGCAGATGGTCGAAGAAGGGCAGCGAGAGGAAGACCTCGCGCCGGAACGCCTTCAGCCCGCAGCCCGTGTCGCGCGTGTCGTCTTGGAGCAGGCGTGAGCGGAGAGCGTTCGCCGCGCGCGAGGCGAGGCGTTTCGATGTCGTGTCCTGCCGGTCGACGCGTTGCCCCGCGACGAGGCCCAGTGCCGGGTCAGCTTCCTCACCGATCAGCGGCGCCACGAGCTTCGGGATCTCGCTCGGCGGGTTCTGCCCGTCGCCGTCGATCGTGCAGATCACGGGGGCCGCGGCGGCCAGCACGCCAGACCTCACGGCAGCGGACTGCCCGCAGGGTTTTGCGTGGCGCAGCTCACGCAGCCAGGGGTGGCGCCGCCGCGTCTCGGCGATGGTCTCGGCGGTCGCGTCGGTCGAGCCATCGTTGACGAAGATCGCCTCGAAAGGCGCATGCGGCGCGCAGGCGACGGCGATCTCGTCGGCGAGGCGCGCGACGTTCTCAGCTTCGTTCAACATGGGTGCGACGACGGTAAAGCGCGGTCGATCTGCCATGCGCGCCCTCCTTCCCCATCGTCGCGCCGGTTGCGGTGTTGCAGCATAGGCGCTGCCGTATAGGGGCGGTGCGCAGGCTTGGCCAGAGAGCGGTGCCCCGTGAGGTTCGCGCCCAGGCCCCCTCCCAGGGCTCCGTCTCGCGCCTAACCTGGGGCACAGGCCTCGAAACGGGGGTCGTCGAGCGTCATCAGAGTGACAGTCTCCATGCGCCCGCGGTTGTAGTTGAAGAAGGTATGGCTGCCGCGGGGGACGAGCTCCGGTGCTTCCGGGCCCCGTGCCTCCGCCAGCCGATCGGTCGCTCGTCCGTCGAGGAGCAGGAGGAGTGTGCCAGGCTCCGCCGTAAGCTGCGCCGCCGCCTCTTCTGGGCGCGCAAGGAGCGTGTCGGTGCCAGCCCGAAACACGAGGCTCGGCTCGCGATAGCCAAGCGAGACGAGGGGACCCGCCGAGCAGGCGCGCCACGGCTCGGCCAGCGCCGCGAGCCGAGGTGTGGCAAAGGCGGTGCCGAGGCTCGGCAGCCCGAACTGCAGAACCGCCGCGAAGATCGCGATGGCGGCAGCGATGCTCGCGCCTGCCTGATCGAGGAGCCGGCCGGTGAGCGCCGCCCGTGCTGCTGCGAGCGCGAGGAGCGCTCCGAGAAGGCCGAGAAGGCTTGCAGGGATGGATGGCGTCCCTTCGAGGATCACTGGAAGCGCTATGGCCGCAAGCCCGAGCACGACCCCGGGCAGCCCGGCAAGGACCGCTGAGAGCATGCGCATCCAGCGCGGTTGCGGCG
This sequence comes from Pseudomonadota bacterium, assembly GCA_039178805.1. Lineage (GTDB taxonomy): Bacteria > Pseudomonadota > Alphaproteobacteria > Rhodobacterales > Rhodobacteraceae > Thermohalobaculum. The sequence goes on along the minus strand of JBCDFC010000200.1, from coordinate 3,425 downwards.
CGACCCCCGTGCTCAGATGCCAAGCGATCAGGATCGCAAGCGCCGGGTAGAGCGGTAGGACGTAATGCGGAAGCTTCGTCGGCACGAGCTCGAGCACCAACCAGAAGGGCACGACCCAAGAGGCGAGAAAGAGCAGCGGCAGCGCCAGCCCCGCCCGCCCGCGTGCGGCCCAGCCCATGGCGAGCGCACCCGGCAGAAACGCCGCCCAGGGCCAGAAGGTACCCCAGACAATGGCGCTGTAGAGACCGGGCGGACCCCAGTGCTTCTCCTGGCCCTCGGCGACCTTGCCGAGAAGATCGCGTCCGATGGACTCAGCGAAGAAGCGCCCCTCGGAGATGGTCCAGATCGCCGAGAGCCAAGGCAGGACGAGCGCTGCCGTGAGCACGAGCCCCGGCAGCGGCCGCAGCGCGCCGAGAGCGGGCATCGGCCTGCCCGCGACCCGCTGCCCGACGCAGAAGGCGAGAAGCGCGAGGGCCGCGATGGCCGGGATGATCGGCCCCTTGAGGAGGATCCCGCCGGCGATGGCGAGCCAGAAGACGAGCCAGGTGAACCGCTTGGCTTGCCCCATGACGACCCGCGCGAGCGCGCCCATGGCAAGCACGGCGGTCAGCAGCATGGCCGCGTCGGTCTTGGCGATGGTCGCCTCGGCAGCGGCGAGGGTCGCAGTGCCCATGGCGATCCCAGCGAGCGCCGCCCTGTCGCCGCGCATGAGCGGGCGCGCGGCCCAGACCGTCACCATGGCCGCCAGCACGATGCCGAGCACGGAGGGGAGCCGGTAGGTCCAGATCGGCGCCGCGGCACCACCCGCCGGCAGCGCGGCTGCCGCCTGCAACCAATAGATGCCGATTGGTTTTTTCCAGCGCGGCTCGTCCTGGAAACGGATATCGACGAAGTCGCCCGTCTCCATCATCTGCTTCGTCGCCTGTACGAAGCGCCCTTCGTCGCGATCGGTGACGGGCAGGCTCATCGTGCCCGGAAGAGCCGTGGCGAGCGCCACGAGACCTGCAGCCAACATGCCCCGCCAGGCAGGCCCGCGCGTCCAGCGCAGGAGCCGCGTGAGAGCATCGCCGAGAAGAAGGCCAATCCGATCCAGCAGGGCGGCGAAGGCGGTCATGGCGTCCTCAAACCGCAATCCATCGCAGTATGGGCGTGCTCATGAGCTCCCAGTCGGCGCCGGCGCAGCTAGTCTGCCGCTGGCGGTGTTGGCAGCGGCAAGAGGGATCCGCCATCGCCGAGACCGCCGCCAGCAGGGGCATCGCCAGACGGGGCATCGCCACCGCCCACGGCGCCTGGCAGCGGGATCTCGACCTGGTCGGCCGGCTGCGTGAAGTCGTCCACAACCGATCCGGTACCGCCTCCTCCCGAAAGGATCGTGAGGGTGATGGAGGTCGTAATGAAGGCGATGGCAAGTCCCCAGGTCACGCGGCTGAGCGCCGAGGTCGCGCCCCGCTGCGAGACAAGCCCGCCGCCGCCACCGCCGATCCCGAGCGCACCGCCTTCGGAGCGCTGCAAGAGGACAACCGCGATCAGACAGAGCGCGATGATCAGGTGGACGACGAGGACAACGCTCTCCATGGAGCCTCCAGGACTGCCTTCAAACCGCGCCTTCTAGCGAGCCCAACGGACGCTGTCGAGAGATGCGAGCCTGGCCTCTGCGTTCTGATCGCTAGAGCGTAGCGCCGCGCCCGGCCACGACATGGTTGACCGATTCGCATGAACGGTCCGTAACACGCGGCACTGGCCGTTGCGGGACAGACCTTTCCTGCGTTCGCTGTTTCTTCATCGATCGCGTTCTAACCTGTTGTGGGAGGGCGCGGCGATGAGTTGCCGAGCGGACAAAAGCTTCTCGGTTCGCATCGGCCGCCCAGCAATTGGGTCTGATGGGTGGTGCTCGATTGAGCTCTTGTTGGGCTGTCGGTTGAAGGCAGGCGAATGGACTGCGCTACCGCCCTCCCAGAGGTCGTCTTCGCTCCGGTCGATGGCGGTAAAGGCTGGGCCTGAACAAGGACAGTGGAACTGACCGGCGTGGTTCGATTGGAACCCCAGTCGGCTGCAGAAGCGCGGATCGTGGAGGACGAATACCGCCCTCCATCCCAGTCCAGGCGCCTTACTGAGTGCGGTGCAGACGAGGACGCTCCCGACGCTGCGATGTCAATGCGTCTCAGCGACCGCCATTGGTGCCAGTGCCAAGGCGGTAATGGGTGCGGTCACGGGAGAGAGCGCGACATGGCCGATGACAGTGCCGCATTCCTCGGTTCCGACCAATTCCTAAGCCAGCACAGTTGAAGCCCGCCGAGTGGTGACCAAGTTCGCCTCATCATCGCCATCGAACGCGTGGCGTCGGAGGGTGTCGATGGCCGAAGCCTCGCGCTCGACCGCATCGCGAATTGTGTCCTCTTCGGGTGCTATTACTGTGGCGGGTGTCGGCCCCAGCCTACGCGGCCGAGATGCCGCCGTTCACGCTGATCGCCTGTCCTGTGATCCGGCGTGCAGCGGGCGAGGCGAGGAAGACCGCAAGGGCGGCCAGGTCCTCGGCTTCGGTCGGCCCTAGGGCTGCGAGGGGACGCGCCTTGGCGAAGAGTTTGGCGGAGAAGCTCCCCTCGGCCATCAGCCTTTCGGTCAGCGGGGTGCCTTCGACCAGCGATGGGGTCAGCACATTCGCCCGCACGCCGTTGCGTTTGCCCTCGATGGCGAGGGTTCGGGTAAACTGGATGATCGCGGCCATGCCGGCGCCGATCACGGCCTCGCCTGGGGTTGCGACCTTTCCGGCATCGGAGGCGACGGAGAGGATGCACCCGCGCCCTGCTTTCATCATGCCCGGCAGCACTGCGCGGGCGGCGTAGAGGAAGGGTGCCAGATCCTGCATCAGGCCCGCGCGGATGTCTGCGAGGCTCTGACGGAACAGAAGTTCCGGCAGCCTCGCGCCACCGGTGCTGATCATCAGCGTGTCGATGCGGCCTAAGCTCTGTTCCGCATCCTCGACGAGACCTTCGACCGCTGCTGGATCGGACGCATCGCAGGGCAGGAACGCCGCGCCGATCGCTTCGGCCGCCGCCTGTCCGCGTTCCGGGTCGCGCCCGGCGATCGCGACTTGAGCGCCGGCTGCTCGAAACGCCAAGGCGCTCGCCCGACCGATGCCTGAACTGCCCCCCAGGACGAGGACGGTCTGATCGTTGAGAGGGCGCGGCGTCACGCCCGCCCTGTCGATCATCGGCTCTTCAACCATGGCACCGTTGCGCTCCGCCCGAAAAGCGGAGCATCGAGAGACCCAGAGAAGATAGCAAGGGCCCGCGCGGCGGGCCACCATAGGTCTCAGAGATCGGCAGCGTTTGGCTCAGTCCACCTCGACAGCCGTTCCGATCCGGAGGCCCCGGCTCGAGACGCTGAGAAACGTCATCCGCCGCAGGTCGCGTATCAGCCAGAGC
>JBCDFC010000199.1:0-9138 GCA_039178805.1 Pseudomonadota bacterium | reverse complement strand
GCCCGCCAGTGGATGCCGCGGCCTCGATCGCGCCGGCGGATTGCGGCTTGTAGCCGACGCGCTTCATGAGCGGGATTGTGAGGGCGCCGGTGGAGACGACATTGCCGGCCGAAGTACCGTTGATCATGCCCATCAGGCCCGAGGCGAAGACGGAGACCTTGGCAGGCCCTCCCGGCCGGCGTCCTGCCGCAGCGAAAGCGCAATCGACGAAGTAGTCGCCGACCTTGGAGCCTTGCAGGAACGCTGCGAAGACGATGAAGAGGATGATGTAGGTCGAGGATACCGCCGTCGTCGGCCCGAGGACCCCGTTGTCGGTGTAGAGATACGAGAAGAAGCGCGCCGCGCTGTAGCCGCGATGTTCGAGGAAGCCTGGCAGCCAGGGCCCGGCAAAGGCATAGGCGATGAAGGCCGCGGCGATTATCACGAGCGCGAGGCCCGCGACCCGGCGCGTAAGCTCCAGGATGAGAGCGACGAGCGCGAAGGCCGCGAAGGCATTGTTCGGGTCGGCGAAGGGCGTTCCGGCACGAAGGCGAAGGCTGAGGGCGTCGAGGCTGAGCAGGATGAACCCCGTCGCGACGATGGTCGCGGCGGCGAGCGCCCAGTCATGGATCGCGATCTGACCCCCTCGACCGGGCGCCACCCATCCGGCCAGCACCGCGAGCAGAGTACCCGCCGCGAGTGCTACGCCAAACCATGACGCCGCCCAATCCGGTCCCGGCGGCTCATCGGCCAGCCCCATCGCGATCAAGGCGGCGGTGGCGACCGCAATCGCCACCGCGCCGAGGATCGAAAGCACGAGACCGATGGCCGTCGCCGGCCGGCCCAGTTCGACCGCATCCGTCTCGGCCGCATCCGTCGGCGCCAGCGCGACCGTCATCGCGAAGCCGAGAATAAGTGTCCCCGCGATGTGCAGGATGCGGAAACTCCAGGTCTCGAGAGGTGCTATGTTGAGCACATAGAGATGCCAGGCCGCATAGAGGATGCAGAGCACGCTGAAGCCGCGCCCCAGCAGGGTCGCGACGGACTGCTCATCGGCACTCGGGCGTGTTTCTGCCGCGTTCTCGGCGCTCTTCTCGCGCACGGACAACCCTTTCGGAGAGGAGGGCTACTAGGCCGTCAGGGGATGCAAAACTGGCGCGGAGACATGCCCCGCGCCAATGGTCCGGGCTTAGCCCTGCAGTTCGTCTGGGATGTCGAACCCGTTTTCCTCGAACCAGCGCACCGCACCGGGGTGCCAGGGGATGATCGAGTTCTTGTCGAAGTTCTCGGGCAAGGTCTCGACGGCTGCCTTGTGGATTTCGACCATCTTCTCGTTCTGGCTCATCACCGCGTCGACGACCGCGTAGACGAAGCTCTCCGGCAGATCGGCATGGCCAACGGCGAAGTTCCACATGGACACGCTCGAATGATCTTCACCCATCGACGGGTAGGTGCCCGCCGGGATGGTGAAGGCCGAAACGGGTTGGGTGGCGACGATCTCTGCCACCTGCTCCTCGCTCAGGCCGAAGAAGTTCACATCGGCCTGCGCGTCAACCTGACTGAATGCCGGGAAAGGCACACCTGCAGCCCAAGTGTAGACATCGATCAGCCCATCCTGAAGCTGGCCCGCGAGATCGGCCGCGCCGCCGTGGCGGATCTCCACATCCTTGCCCAGCGTTTCGAGGATGCGCGGCCAGTAGGTGCCCGGTGTGCCACCCGCGGGGCCGACGCCGACGCGCGCGCCGTCGGGGATCTGGTCGAAGCTTTCGATGCCTGAGCTCTTGAGCGTCATGACATGGAAGGCGGTCTTGTACATGGGGAAGAGGGCGCGAAGCTGGTCGTGCTTGAGGCCGGGGGCCAGCGCGCTCTTGCCTTCGATCGCGTCGGCGGCGGGGCCCATCGTGACCATCGCCATGTCGAGATCGCCAGCCTGGACGAGTGCTGCGTTCTGAACGGGCCCGCCGGTGACCTCGGCGCCGCCGGGAATGCCGAGCGCCTCGGAAACGAGATTGGTCCAGCCCGAGCCGTAGACGAAATACGTGCCGCCCTGACTTGCGGTGCCGACCGAGAAGCTCTCGGGCCAGCCCTCGCGGTCCTCGGCGACGGCAGTTCCGGCGGCGAGCATGGCGAGCGTCGCCGCACAGGTGAACCCGCGGCGGATGTAGCACTGGATCATTGGAGACCTCCCTGGTTTCGCCCGTTAGATGCTTGGGGATGCGGGTGCTTCCCTCACACTGACGTGATCTTCTGCCGTCTTCTGCCGTGTGAGGATCTTGTTCGCGATGTGGCATTGAGAGGGAAACGATGGCGCGCCGCTGGTCGGGCCAAAGGGCCGACTCCATCACGGTCGGATTGATCGCGGCGCTCGTGCTCGCGCTCTCTCCCACCGCGCCCGTTCGGGCCGATACCGCCGAGCTCTGTGCGCCAGTTGCATCGGCCTACACCCCGGCCGAGGAGAGAAGCGTCAGCATCGAGACGCCCGATGGCCGGATTGCCGGCACCATCGCGGCACCGCAAGGCAGGCCGCGCGCGCTCGCCCTTTTGCTGCACGGCTACACAGGCTCCCGCAACGAGATCCCGGTTGCTCGCGGGGACGGCATGTTCACGCGCACGGCCCGCCATTTCGCCGAACAAGGGATCGCGACGCTCAGGATCGACTTCCTCGGATCCGGCAAAAGCGATGGTGAATGGGCGGATACCCGTTTCTCGGGCCAAGCGCGCGACGCTACGCGGGCCGCGGCTTGGCTGCGCGCGCAATACGCAGAAGCCGGTTTGCCGCTCGGCGTTCTCGGCTACAGCCAGGGCGGGCTCGTCGCGTTGAGAGCCGCCGCCCTGTCGAACCCTTTCGACCGTCTGGCCTTGTGGAACCCGGTGATGGATCCGCTCGCCACATACGGGATCATCTTCGGCGAGGATACGATCCGAGCCGCCGCGCTGCTCGACCGACCGACGACCGCGGATGATGTCGCCCCCGGCACAAAGCTTCGTCCAGGCTTCTTCTCGGAACTGCTGGCGTCCGATCCGATCGGCGATGCTGCAAATTCGACATCGCCGGTGCTCGTCGTGACTGGGCGCCGCGATCCTCTCGTCGTCGATGGGGTATCGCTCGCCAACCGGTTGGCGGCCGGGCGGGAGGCGCGCACGCGCATTCTCGACGTCGACGCCGGTCACGATCTCGGAGCGATTTCAAACCCACCCCAGCTCGACCACGTGATCGGATGCACGGCCGCGTTTCTGTTGGGAACGGGCGGGCAACCCGATCCAACCGAGTAGACGGGCTCCGTCCCCCGACACTCGGGCCCCGACGCTGGAGCCTCGGTGCTGGGCCCCCTACGCCGACCGATTGGAGTGTTCAACGACCATAGCGATGCATCCGGTCGCACCGCCTTGAGTCGAGGCGACCTCCGGCACATGTCTGGCGCGGAAGAAATGGAGGACAGCATGCGCGATTTCGTTTCCGAACCGGCCGAGGGCGGCATTCATGGCGCGCCAAACGCCGAGGCGACCGTGGAGACGCATTATCAGCCGAAGGACATCCACGACCGGATCGCGCTTCGCGTCGTCAAGACGATGCGGATTTTCGCCGATGCCTTCTTTGCCAAGCGCTACGGCCACAGAGCGGTGGTGCTGGAAACAGTCGCCGCCGTGCCGGGCATGGTCGGCGGTCTCCTCCAACATTTGAAGGCGATCCGCCACATCCGCGACGATCAAGGCTGGATCCGCGAACTGCTCGATGAGGCCGAGAATGAGCGGATGCACCTCATGACCTTCATCCACATCGCACAGCCAACGCGGTTGGAGCGGCTGCTGGTGATGATCGGCCAGGCGGTCTTCTACAACGTCTTCTTCTTCACCTACCTCTTCGCGCCCCGCACGGCGCACCGCATCGTCGGCTATCTCGAGGAAGAGGCCGTGCTGAGCTACACGCAATACCTGGCCGAGATCGATGCCGGGAAGCAGGAGAATGTGCCTGCACCGCAGATCGCCATCGACTATTGGGGCCTGCCGGAAGACGCCCGCCTCCGCGATGTGGTGATCGTGGTCCGGGCCGACGAAGCAGGGCATCGCGACAAGAACCACGACTTCGCCGACGCCATCGCCGAGGGTCGCCACGCCTGATCGCCGAGGCCCGCGTTGCATGACCCGGGGCGCGCGAAAGGGCGGTTACTCAGGGCGCCCGCACAGAGCCTAGCGATCGCGCTTGGCGGGGCTAGTCATCCGGCTCCGCCAGGCGTTCGCTGAATGCGCGGCAGGTCTTCGGGCACGGCGCCCCCCCTCGCCTCGGGCAGAGTGTGAGCGGACGCGATGATACGTTCGGGATTACCGGCGCCTTCGTCCGAAGTCCGTCTGACCGCCTCTGCGCTCCGCTCCCTATTCTCTTCGCAGTCGAGCACCGATTGTGAGGACGCTAGGATGAGCATCGGACCATTTCACGGGCATCTGCCGCACATGAACATTCCGCGTTTCGGGCCGCATCGGCACGATCACGATCATCGCGGTCAACGCCCGTCTGGCGACACGCACGGGCAGACGGAGGGCGCCGGTCAGTCGGGATCGACCGAGGGCCACCACGGGCACGTCAATCTCAGCTCGAGGGGATTTGTCGAGGCGCATAGCAATCCGTTTCGGCATGAGGGCGAAGGTGATGGCGCCGACCATCCATCCTTGGCGAGCAAGTCGGGTGAAGACTATGCGAGCGCCCTGACTGAGTGCTCGGACGACCAGTTGCAGGAGGAAGCCAACCGGCTCGATACGGCGCTGGCGCGCATCAACCACCGTCAGGCACATGACCCCAGATACCGCCACAGGGGGCCGGGGCACCACGCGGGCGATCTCCGGAAAGAGCATCTCGAAGGGCAGCTCGCTCTGCTTGAGTCTGAGATGGTCACCCGAACGGCGGCCGCGGCCCAGGCTGCGGTCACGCCCGCGCCCACCTCTGTCGGCGGGGCAGGCGATCCGGTCGCTGAAACCATTGTGCCAGATACGGCGGACCAGCCGCTGACCGCCTCGGCACCGACCGATACCCTCGAGAGCGACACGATTGGTGGAGAACCCGCCGCGACGCCCGATGCCGGGAAGCTCCACCACAACCACCACGGTTTCGGTCATCGCGGCGGGCGCTTCGGTCGGCATTTCGTCTGATCCGCGGCTTTTCGACGTTTCAGTCTCGATTGCCGCCGCGCAACCTGCGGACCAGCCGCGACGATTGATCCCGTCACTGCCGGATTTGATCCGGCGGTCGCGGTTGCGATCAGCCTGTCGGAAGCTGCGCGAATTCCAGATCTCCGGCTGAAGCCCGAGAACGGCGGCGCTACGCTTTCATCGGCGCCCCCACGCAGGAACAGCCGAAAACCGTCCGTTTGGTGGGCATCCGGTCCCAGATATCGTCGACCAGATGGTTGAGAAGGCGACGGAATGGCAGGGCAATGGAACTCCGCGACGCAATAGACCGCATCTTCGATGAGATCGGCCCCCTCTTGGAGCCCGACTACGTCATGGCCTCCCAGAACCGCACCACTTGGGAGCTTCGCCTTTCGGGCGAGACGGTGGTCACTACGAGCCTCGACGACCGGGCCGGTATGCTCACCTTCGTGATCGTGTTGGGTGAGATCGCCGAGGGGCACGAAGCCTCCCACCACGTTGAGATGCTGCGTTTCAACATGATGGTCGGCAAAACCGACGGTGCGCAGCTCGCGCTCGATGCCGAAGGGAAGGCCGTTCTTCTGCAACGCTGCCGCGCCGATCGCTTCGACGCACAGGTCCTCATCGCCCATATGCGCGATCTGGCTGAGCGAGCGCGCGCCTGGCGAAACATTCTGGCGGCCGCACCCACAGGACCCTCGCAAACCCAAAGCTTCGTGCCCGGCACCGGCAGCATCCAGGCCTAAGAAGCGCAGAGCGCAAACAGGAGGCACCCGATGGCAAACGAGATCACCCTCTCCGCCCAGACATTCGCCAACCAGGCGTTCGAGCCGAACGAGAAGCTTGCGGACTTTGCCAAGCAGAATCAGGGAACGAGCCTGCAGGCGAGCCTGTCGGAAGATGGCGATGTAAAGCTGAAATATGTGAAGGACGGCGATCAGACGGATTTTCGCGCCCGCTTCACACCGAAGCCCGACATGGAGAAGGGACCCGAACTCGAGAACCACGATCTCGCTGCCATGCACGCCCAGGCGCTGATGATCCACCGGCTGGAACAGGAAGGCCACGACATCGATGATGTCCTCATGGCGATGTGGGCGGCGGCCGAAGGTGCGGAGGCCGATCCCGGTGACGGAAGCTTCCAGTTCGGGGCCTTCGCAGACACGGCGCTGACCGAGATCGATAAGGCTTCGAAGCTTGATCAAAACGACCAAGTAGACTTCGTGATGCGCCATGTGTCGGAGCAAGCCATGAAACAGGCGCTCCCCGATGAGATCGATCTTCGCGAGGATGACGACGAAGACGCCTTGGCGCAGATGCCCGACAACGGGTTGGCGGAGCGCTATCGCAAGAAAGTGGTTGCCCCGTTCATCGAGAAGTCGAGCGCGTTCGAAGCTGAGCGCATGGCAGCGCAGAGCGCCCCCCAGCAACAAGCGGCGCTGGAACCGCAGCAACCGGCGCAGAATGGGGATGCCTACGACCCCTCGCAGCCTGTGATGACCGTCAAGATACGGACCGCCGGAAACGACCAGAACGCGGTCGAGCATCACTTCACCGTCGCGGATATCAAAGAAATGAAAGAACAGGTGCTGCTCTTCCTAGATGCCAAGGGTCTGGTCGTGGACGCCGCCGATGGGGCCGATAGCGGGAAGAAAACCCGCGAAGGCTGGCTCGACGCCATGGAGAACGGATTGAGGGACAAGGCAGGCATGCGCCACTTACTTGCCACGCTCGACGACCTCAACAACCAGAAGATTGAGAACATCGACAGGCAGCAGATCCGCCAGAACGCAGACCTAGCACTCTACCGCATGGTCATGGTCCGCGAGACCGGCACCGACCCCTTCGAGAAGAGCTAAACCTGTCGGAAGAGCGTTAGATGAATGGGCAAGGGCGAGACCGCTGTCGGGCACGACCCGTGCGCGAGCCTGGCCCATGCCAGCCGCGCGATCGGTGACTGGATCCAGTTCTACAGTCAACGCCGGCAGCACCGGGCGCTGGGCATCAGGGGTCCCGCCGTAGCCTTCGAACTAGCGGCTTAACCTGACCAGTTTCCGCTAGGTCGATACACAGTCACCAGCAGCCATGGCGGATCGCGGCAGGGCAGCCCAGCGGAACGCAGGCGTGTGTCGCCATTGGGGAGTGAGATGTGGTACGAACCCCGCGTGTAAAGGAACGTCATTTAAAATCAGTGATTTACATTAATGATCTGGCGGAGGGAGCGGGATTCGAACCCGCGATAGAGTTGCCCCTATACACGCTTTCCAGGCGTGCGCCTTCGACCACTCGGCCACCCCTCCGTCGGGCGCGGACGCTACTGTTTCGCAGGCGCTGAGACAAGGCCGGTTGAGGATCTATCTGGGGGCCATCGCGAGGGTCTTTGAATGCGCGGCGCCATCCCGCTAGACTGGGCTTGGGCGGTTGAAACGGAGGAGCCATCATGTTTCGCATCCTCGCGGGGGTCTTTCTCTTGCTGACCTTGGGCGCCCTTATCCGCGATCTGATCGCCTCGCTCGACGCAGGCGCTTGGACGCCCGTAGCGCTTGGCCAGTGGTGGTTCGAGATCGACCGCAACAGCCTGCAGCAACTCCAGCCCGCCATCGAGCGCCATGTAAGCCCGGATGCTTGGGTTACGGTGCAGAGCATTCTCGAGGCGCCCGCGATCTATACCGTCGGCGCACCCCTCATCCTGTTCTGGGTCCTCAGCCTCGCCGAGAAGCGCCGCAAACCCAAAGCGACGCTCACCCACCGCGCCCGTTTCTGAGCCCGTTTCTGATCCCGCTGCGCAGCGCTTTCGTTTGGCACCCGCAGGAGCGTTAGCCGTGGCGAAGTCGTCGGATATCTGGATCAGCCTTTGGAACGACGATCCGGACCAGTACAGCTTACCGATCCACTACGACAACACGGGAAGAGAACCGAAACTCGGTGAGAAGTGCCGCAAGGCTATCCCACTGGAGAGCGAGGATGTGCCGGAGCACCTCTTTCATTCAGGACAGAGACGGCTTCACCTCCCGCTCAAGGAGGCTAACACGATCACGAATGGCGTGCCGATCGTACGGCGGGATTGGAGGAACTGTTGAGCGCTTCGATCTCGGCAAGACGCGGTTCTTTCCGCGCGAGAACCTGAAGGCCGACCGTAAGACGATGCTCTCCGACGAGTTCTTCGTGGTGAGCTTGGCTGAGACGAAGGATCTCGCTGTGATCGAGGGCTCGGATGTGCGGGTCCTTCAGAATCCAAGAATGGTGCTGTTGACCTACGCGGAGCGCTTCCTCGTCCGCCGCGAGGATCCCCCGACGACCGATATTTGGGTCGACGCGGCTCAACCGTACAAAGGCGTCTTCTTCTCCGACCATCTGCGTCAGGCCATCAAGGACGCCGGTTTCAAGAAGTTGAGCTTCAAGAATACGAAGGCGCCTCCAGGCTAGAGCGGCTTTCGATCTCAGGTGCACTTGCGAATTGCGCCCTTGCCGGGCTCACCTGGCAATCCATCACCACTGGCCGTGGATGCCCGGGTCAAGCCCGAGCATGACATCAGAAGCTGAGGCTGAGAGGCGCTCGAATCGAGGGATCCGGCACGAAGAGGGGCGTCCGGCGCAATCGACGGCCGGCTTCGGAGCGCCTTCTGATCTCACATACTCAGAGGGAATTGCGTCATTGCCGGGCTCGACCCGGCAATCCAGCGCCACGGGCCTAGCGCCATGGATGCCCGGGTCAGGCCCGCGCATGACATGAGGAGGTGAGGTCGAAAGGCGGTCTAGCCCGGCGACGATCGCGTTACCTGGATAAATGCGGCCAACGGGCGGAGCCCTTCAGGCAGCGCGGCGGCCGCCGCGGCGGTTGGCTCGGTCGCGCAGGCGCGGGTCGTGCTCGAAGAGGGCGGCGAGCTGTTCGGTCACGGCCCCCGCGAGCTGCTCGGCATCGGTGATCGTCACCGCTCGGCTGTAGTAGCGGGTCACATCGTGGCCGATCCCGATAGCCAGCAGCTCCACCGCCCGGCGCCGTTCGATCATCGCGAT
>JBCDFC010000198.1:0-9141 GCA_039178805.1 Pseudomonadota bacterium | reverse complement strand
TTTCCGGGATCGCGAAGATGGCGGTCCGCCACGACCTCAAACCCCTCGGCCGCGTAGGTCGCGTTGATGGCAGACTGGATCTCGTCGAGATAGGGCGTGACGAAGGCGATGCGGCGCGCCCCGGTCAGTGTCAGCACCTCATTCAGAGCAAGGACGGAGGACGAAGCCTTGGCCCCTGTCCGCTCCTCGATCGCAGCGCAAAGCGCGCGGTCCGTCTCGAGCCCCATCCACCCCGCGGACGTGCCGTTCCAGGAGATCGTCTGCACCTTTGCATCCGACAACAGATCCGCGGCCGCCAGCATCGGCTCCATCGTGAACTGGCTGAGCGCCTGATCCTGGAGCGAGATGCTGAGCACGCGAAAGCGCGCGAAATGCGCCGTCACACCCGGAACATCGGCCAGCATCGCCGCCGTCAGCGGCTCCAGCACCGTGTTCGAAGACGGGGTCAACATCCCAAGCCGGTAGTCCGATGGGGGCATGCTCACGCAGCGTTCCCTCCTCTGCATTGGTTGATGCACGAAGGACCTCACGATGGCATCATTGTTGCACGATGCAAGGGAAGAGCCGGGGGCGAAAGCACCGCCCACAACCGAGGCTCTTGCGTCGGAAAGACAAGGACGCCGTCACGTGCGACCGAGAAAGACATTGCGGCCGGTCTACCGCAGCCAGTGTCGCCCTGGGCGCCAGGCGATTGCACAGGATGACGGCAGCCGCTGCCTCAACCACGGGCCACCTCGAGGAGCGGCAGCATGACCGCCAGCATCGTGCGCGCGCGCCATGTGATCACGGGGGTGCAGCACCGCCACGCCTGGAACCAGGTGGACGACGGCGCGGTACTGGTTGAGGATGGCAAGATCCGCGCGGTCGGACCGTTCGCCGACATCCAGGCCGCGCACCCGACGCTGCCGGTCCACGGCACGGGGCGTCAGGTGCTGCTGCCGGGTTTCGTGAACGGCCATCACCATGTCGGCCTCACACCCGTTCAGCTCGGCTCGCCCGATATGCCGCTTGAGCTCTGGTTCATCACGCGCCTCGTCTGCCGTGCGGTCGACTACTATCTCGACACGCTCTACTCGGCCTTCGAGATGATCGCCTCGGGTGTGACGACGGTGCAGCACATCCATGGCTGGGTCCCGGGCAAGCTCGACGCCGTGGTCGCAGGCGCGAACGAGGTGCTGCGCGCCTATGACGATATCGGCATGCGCGTCTCCTACAGCTTCATGCTGCGCGACCAGAACCGGCTCGTCTATATGGACGATGCTGAGTTCGTCGCCTCGCTGCCGGAAGAGCTACGCCCACCGCTCGAGCGCCATTTCGCGCGTTTCGGGATGGCGCGCGACGACTTCTTCACGATGTTCGAGACGCTGCATGCGCAGCATCACGATAATCATCGGATCGGGATCCAACTCGCCCCGGCGAACCTCCACTGGTGCTCGGATGCGGCGTTGGAGCGGCTGTCGGAGATGTCCGAGCGCTATGACGCGCCGCTGCATATGCACCTCGTCGAGACGGCGTTTCAGAAGGAGTATGCGCGGAGACGAGGCGGCGGCACGGCACTTGAGTACATCGACCGTTTCGGCCTCCTTGGCCCGCGCATGACGCTCGGCCACGGGGTCTGGCTGGACCAGTCGGATATCGAACGCGTCGCCGAGACAGGCACGAATATCTGCCACAACTGCTCGTCGAATTTCCGCCTCCGCTCCGGCGTCGGTCCCCTGAATATGTGGGAGGCGCATGGGGTCAACACGGCGATGGGGATGGACGAGGCCGGCATCAACGACGACCGTGACATGCTGCAGGAAATGCGTCTTGTCCTGAACGCTCATCGCACGCCGGGTTTGGATGAGAGCGTGCCGACGGCCGCGCAGGTGCTGCGCATGGCCACATCGGGCGGCGCGGCCACCACCGCCTTTCGTGGAAAAGTCGGCCGGATCGCCGAAGGCTTGGGCGCCGATATGGTCCTGATCGACTGGGACAAGCTCGCCTTCCCCTATCTCGATCCGGAGTACCCCGTGCTCGACGCTGTGATCCAGCGGGCCAAGACCAACGGCGTCGACATGGTGATGTGCGCCGGTGAGGTGATCTACGAGGACGGGACCTTCACGCGCATGGATCACACGGCCGCTCTCGAAGAACTGCGCCGGGATCTGAGCCGCGCGCTAACCGAGGAAGAGGTGGAGCGCCGGGGGCTCTCGAAGGCGCTGCTGCCCCATGTGCAGAAGTTCTACGACGGCTATTTCGACCCAGAAGCACATCAGCCCTTCTACCGGCCGAGCTCGATGGTCTGAGGCACGAGGACAGGGAAAGGGACAGGATCATGCGGCTGATCGGCGTCGATGTGGGCGGCACATTCACCGATATCGTCTTTCATGACACCGCCGATGGCGGCACCCGTATCCACAAGGTGCCGACAACGCCGGACAACCCGGCGCGGGGCGTGATTGATGGGGTCGTGGCGCTCTGCGATCGTTTCGAGGTCGCGCGCGATAGCATCGACCATGTCTATCACGGCACGACCACCGCCACGAACGCGATCCTGGAGCATGATGGCGCGCTTTGCGGGATGATCACGAACGAGGGTTATCGCGACATCATCCATATCGGGCGGCATCAGCGCCCGCAGCATTTCTCGATCCAGCAAGAGATCCCATGGCAGGATCGCCCCCTGATCAAGCGCCGGTTTCGCAAGACCGTACCGCACAGGGTCGCGCCACCCTCGGGCGACGTGCTGGTTACGCTCGACGAGGAGGCGGTGCGCCGCGCGGCGCTGGAGCTGAAGGCAGCGGGCGTGCGGTCCATCGCGATCTGCTTCCTCTTCGCCTTCCTCGATCCACGGCACGAAGAACGGGCGCGCGCCATCGTGCTGGAGGCGTATCCGGAGGCCTTCGTGACCACCTCGTCCTCGGTCTCCCCCCAGTTTCGGGAATTCGAGCGCTTCACGACGAGCGCGATCAATGCCTTTGTCGGGCCGAAGGTGCGGGACTATGTGACCGCGCTCGAAGGGGCGCTGGGCGCGTCGGGGCTGAAGGCGGATCTGCACATCATGGCCTCGAACGGGGGCGTTGCGACTGCGTCGATGGTCTCGGAGAAACCGGTGGTCACGCTCCTCTCGGGCCCCGCGGCCGGGGTTCTGGGCGGGGCGTGGACCGGCGGTCTTTCGGGCAGGCGGTCGCTCATCACTTTCGATGTGGGCGGGACCTCGGCCGATATCGGCATCGTGGTCGAGGGGCGGTTTGCGGAGGCAACGCCCCGCGACACTTGGATCGCGGGCTTCCCGCTGATGGTGCCGATGATCGACATCCACACCATCGGCGCGGGCGGTGGCTCGATCGCCCATCGGGACAAGGGCGGCGCCTTCAAGGTTGGCCCCCGCTCAGCCGGCGCGCGTCCGGGTCCTGCCGCCTATGGCCATGGCGGAGTGGAGCCGACGGTGACGGACGCCAATGTAGTGCTCGGCCGGCTCGACCCCGAGAACTTCCTCGGTGGCGAGATGACGCTGGATGTCGCCGCGGCGGAGCGCGCGGTCGACAGCCTCGCGGCGCAACTCGGCATGGATCGCCTGGCGACGGCCGAAGGGATCGTGACCATCGTCAACGCTAACATGGCCAACGCCATCCGCTCCCGCACGGTGCAGAAGGGGCTCGACCCGCGCGACTTCGCGCTCGTGGCTTTTGGCGGGGGCGGACCGCTGCAGGCAGCGGACGTGGCGGCGCAACTCTCGATCCCCGAGGTCATCGTACCCGCCCATCCCGGCATCACCTCGGCCATGGGTCTGCTCACGACCGATCTGCAATACGACGCCATCCGCACGGCCTTTATGGTCTCGGGCCAGATGGAGCACGCGCAGATCGAAGGGCGCTTTGCAGATATGGAGAGCGCGCTCCTCGCCCAATATGCCGAGGACGGGGTCGATGCGGCCCGCGTCTCCTTCAAGCGAACGGCCGATATCCGCTATGTGGGCCAAGGCTACGAGCTCCGCATCGCCGTCAGCGACGGCCTGTTCGATGCCGCGGCGGAGGAGGCACTTTTCGCGGAGTTCGGCCGCAGGCATGACGCAGAATACGGCCGCTCCTTCCCCGGCAGCCCCATGGAGATCGTCAATGTCCGCGTCACCGGCATCGGCGAGACGCAGAAGATCGCGGCCCAGGGAGAGCCCGCCGGCGGATCGCTCGACGCCGCCCTCGTCGCCACCCGTCCGTCGATCTTTCGCGTTGCTGCTGGGCTCGAGACGCTGGAGACCGCCTTCTACCGCCGCGATGCCCTGCCGCTCGAGCAGGATATCGACGGCCCCGCCATCATCCTGCAGCAGGACAGCACCACCATCGTCCGCCCGGGCGACAGCTTCCGGCTGGACCGCGCAGGCAACATCCTGATCCGGATCGCTGTCTGAGGAGGGCGCGATGACCAAGGACCTTGAGACCGAAATCGACCCGGTGACCGCCAGTGTGATCCAGGGGGCGCTGCAGAACATCGCGATCGAGATGGGCTATAAGCTCATGCGAATGTCCTATTCCTCGATTATTCGCGAGTCCGAGGATTTCGGCACCGCGCTCACCGATCACGAGGGTAATCAGCTTGCCGAGTCGGTGCAGTCCACGCCGCTGCAATCGGGTCCGATCCCCGGCTATGTGCAGAACGTGATCGACGTCTTTGCCAAGCGCGGCGACCGGTTCAAGCCAGGCGATGTGATCATGCACAACGACCCCTATGGCGGCGCGAGCCACGGCCCCGACATCGCGCTGATCGTGCCGGTCTTCCACGAGGATGAGCTGGTCGGCTTCGCCGGCACCACGGCCCATCACCTCGATGTCGGCGCGCTCTCACCCGGCTCCTGCGGGATCGTCGACGCGCTCGACGTCTATGCGGAGGGGCTGCAGTTCAAGGCGATCAAGGTGGTCGATGGCGGCGTGCGGAACGAGGCCGTCTGGCAGATCCTGCGCGATAATGTCCGCGCCCCGGCCCTGGTGGTCGGCGATCTCGACGCCCAGGTCGCAGCCTGCGAGATCGGGGCCGAACGCTTTGCGAGCCTTATCGCGCGATACGACGTCAACACCATCCGCGCGGCCAGCCGGGCGCTGATGGACTATTCCGAGCGGCTGATGCGCCAGGCGATCAGCGATGTGCCGGATGGCGTCTACAAGGCCGTGACCTGCATCGACGGCTTCCTAGACGACCCCGACCGGCGCGACCTGCCGATCTCCGTCACGATCACGATCGATGGCGACCGCATGGTCGTAGACCTCACCGGCACCGCCGATCAGGTCGATGACCGGCCGATCAACATGCCGCTCATCGGCACCGTCGATATCGCGATCTGGCTTACTGTGCGCTCGGTTCTGCTCGACTCGGACGTGTATGGTGAGATCCCGCAGAACTCGGGCCTCACCCGCCCCATAGAGATCGTGGCGCCCCGCGGCTGCCTCGCCAATCCGATCTTCCCAGCCCCCGTCATCGCCCGCTTCACGCCCGGCAATCAGCTCGCCGATACGGTGATGAAGGCGTTGGCCGAGGCTGTGCCGGAGCAGGTCTCCGCCGGGATCGGCAACCTCAAGGTCATCGCCTTCTCCGGCCTGCGCGAAGAGACGCATTGGGTGCACATGGAGATCTTCGAAGGCTCCTATGGCGGGCGTTTCACCAAGGACGGGATGGACGCGGTCGACACGCTCTATGCCAACACGCGCAACAACCCGATCGAGGATATCGAGAGCCATCTGCCGATGCGGGTGACGCGCTACGAGCTGCGCGAGGATACCTGCGGCGCCGGACGAACGCGGGGCGGCGTCGGCGCGGTGCGGGCGTTTCAGTTCCTCGAACCCGGCGGGTTTTCCGTTGAGGGCGAGGGCCACAAGTTCCCGCCATGGGGCTTTCAGGGCGGGGCTGAGGGGCAGCCGGCGGAGCTGCACCTACTGCATGCTGCGGGCGAGACCGAGGCGCTGCCCTCGAAGGTGCCCTATCGCCAGGCGGCGGCCGGCGACACTTTCCTGGCGGTCGGTCCTTCGGCAGGTGGCTATGGCCACGCCTTCGACCGCGATCCCGCTGCTGTGCTCGAGGACGTGCTGGACGGCATCGTCTCAACCGAGAGCGCGGCGCGCGACTATGGCGTCGCGATCAAGAACGGTGCTGTCGATCCCGACGGGACCCGTGCGCTTAGGGGAGGTTGACCATGGATCGCCGCTTCGTCGTCGCCAGCGCCCAGATGGGCCCGATCGCCAAGGATGAACCCCGGCAGTCGGCCGTCGCGCGCATGGTCGAGATGCTGCGCGAGGCGCATGCGCAGGGCGCGCGCCTCGTCGTGTTCCCGGAACTCGCGCTCACGACTTTCTTCCCGCGCTGGATGATCGAGGATGAGGCGGAGCTTGCAACTTGGTTCGAGGGAGGGCTACCAGGCCCCGCCGCGCAGCCGCTTTTCGAGGTCGCCGCCGATCTCGGCGTGGGTTTCTACCTCGGCTACGCCGAGCGGGCGGAGGACGCGGGTAAAGTTCGGTGGTTCAACACCTCGATCCTCGTCGGGCCGGACGGCACGATCCTCGGCAAATATCGCAAGGTGCACCTGCCGGGCCATGACGCACCGCAACCTGGCCTCGCCTTCCAGCATCTTGAGAAGCTCTATTTCGAGCCGGGTAACCTCGGTTTTCCGGTCTTCGAAACCTTTGCCGGGCGGGTCGGTATGCTGATCTGCAACGACCGCCGCTGGCCCGAGGCCTATCGCGTGATGGGCCTCCAAGGGGTCGAGCTCATCGCGCTCGGCTACAACACGCCGGTCGGGCACACTGGGTATGCCGATCTCGACGGGCTCGCGCATTTCCACAACCACCTCTCGATGCAGGCCGGCGCCTACCAGAATGCGAGCTGGGTGGTCGGGACGGCGAAATGCGGGGTCGAGGAAGGTTCGATGATGATCGGGCAGTCGGCGATCATCGCGCCCTCAGGCGAGATCGTGGCGCAGGCTCGCACGGTCGAGGACGAGGTCATCACCGCGACGGTCGATCTCGACATGGCTCAGCGCTATCGCGAGACGATCTTCGACTTTGCCCGCCACCGCGAGCCTGGATCCTACGGGCTCATTACAGAGCGTAAGGGCGCGGGAGATCCGGTCACGTTCTGATCGACCGACGGCCTGCTCGATGCTGTGACCAGCATTCGGGCGAGCCCGATGGCCGCCGCCACCCCGTCGACCGCGGGAAGGCCCGAGGCCGCGCTCATCGTCGGGCCGAAGGCCGCCATGCCGGCGCAGCCGAGCACCAGCGCCCGCGCACCGTCCTCCCGCGCCGCCGCTTCCGCCTCCGCTGCAAGCACCCGCGCTGCACGCTCGGGCTCGTCCTCAAGCGTCAGCACAGGCAGCCCGCTCGCCCGCACGCGCGCGCACCGGCTGGCGAAACCATAGCGGGCAATGTTCGCCTCCAGCACCGGCACCGATACGGGCAGCGTCGTGATCACCGAGAACTGCCCACCCGCGAGCATCGCCCCGTGATAGGCCGCCTCGCCGACACCGACCACGGGAAGGGGCGTCGCGGCGCGCGCTTCCTCCAGCCCGATATCGTCAAAGCAGGCGAGGACCACCGCATCGAAGCCCGCGGCAGCCGCCCCCTCGGCCGCGGTCACGACGCCCGGCAGTGCCGCGCGCCCATCCTCCTCGCCCTGAATGGCTGGGGGTGCGTCATGGTTCGTCTCGCCCACGATCTCCATGTCCTCCGCGGCCGCACCCCGGGCGGCGGCCACGATCCCGTCAGTCATGCTGACAGTGCTGTTCGGGTTGAAGACGAGGACGCGCATCTCAGACCATGCCGTCGCCCGCATCCGAGCGCTGCCTCAACCGCTTCCGCCGGGCCAGTACCGCGAAAGTCAAAAACCCGCCGACGATCAGGAAACTGAAGGCCGTCGTCAGCGTGCCGAGCGCATAGAGCACCGGCGTCGTGACATTCGTGGTCATCCCGAAGATTTCCAGCGGCAGCGTGTTGTGGCTCCCCGCCGTCAGCAGCGTCCGCGCGAACTCATCATAGGAGAGCGTGAAGCCGAACAGCGCCACGCCGATAAGGCTTGGCGCGATGATCGGCAGGACGACATAGCGCACCGTCTGCCAGGCGCTCGCGCCCTGGTCCCGTGCGGCTTCCTCATAGGCTTTGTCGAAGCGATTGAAGACCGCAAACATGATCAAAAGGCCGAAAGGCAGCGTCCAGGTGAGCTGCGCGCCGAACCCGCTCGTCATCCAATGCACTTCCCAACCGAGGCGATTGAAGATGAGGCCAACGCCCAGCGAGACGAGGATCGACGGGATCGTGAGTGCTGTGATCAGCAGATAGAAAAGGAGCGTCGAGCCTGGAAAGCGTTTCCGGAACGCGAGCCCCCCCATCACCGAGAACACGACCGTCGTAACCATCACAGCGAGGCCAAGGATGAAGGAGCGGCCGAAGGAACCCCAAATGTCGCCGACCGCCTGCTCCTGAAAGAGGTTCACGAACCAATGCGTCGACACCCCGTTCATCGGGAAGGTGAGCCCGCCCTTCGGCCCCTGAAAGCTGAGGATCGCGATGGTGATCGTGGGCCCGTAGAGGAACAGGAGGAAGAGCCCAAAGAACCCTGCCAGCACGTAGAAGGAGAGCGGCCGCGATCTCACCTCACAGCTCCTTCCGGATATCGACGAAGCGCAGCATGATCCCGATCATGATGATTACAGTGACCAGCAGCACGAACGCCGTGGCCGAGGCGGACGGGTAGGCGAGCAAGCCCACATCGTTGGAGATGAGCCGCCCCACATTCGCCGATTGCGAACCCGACATGAACCGCACGGTGATGAAATCGCCCATCACCAGCGTCACGACGAAGATTGAGCCGATCATAATGCCGGGCTTCGTCAATGGGACGATCACGTTCACCAGGATCTGAAAGCCCGAGGCCCCCGCATCCCGCGCCGCCTCGATCAGCGATTTGTCGATGCGCATCATGGTGTTGAAGATCGGGACCACCATAAAGAGCGTGTAGAGATGCACGAAAGCGAGCACCACGGCGAAGTCCGAAAACAGGAGCCACTCCACCGGCTCATCGATCACGCCCCATGACATCAGTGTCGAGTTCGCAATGCCGTTCCGCCCCAGAAAGGGGATCCACGAGATCATCCGGATGATGTTCGAGGTCCAGAACGGG
>JBCDFC010000197.1:0-9154 GCA_039178805.1 Pseudomonadota bacterium | reverse complement strand
TCTGCCGCGATGCTCTCAAGCCGGCGCCGGTCCGAGCCGTCGAGGGTGATGAATGTCCCTGTGCGCATGCGGCAGGCTCGCACGCGTCGCGATCAGACGGAATCCCCGCCGGGACTCATCCATCTCGGTCAGACCACTAGGCTCGAGACGCTCGATATCGGGCGGATGGAGTTTCGCGGCGAGGCGGGTGTCTATTCGACGGAGGGCAGGGGGATCCTGCTTCTTCAGGACGAGCGTCACCCTTCCCGAAGCATCCCGCTCGTCCGCCTGGATGATGCGTTTCGCGAAAACCCCCGACGCACGCTGAACAGGTTGTTCGAGAAGATCGCCAACCCTGCGTCGAAGAGCGTCGACCGACGCCTGCTGCCATTGATGTTCTGGCTAGACGTCGCCTAGCGGATCGAGACGTTTCGATCCGCTGAGTGATACGGCAGCGCCGTCACACTAACTCGTTCAATAACTGAGCAAAAAACGAAGCCCCCGGTTTTCGCCGGGGGCTTCTTGTCTGCAAGGCGACGGTTTGCCATAGAGGTTTATCTTGGACGGCGTCGATCCGCGTTTCACCGCATGAGTTGCCAGATACGCAGATTCAGCGACATCGCGATGACTGCGCAGACGGCGAGGAGCTTCGAGCCGTCGATCGAGAGGGAAAGGGCGAGTGCAGCATTGCCGGTCGCCAGCAGCAAACGGCTTTGGCGCTCACCCCCATCGACCCAAACCCCCAGCCACCCCGGAAGGCGCAATATCTCGCGACCGTCGCGGCGCGCCAGCTGCTTCGCGAGAAGGGGGATCGTCGAGACGACGGCAATGCCGCCGCCCACGATGCCGAGGGCTTCCGCGAGCCACACGTCAAATCCCATCGATGGTCCTCCCGCAGCCGTCCGAAATCTCGAGGCACGAAGCGCCCCTTCGTTCCACCGAACGCGCCACGAGCGTCAGCGCGCGGTACGATGCGCCATCCAGTTCGGCCGAGGCGTAAAGGTGGGTGTCGAGCGGGTTGGCTGCGATTGCGTATCTTCCGACCGCGGATGCCGCGAAACCGTCTCGAGCGAAGGCCCGCGCCGCCGGCTGATTGACGTCCCCTGACGGCATCACGCGGATCTTGGCGCCGAAGACCCTGTCGCGATCCGCCGCCAGGATCGCCCGAGCGATCAACTGCTGCGCCACGCCGCTTGCCTGCGCGTAAGAGGACAGCCCATTGATCCAGACGATCGGTTGGCCGTTGTCCTGCCCTTGCGCGGCGTAGAGGCCAGCATCAACTCTGCCGTTCCGCAGCAGCACGACGAGTCGATTGCCCGGACGACGCAGGGCGTGAGCGTCGATGCGATTGAGGTAGGCGGGGGTAAGCTTGATTTGGTGAGCGAGGCCGCGCATGTAGCTGTCGGCGACCTCCTCGGGTGCCGTCTCAGCGTCGAACGTTGAGATCGTGCGCATTCCGTCGTTCATCTGAGCCATGAGGGCCCCTTCCGATGGTGGTTTCGATGGGGCGAAAGGTGAACGATAGGCTCAGGTGGGGCGGGCGACGTCCGGGCGAGGATCGGGCGGTTTGCGGTGCGGCTCTTCCTCCGCGCGCCGGTTCAGGGCCCTTCGCAGCGTCCAAGGCGCGACGTCGAAGCTCTCGGCGATGTCGCGGAGGCGGCAGCCGCGGGTTTCGATGCGGTGGAGGGCGATCGCCAGATCGTCCTCGCTGAGCTTCGGCGGCCGGCCCAGGCGCTTGCCGCGGGCGCGGGCCGCGGCGAGGCCTTCCTTGGTGCGTTGGGAGAGCATGCGACGCTCGAACTCGGCGAAGGCGGCGATGACGCTGTAGATCCGCATGCCGGAAGCGGTCGCGGTGTCGACCTGCAGATCCACGATCTCCAGCGTGATATCGCGGGCCTTGAGCTTCTCGACTTCGAGGATGGCGTCGACGGTGGAGCGAAAGGCGCGGTCCAGGTGCCACACAACTAGGCCGTCGCCCGGACCCAGCTGCGCAATCACATGGTCGTAGACCGGACGGCGCGGGGCGGCGGCGGAGACGGTTTCGATGAAGAGCTCGTCGCAGATACCGGCGAGCCCGTCGATCTGGCGATCGGGGCGCTGCTCCTGGGTCGAGACCCGCAAGTAGCCGAGCTTCTTCATATTGTTCGCGTCCCGCCTCGGCGCGCATGCGCCTGCAACCAAAAAGGACCCTTTCCGTGCGTTGGTCCGGACTCTGACTCCGCGCCGCGACCGCTGAGCTCGTTCGTTAGGTTCTCCGGGTGATGTTTCAATTGTAGCAGGTCGCCGCCTGGGATACAAATTTTTGAAATGAAAACGGTCGTTTATGGGCCTCGCACATCTGCACCGCATGGGTTTCGCCGTCGCGATTGCGAATGGCCTGGCGACGCTGCTCTCCGCCGAGGATGAGACCGTCCTCACCGCAGGCGTGGTGCTGGAGCGCATGGACGCGCGTGAGCGCTACACGTTCATCGCCGGCATAACCGAAGGCCTTGCCGCCGCGCGTTACGCGGCCGAACGGCCGGCGACGGATGGCCGTGCGTGTATTTACCAATGGTTCTACGGTGAAGAGGAGACAATGGGGCGCATCGTCCATGCCTTCGAACACTTCGCCGACCGGCTTCCCGGCGAGATCGTCCTCGCCATGATCCAGCGGAGGTGCCCATGAGCTTGGACTTCGCCCTGGCCGTGGACGCGATGAACCGCGAGGCCTTCGAGGCGCGCCTGCGCGAGGAACGCGAAGAGGCTGCGCGGCGGTTGGATGATCGTCTGGATCGTCTCGCCAAATCCGAAAGAGAGGCCAAGCCGGATGCAATCGAACTCCTCCAGCTCGCCATCCTCACCGGCGCGACAAAGGGCGAAATCGAGAAGCTCGCCGGTCGGCTGAACGCCCATCAGGCTGCGGTTATCGAAGCGCTACAGGAGAACCGCGAGGAGCTGGACCAGGCAGAGGAAGATCTGGGTCGGATGCTGGAGGAGGCGCATGTGCTGCTCGACGGCCGGCGGGTGTTCCGCACCAAGGACGGGCGTCAGGTCTTCGACGAGCACGGGGCTTTGGTCGCCCCTGAAGAACTTGATCCGCGCGACGTCGACCCATCGCGACCAAGCTGGGAAGACTATCGAAGCGGCCGCGATCGCCAGGAAGCCCTGCGCGCCGAGCAGCGCGACCTCCTTGAGTATCAGTGCCGGCTCGACGAGGCCGAGGAACGCCTGCAGCGCGGTGAGCCGAGCCGCGAAGAGCTCGATGAGCTGGACGACCTATTGCACACATCCGCGCCGGAGGCCGTGCGCGAACGCCTCCCGGAAAGCGAACCCGCTCACCTTGCGAGCGATGCCGAGGTAAACCCTGAGACATACCTAGCGTACGGCACACCGGAGACCGCCGCCGATCTTTCTGACCCGGCTTTTGATGCGATCCTCGGACCGACATCGCCTGGAACCGGTACCCCGCGCTGAGCGCCGACCCTGTCTCCTCCGACCTTCAACCTCTTTCAAACCGCCCGGACACGCCCCGGACGACGCCCGAACCTCGCCCGCCTGGGCGACGCGCACGTCCTATGCCGCCAGCGTCGATCACTGCGTCTGGAGGAGAAGGACATGGACGGAGACTTCTCGCGCCCGATGGGCGGACATGATGAGCGGGAGCCGCTTTCGCGCCTGCCCAAGAACCCCCCCGTTCACTACACGCACTGGCTCGTGCCGCTTTTGGCGCTGGCCTCGGGGCTGCTCGTCGGCTTTGCCGCGACGGGCCTTATCGATGCGGACAGCCTGCTGGATTATCTGAAAGGCATCGTGCTCGCGGTCATGGCGGCGGCCGTGTCCTACGGCACGACGCGCCTTGCCATCGAGAAAGGCACGCGACAGGCAGCGATCGGCACGCCCTGGGCGGCGGCGTCCAGTCTCGGGGCGATGCTGCTGGTCGGGACCGCGCTCGGGACGGCCAGCTATGCCGGGTTCACCAAGCCCGAAACCGACGCCGTGATGCTGGAGGCGTTCGGACGCGATCTGGGGATCCACGTCGCCGAGCGGGTCGAGGGGGCGCAGGACACGCGGCGCATCGCGCCGGCGCTGACGAGCGCGCTGCAGATCTTCGAGGAGGCCAAACGTTGCGAGCGGGAATCCAACTGCATCAGCGGCGGCAACGTGCCGGGCGAGGGTCCGGTGTTCGACGCAGTGGCGGGGGAAGCCCGGCAGGCGCAGGCGGTCGTGGCGGAGGCCGGCGAGGGCGTCGTCGCGTTCGATGCGGCGCTCGAGCAGCTTCGCGGTCTGCAGGCCTGGTACGGGGAGATCGTCGCGGATGGCGGTCTTTCCTCCGCCCAGAAGCGCCGTCAGGCGCAGAAGATCGCTGGCGATATCTCCGCCCAGGTGGCTGTCCTCGAGGAAGCCGCCCCGGTGGCGCTTGCGGCCGCCTATGCTTCGAGCCTGCGCCTGCCGGCGGACATCCAGGGGCGCCCGGAGGCTTCGGTCCGACTGAACGCGCTGCGCTTCAGCCAGGCCGCGCGGTTGGAGGCGGTCAAGGGCTCCATCGAGCGGGGCGTCTCGAAGCGGCCGGTCTTCCCGGCCAAGGCGGGCGTGGCGGATACGCTGGGCCAGATCGGGCGTTTCCTGCCGATCGGGCTGATCATCGGCACGGTGGAGCTCGCGTTCCCGCTGCTGCTCTGGCTGACGACCTACTTCGGCTACGTCGGCCGGATCGACGGCGACGGTCCGCCGGATGCGGGGGAGGACGTCCGCCCGGGGCCGAAGACCCGGCGGCGCGAGACGGACGACTGAGCGAGCCCTCACGCCCCCTAGAACCTTGAAGCGCCCGGCCGTCGGTCGGGCGCTTCGCGTTTGGGCCGGCACCATCCGCACCGCCCTTCCGCAGACGGTCTTCCAGACCGTCCGCCTGCCGCCCGGAGCCCGCCCTTGACGGCGCTCCCAAGCCGGTAAGCCGGGCGTGCCGCGAAACACGCGGCGACGCGGACCCTGCAGAAGGAGATGTTCATGGCGGTCGAAACCTTCATTCCGCCCGTCGGCGGATCGACCCTGTTCGCGGTCGCGCTCTATCTGGGCGCATCCGTGGCGGCCGGCCAGATCATGGCCGAGCGCATGATAGAGCTTTCGGGCTGGCACGAGAGTTGCGCGGCCGGGATCGCCGCGACCCACAAGCCCAAACCGGCTCCTCGGCGCATCGTGCGGGAGCAGCGCTGTTCGACGACGTTCGGCCCGTGGCTCGGGCGTGATGCGGTGCTGTTCTGCCAGCAGCTCGGGGATCCCGACTTCAACGGGCCGGCGCGCCGGGCCGAGGAACAGGCGATCGCGCGCACGGAGGCGCTGCAGCGCCAGCGTCTGAGACGCGCTACGGCCGACGCCCCGAGCCAGTGCGCCTGCGCCGCCCGGGCCTATCGCAGCGACCAGATGCTGAGCCTTGGCCTCTATGCGGGCAGCGCGCGCCAGATCTCGCTTCCGGCCGTCGAGGATATGTCCGGCGCGCTGCGCGAGGCGCTCGCCGCCCCGTCCTGCCAGGCGATGGGAGGCGGCGCATGATCTTCGGTTCCGTCCGCCTCCATGGCCGCGCCGTGGAAACTCACCGGGACAGCTACCTGCTCTCGACCCTCACCGTGATCTCGGTGCGGCGACCCTTTCTCGTCGGAGGCGCGCTCTTCGCCCTCGGCAGCGGCGGCTTCGCCGCCGCCTTCCGTGATCTGCTCTACCCGGCGGAGCTGGTCGGCATCGGGGTCTTCGCGGTCCTCAGCCTCCTCGTGGGCCTGCGCCTCGCTCAGATCCAGCTCTTCAGCCGGGATCTGCGCGGCAGCGAGCTCGCCGGGATGATCTTCGGCACCTACGGCCACCTCAACCGCGTACGCCACGAGATCACCGACGCGATGCGCGATCAGGCGACGGGGGGCGTCCAGTGAGCGGCGGGGCTTCTAGTGGCGGCGGAGGGGGCTTGGCCCTCTTCACCGCGCTCTGCGGCTGGGGCGCGGCTTTCCTGCTGTTCCCCGTGCTCGACGAGCGCTGGACCGCTGCCGTAATGGCGGATGTGGTCTCGGCCTACGGGCCCCAGAACCTTCAGCTGGTCCGGCTGTTCTGGCAGGGCCTGCTGGTGCTGCTGATCTTCGCCGCGGTGCGCACGGCGCTGAACCTGGCGCTGGCCGCCTTCAGCCTAGCGCTCGCCGCGCTCCTCTTCTTGCGCCGCCGGAGGGATCGCCATGAACGGAAATGAGCGCGCGCGCTTCCGCTACGACTCGGCGCGCTTCGCCTCGGAACGGGACCTGAGGCGCGCCGGCATGCGGGGGGCGGCCCGGACGCCGTCTTCCTCGGCTTCCATCGCGGCCGACCTGTCTGGACCCAGACGCATGGCGGGTTGTTGCTGGTGGCCGGGGCGCGCAGCGGCAAGTTGCGCGACGTCCTCGCCCACAACCTCTGCGCGGGCATCCTCTAGGAAGCGATGCTGCTGATCCTCGACGTGAAGGGCGAGCTCGCCGCGATCAGCCAGAACCAGACCGCCGATCGCAAGCATGCCCGGTACTGGAATCCGGTCGCCATGCACGGCCTGTCGCAGGACAGTATCAACCCCGTGGAGGCGCTGCACATCGGCTCGCCGAGCCTGCACTCGGACGTGAAAGTCTTCCTCGGCCAGTTCCTGCCGAACTCGGGCGCGGCCCAAAGCCTCTACTTCGAGCAGGGCGCGCGGCGCATGGCCGAGGGGCTGGTGCACACACTCGTCAAAACCAACGGCGTGCTCACTCTTCCCGACTTCTATAAGGCCGTGCAGCTGATCGAGACCGGCGGACAGGCCTGGCTCGACTTCGCATGGTAGATGTACCGCTCGGAGGTCCCGCAGAGCGTCGCGGTCGAGGCGCAGATCCATGAGGCGCGGGCGGATGGCAGCGGCGGCTTCCGCGGCATCCTCGGCGAGCTCCAGAACGCGGTCGCCCCGCTGTCTGATCCGCTGCTGCGGGCCTCGGTCTCCCCGCCCTTCGACGTCGGCTTCGACGGTTTTTGTCAGTCCGGCCAGCCGGTGCAGGCCTATCTGATGTGTCCGGCGGAGATGGTGGCTCCCTGGTCGCCGTTCCTGAAAAGCATCTTCACCGGCGCGATGCTGGCCAAGTCCCGCGCACCCTCGGCGCCGCGCCAGACTTGGATCCTCGACGAGGCGGCCCGTCTGGCCGCGCAGGGCTTTGATCTCGTCGAGCAGCTCTTCTCCTATGGGGCCGGCCTCGGGATTCGTCCCTGGGTCGTGCTGCAGGCCCTGCATCAGCTCGACACGTTCGGCGGCAAGGCCAAGGAGATCATCCCGGCGAGCGCGGCGGTGCAGAGCTACTTCGCGCAGCGCAGCTGGGAAGGGGCCCGGCATGTCTCGGACCTCGGGGGCGCGGAGACGCTCGACTATGTCGATCCGGCCGCCGAGGTGCGGGCCGCGCTGATCGCCCGCCAGCTCATGGCCGGCATGCCGGGTGCCAAAAACCCCTTCGCCGCCGCTTTCCGTCTCGATCAGGCCCTGGCCGATCTCCACTATCCTGGCCAGCAGCAGCGCGCGCTCAGAACCCCGGACGAGGTCCTCAATCTGGGCGGCGACGAGCAGCTGATCTTCGCCGACGGTCTGCCGGGGCCGGTGCTCGCCCAGAGAAAACCCTACTGGACGCAGCGCTGCATGGCCGGCCGCTACCTCCCCAACCCGTACCACCCGCCCGCTGACAGCGTGGAGATCATGACCCGCTGGGGGAGGCGCCGGCGGCGCGTCGTCACCGCCCGGGTTCCGCCCGAGTACGCCGACTACCCGCAGTACAGAGACGGCCTCTGGTCCTACGTGGAGATGTGAGTGGCATGCACGGTTCGGTCTCAGTCCGCAGGCGCGTCAATGAGTCGGACCTCGCCGCGCCGCAGCGCGGCGAGGTCGAGCTTGGCGCCCAAGCGCGCCTCGAACTCTTCGCGCAGCTCGCGCCCGCGGCTCTCCATCAGCAGGGCGTGGTCGAAGAACTCCTGAAGGCCGGCCCGCATCGCGGTCTCCTTGCCGGCCTCAAGCAGGGCCCAGGCGAGCAGGCGCTCGTCCGCGCCGGTGCGCCGCGCCTGATCGGTGCGCTCGGTGATGTCCATGAAGAACGCGGTCGTCGCGTCGTCGGTCTCTGGTGGGGTGGTCATGATGTCTTTCTCCAATGAAGTCGGTGATCAAAATGGTTCCTTCATCGTACAACCTTTTGCCGACGCTCAGCAATTTTGCGACCGCGAGGCGCTGCGCCAGCGCATCGAGCGGCTCGCGGACGCGGACGCGCGCAAGACCTGCCACATCCGTTTGGCGTACGCCGAGGAGCACACGCACCTGTCGGAGGAGCTCTACCGGGTGGAGCGCGACAAGTACGTCGCGGAAAAACTGAAGCAGGCGCCGGCGCTGGAACTGAGGCCGGGCGGCGAGCCGCCGACCTACCAGCAGCGCGTCGAACAGCTCCGCGCCGAATACGCGCAGACGCAGGAAGGGCAGGCGCTGCAGGCCTTCGTTCAAGAACGCGAGCGCACCCTCTGGGAGGGCCTCACGCGGACGCTCGAGCGCTTCGAAGGCCACCCGCATATCGAACTCGACAGAAAAATCTTCGAATAGATCCGTGAACGGCAAGAATCTTTGCGCCGCAGCTTAGAACGTAGCGTCGATAGATAAGAAAATATTCTTATAAAAAAATTGAAATGAAGAGTATGTTCATGTTATGTTCAGTTTTGGGTTTGCGGCCCAGCCGCCCCTCTCGGGCGCTGCCGCAAACCCTCCCCCTTTACCTCAACCGGCCCTGAGCGGGCCAGAAAGAAGTCCACCATGGACCGCAACCAAAACCCCAACCTTCCAGTCGAGACGCTGCGCGACGGCCGTCTCAAAGCCACGGTCTGGAAATCCATAGCGAACAGGGCGAGCCCTATCACACTGTGACCCTCTCCCGGACCTACGAAGACAAGACAAGAAAGGTCACCTGCAAGACAGCCCCAGCTTCTCGGGCGCTGATCTTCTCCGGATCGCTGAACTCGCCCGCGAGGCCCACACCTTCGTGCGCGGCGCATGCCGCGAATACAATCAGGAGCTCAGCGCTGCAGAGCGATCCGAGCGTGCTGTCCAGGCGCGCGGGCAGGGCCGCGATCAACGCCCCGCCCGCTTCCAGGATCGCGGCGGGCCGGGGCCGCAACGGTGAAAGCCCCGGACCGTGACCGCGGC
>JBCDFC010000196.1:0-9157 GCA_039178805.1 Pseudomonadota bacterium | reverse complement strand
CTGGAGGTCCATGACGACGACGTGGAGTTCGACATCGACCGCTTCGTCGTGAAGGGCGCGCCCGAGCGCTTCAAGACCATGAAGGAGATCGCCTTCGCCGCCTATAATCAGGCGATCCCCGGCATCGAGCCGGGGCTGGAGGCGGTGAGCTACTACGACCCGCCGAACATGACCTATCCATTCGGCGCCTATGTCTGCGCGATGGAGATCGACGTCGACACCGGCGAGCACGAGATCCGGTTCTTCTACGCGCTCGACGACTGCGGCACCCGGATCAATCCGATGATCATCGAGGGCCAGGTCCATGGCGGCCTGACCGAGGCGCTGGCCATCGCGATGGGGCAGGAGATCGCCTATGACGAGCTCGGCAACTGCAAGACGGGCACGTTGATGGACTTCTTCATCCCGACGGCCTGGGAGACGCCGAACTACATCACGGACCACACGACCACGCCCTCGCCACATCACCCGATCGGCGCCAAGGGCGTGGGCGAGAGCCCGAATGTGGGTGGCGTGCCGTGCTTCTCGAACGCGGTGCACGACGCCTTCCGGGCGTTCGGGTTGCGTCAGAGCCATATGCCCCACGACCATTGGCGGATCTGGAAGACCGCCAATGATCTCGGCCTCCACGCCTGATCGGGAGCAGGGCGGGGCCGAGGTTCCGCCCGATTTGCGCGATGCATTGGAGCGATCTGCAAACCGCTATGGCCGCCGAGGGCTATATTGCCTCGGACGATCTTGCCGTGGCGCTGCACCTGGCGCTTAGCCTCTCCCGGCCGATCCTGTTGGAGGGGGCGGCTGGGGTCGGCAAGACCGAGGTCGCGAAGGTGTTGGCCGCGGCCCGGGGCACGCGGCTTATCCGGCTGCAATGCTATGAGGGGCTGGATGCGGCCCAGGCGATCTATGAGTGGAACTACCAGCGCCAGTTGCTGACGATCCGTGCGGCGGCAGAGGACGGGGTGACGGGGCGCGCCGTCGAGGAGCGGATCTTCTCGGAGGAGTTTCTGCTGGAGCGACCGCTCTTGGCGGCGATCCGGCAACCGGAGCCGCCGGTGCTGCTGATCGATGAGATCGACCGGGCGGATGAGGAGTTCGAGGCCTATCTGCTCGAGGTTCTGTCCGATTTCCAAGTGACGGTGCCGGAGCTTGGGACGCTGAGTGCTATGACCCGGCCCATCGTCATCCTCACGGCGAACGGGACGCGGGATCTGTCGGACGCGCTCAGGCGGCGCTGTCTCTACACCTATCTCGACTATCCGACGCGGGAGGCGGAGCTTGCGATCTTGAACGCGCGGTGTCCGGGCGTCGAGGCGCGGCTTGCCGGGCAGATCATTGGTTTCGTGCAGGATCTCCGCCGCGAGACGCTGGAGAAGGTGCCGGGGATCGCCGAGACCTTGGATTTCGCGGCGGCGCTGATGGGGCTGGGGATTGCCGATCTGACCTCGGACCCGGTGATCCTGCACGCGGCGCTGAAGACCTTGCTGAAAACCCAGGGCGATCAGGCGGCGATCACGCCGGAGGTCACCGCCCGCCTTGCAGGCAAGGCCGCATGAGCCGCGTCACCCGCTTTGCCGGGCGCGACCCGGGCCCTGCGGCGCGGGTTGCGGGCTTCATGGCGCATCTGCGGACGAATGGCTTGCGACTGGGGGTTGCGGAGACGGCGCTCGCGCTCGATGCGCTGACCCATGTGGAGGCGGCCGAGCCCGACCAGGCCAAGCGCGCGCTGAAACCCGTCTGCACGGGCTGCCAGGACGAGGCTGAGCGTTTTGACGCTTTGTTCGATGCCTTCTGGCTCGATGCAGGGCGGGTGCGGACGAAGGCGATGCCGACCAGGACGCAGCAGCCCCACCGCGATGTGCATAGCAGCCGGAACGTGGCCGGGCAGCTTCCCGAAGCGGATGGTGCCGGGGCGCCGTCTGCGCCCGAGGGTGGCGATGGCGGCGAGGCCGAAAGCGATGGCGTCGGCAAACTGATCGCCAGCGAGGTCCGCAATCTCGCCCGCAAGGATCTCCGCGATTTGGTCGGCGCCGAAGAGATCGCCGAGGCCGAGGCGGTCGCCTATCGGCTTGGCCAGGCGCTGCGCCAAAGGCGGGCACGGCGGGTCGCTGCGATGCGCCGGGGCGACCGGCTGCATTTCAGGCGGACGATCCGCGCGAGCCTTGCTTCGGGTGGGGAGCCGCTCAGGCTCGTGAAATCCCGGCGCCCGGACCGGACGCTTCGGATCGCGGCACTCTGCGATGTCTCGGGATCGATGTCGGTTTATGCGAAAGTTTTCCTGGCGTTTCTCGGCGGGCTGATGCGGTCGGACCCGTCGGCGGATGCGTATCTCTTCCACACGCGGCTCGTGCGCATCACCGAGGCGCTGCGCGACAAGGACACGATGCGGGGCATCGGCCGGATGTCGCTGATGGCGGACGGGTTCGGCGGCGGCTCGAAGATCGGCGAGTGTCTCGGCCAGTTCGCGGATGGTTATGCGAAGCGCTTCGTGAACAACCGGACGGCGGTGCTGATCCTTTCGGACGGATACGACACCGGTGCGCCTGGTGTTCTGGGCGATGCGATGGCGCGGCTTGCGCGGCGGGGGTGTCGCATCCTGTGGCTCAACCCGCTGAAGGGCTGGCGCGACTATCAGCCGATCGCGGGCGGCATGGCGGCGGCGATGCCGTATCTCGACCTCTTTGCCGCGGCCAGCACGCTCGACGATCTCTCCGCGCTCGAACCGGAACTGGTCCGCCTATGACGCATCTCGGCCCCATCGATTTCGATCTGGCGGAGGCTGTGAGCGGTCTGCGCGAACGCGACGAGCCCTTCGCCTTTGCGACCATCGTGCGCACGGCGGGGGCGACGGCGGCGAAGCCCGGGGCCAAGGCTGTGGTGGCGGCGGACGGGCAGATCCTGAAGGGCTGGCTCGGCGGGGGCTGCACGCAGGCGGCGGTGCGGGAGACGGTGCGCGCAGCACTTGAGGACGGGCAGCCGCGGCTCATATCGGTCGCGCCGGATGCGGATCTCTCGCGCAAGGGAGCCGCGCCGGGCGACGAGGTCGACGGCGTGCGCTTCGCGCGGAACGGCTGCCCCTCGCAAGGGTCGATCGACATCTTCATCGAGCCCTGTCTGCCCGCGCCGGAGCTCGTGGTCTATGGCAGCTCACCGGTGGCCGAAGCGCTGGTGCAGCTTGCGGGAGGCTTCCACTGGCGGCTGACGCGGGCGGGCGCGGCCGAGGCGTTGCCCCCCGCCGTATCGATCCCTGGGCCGGTTCGGGCCGTGGTGGTGGCGACCCAAGGCCAGGGCGATCTCAAGGCCTTGGAGAAGGCGCTTGGCGCGGGCGCGGGATATGTCGCCTTTGTCGGCAGCCGCAGGAAATTCGCAGCGCTTGCGGGGAAGCTGAAGGCAAGCGGTATGCCGGCCGAGGCGCTCGATGCGGTCAAGGCGCCGGCTGGGCTCGATATCGGCGCGGTGACGCCGGAAGAGATCGCCCTCTCGATCATGGCGGCGCTGACTGCGTATCGGCGCAGGCAGGAACCGAGCGATCGGGGCGCATAGGGCGCGTGCGGCGGGGCACGAAGACAATCAAACAGGGAAGAAGCACATGGAACTGAGCGACGAGATCACCATCGATGCGCCGAAAGACGTGGTCTATGCAGCGCTGAACGACCCGGATGTGCTGCAGCGTTGCATCCCCGGCTGTGAGGAGCTGACCAAGACCTCCGATACGGAGCTTGAGGCGAAAGTCGTCCTCAAGGTCGGACCGGTCAAAGCGCGCTTTGCGGGGTCGGTGACGCTCGATACCTCGGGCGCGCCGGATGCGTTTTCGTTGAGCGGGCGGGGTACCGGAGGCGCGGCCGGCTATGCCAAGGGCGGCGCGGATGTGACGCTGGAGGCCGACGGCGAGACGACGGTGCTGCGCTATGAGGCGAAGGCCGAAATCGGCGGCAAGCTGGCGCAGTTGGGCAGCCGCCTGATCCAAGGAACGGCGAAGAAACTGGCGGCGAAGTTCTTCCAGTCCTTCGCCGAGGTGATGGAGGAGGCAAGGGTTTCTTGAAGCCCTCGTGGACTGCTGAGCGAGATACTTGAAACCGTCATTGCCGCGCGTGACCCGGCAATCCTGCGCCCACGGCCTTGGATGCTCGGGTCGAGCCCGAGCATGACGTGAGCACGCGACGTCGGAAGGCGCTCTAGGAGCCATGCAATCGAGGCGGTTGGTGGCAGCCTGGAGTGCCCGATCGTTCTCCACCGAAGCCGTCATCGCCGGGCTCGACCCGGCGATCCAGGGAGCGATGCCATCCAATCGCGACCTGGATTGCCGGATCCAGTCCGGCAATGACGGTGGTGGGTTACTTGGTCAGACCGCTCGACGGTGCTGGGTGTCAGGCGCGGCGGCGACGGCGGCCTTCGCGGGCGCCGCCCGCGGCGCCGGGGGCGGCTGGGGGTTTGTTGAACCGGATCCAGCTCGCGCCGCCCGTGTCGTTGTTCATGAGGAAATCGGTGGCCTTGATGCTCTCGATCTCTTTCGACGGCACGCCCTTTGGGTGGCCGAGGCCGAGAAGGGGCGCAAGCTCGGTCCAGGGGCGGTCGGGTACCGTGACGCCGATGGCCGCGAGTTCGGCCCGGCGGGCCTCGACCATCGCCTCGGTCGCGCCGAGGCCGAGGAGGGGGGCGAGCGCCTGGGGGTCCGCGTCTTCCGGGAACACGAAACCCTGGGCGCGGAGGGTGGCGATGCGGTCGAGGATGACCTACTTCGTCACGCCGAGATCGACCGGGTTCATGAACGCCGAGGTCATGCCGTGCGAGGCGGCGGTGGCGAGGAACGCGTTGTTGATGCCGTGCCGGTTCGGCAGGCCGAAGGAGATGTTGGACGCGCCGCAGGTCGTGTTGACGCCAAGCTCTTCGCGGAGGCGCCGGACGAGGGCGTAGACCTGGAGGCCGGCGGTGTCCTTCGCGCCGATGGGCATCACCAGCGGGTCGACGACGATGTCATGCGCGGGGATGCCGTGGTCGGCGGCGCGGTGCACGATCTTTTTCGCGACCTCGAAGCGGACATCCGGATCGTCGTTGATGCCGGTGTCGTCGTTCGAGATGGCGACGACGGGCACGTTGTACTTCTTCACGAGCGGCAGGACGACCTCGAGCCGCTCCTCCTCGCCGGTGACGGAATTTAGGAGGGGCCGGCCCTCGCAAGCCTCGAGCCCGTTCTGGAGCGCACCGGGCACGGAGCTGTCGATGCAGAGGGGCGCGTCGGTGATGGATTGCACGCGCTCGACCAGCGCCTTCATCAGCGGCGGCTCGACAAAGTTGTTATCGGCGTAGCGCGGATCCTCGGCCATCTTGTTCGCGACGACGGCGCCCGAGTTGATGTCGAGAACGGTAGCGCCGCAGGCGACCTGCTGGATCGCGTCCTTCTCGATGGTCGTGAAATCGCCGGCCTCGAGCTCCTCGTTGAGCTTCTTGCGCCCCGTTGGATTGATCCGCTCACCGATGACGCAGAAGGGCTCCTCGAAGCCCATGACGACGGTTTTGGTCTTCGACTCGATGACAGTGCGGGTCATGAAAAGACGGTCCTTAGAGGGCTCGGGCCAAGAGGAAGCGTAGGGTGGGCGGTCCCCGCCCACCGCTCGTTGGTGGGCGGGGACCGCCCACCTTACGGCAGCAATCAGGCGTTCGCGGCGGCCGCAGGCGTAGCTTGCCCGTGCTCGTCGGTCCAGTCGGCGGTGGCCTTAATGCCGCCCAAGGGGAAGAAGTGCACCTTCACCACGTTGAAATCGGGGTTCTGGGCGCGGTGGGCCGCGAGATCGCGCAGAAACGCCTCGGGGGTGAAGGGGAGCATGAGCTTCGTCACATCCATCGCACGACGCTGGAGGACGCGGAGCGACGGGCCGACACCGCAGGCCATCGCGAATTTGATCAGGGTCTGAAGCTTGGCGGGGCCTGCGACGCCGATATGGACGGGCATGTGGATCCCGGCCGCAGCGAGCCGGTCGGCCCAAGCGATGACGGGGGCTGCCTCGAAGCAGAACTGCGTGGCGATGGCCATCTCGGCATCCGTGCGCTCGGCGAAATCCTGCTTCCAAGCGACGGCTTTCATCACCTCCGCCTCGCCGCCGTCCGCGTCGATGTCGCGATTGCCCTCGGGGTGGCCGGCCACATGGAGGCGCTTGAAGCCCGCGCGGTCGAAGACGCCGGTCTCAAGCAGTTGCATGCTATCGGAGAAGGCGCCGTGGGGCGTGGTCACGCCACCTGCGAGAATGAGGCCCTGATCGATGCCAGCCTCGCCCTGATAGCGCGCGACCCAATCCTCAAGCGTTGCGGTGTCCTTGACGATGCGCGCCGGGAAATGGGGCATCACGGGGAAGCCCTCATCGGCGATGCGCTTGGCGGTCGCGACCATCTCCTCGATGGGCGTGCCCTCGATATGCGCGATGTAGACGCGGGTGCCGGCGGGCAGGATCGCCCTGAAGCTTTCGATCTTGGCGGCGGTGCGGGGCATCACCTCGATGGAGAAGCCGTCGAGCATGGCGGCGAGGTTGCAAGCACCATGGTCGGCAGGGTCGTGTTTGGCGGCGGCGGCCTTGCGGCTCATGAAGTTTAGGATGCGCGCCATTCTGCTCGATCTCCTCAAGCCCCCGGGGACGACCAGCCGTCCGCGGCGATCAGTGCCTTTATCTTCTCGACGTCGTATTCCGCGTCGAGGCGGCGGGCCGTCTCATCCGCGACTGTCTCAGCG
The DNA here is from genome assembly GCA_039178805.1 of Pseudomonadota bacterium. Classification (GTDB taxonomy): domain Bacteria; phylum Pseudomonadota; class Alphaproteobacteria; order Rhodobacterales; family Rhodobacteraceae; genus Thermohalobaculum. The sequence continues at coordinate 2,439 of JBCDFC010000196.1, read as the reverse complement.
TCTCCTTCGACATCGACGGGATCCGATTTGCGCCATTCCGCAAGGTAGGCGTCGTCCTCGCGGGCGCCAACCTTCATCGCGCATCTGTCAATCGCCTGCTCGAAGCGCTCGCCGAGATGGCGCTTGGACGCGCGCCGTCCCTTGCCCACGATGACCTGGGCCGGGATGTCGCGCCAGTAGACGATGACGAGCTCTGCCATGCTGTTCCCTCGGCCGGCGGGGACCTGTCCACCCGGCGTTCGGAGGGCGATACAGGATTCCGAGCCTGTGGCGAAAGCCGTTTTCGACGATCGCTGTTCCGGGAGCGACAGGATATCAAATCGCGAGAGGACGCAGCGTGCGGGAGGGGGCGATGAGCGAGCCTGTGATGCGGAAATCGGTGCTGATCCTGGAGGTCGTGACGGCGGATGAGACCGGGCGGGCCTCGGCGCCGATCACGCGTGTCGCCATGGCGGCGGTGATCGAGAACCCGTTCGCGGGCGGCTATGTCGAGGATCTGTCGCCGCTCTTCGCTGCGGGCCGGGCGATTGGCGAAAGGCTGATGGGCGAGGCGGTTGCAGCGCTCGGCGGGGCGCCCGTTTCTTATGGCAAGGGTGCGATTGTCGGCGTGGCGGGCGAGGCGGAGCATGGCGCGGCGGTGCTGCATCCCATGCTGGGCAAGCCCATGCGCGCGGCCGTGGGCGGCGGTGCGTCGCTCATCCCGTCGACCGTGAAGCTGGGCGCCGTGGGTGCGGTGCTGGACTTGCCACTCGGCCATAAGGACGAGGCCTGGGCCTTCGACTTTATCGACACCATGAGCGTCATGGTGGGCGATGCGCCGCGGCCCGGCGAGATCGTGATCATCATGGGCCTAGCCGATGGCGGGCGGGCGCAGCCGCGCGTCGGCAGCGGCCCACGAAAGGATTGAGGGATCGGTTGAGGGCGCGTTAACGCCTGATTGATACGAGAATATGTCGCAGGAGCGACTTGAAGCGTCGCAGCGTGGCGACTACAACCCCCGTGCAGCAGCGTGAGGAGGCGCCCGATGGCGCGCGACCTGCCGACGATCAGCTTTGAGTTCTTTCCGCCGAAATCGCCGAAATCGGCGGCGGCCCTGTGGCATTCGGTCGAGCGCTTGGCGCCCCTGATGCCGGAATTCGTGAGTGTCACCTATGGCGCCGGCGGCACGACGCGGGATCGGACCATGGCGGCGATCCTTGCAATGCGGGACCGTGCGCGGCTGAACGTGGCGGGGCATCTCACCTGCGTCGGTGCCTCGCGCGATGAGGTGCTCAAGGTCGCGCGCGGCTATCAGAAGCTGGGCGTGAACCGGATCGTGGCGCTGAGGGGCGATCCCCCGGCGGGCGCGGGGCGCTTCGTGCCGCATGAGGACGGGTTCCATAGCTCGGTCGCGCTCGTTCGGGCGCTGTCGTCGATGGGCGGCTTCCATCTGACCGTCGGGGCCTATCCGGAGAAGCATCCGGAGGCCGCGGACATGGCGGCCGACATCACTTACCTCAAGCGCAAGATCGATGCGGGTGCGGGCAGCGCGATCACGCAGTTCTTCTTTGAGAACGAGATGTTCCTGCGTTTCCGCGACGCTTGCGTGGCTGCGGGGATCGGGGTGCCGATCATCCCGGGCATTCTCTGCATCGACGATTTCGACCGGATGGTGGGCTTTGCCGGCCGCTGCGGGACCTCGGTGCCGCAGTGGATGCACGACGCCTTTGCCAACTGCGAGACCGATGAGGACCACGACATGCTGGCCCTCGCCATCGCGGCGGAGCAGTGCGACGGGTTGATGGAGGAAGGGGTGCAGCATCTGCATCTCTACACCCTCAACAAGCCCGAGCTGCCGATGCAGCTTTGCCGGGCCATCGGGATCGAGCCTCAGGCCGTGCATCTGGCCGCGGGCGGCTGCGCCTGACGCTTAAGCGGGGGCCAGGGCCAGGGCCCGAGCGAGCGGAAACTACGACGACAGCATGCCAAATGCTTGTTCCCTGTGTGGGATATGCGTAATCCTGTTCGGCAACGAACTGGAAATGGCATGGACAAGGCATCGGGCAGCGGAGCGATATCACCCGAGGGCTACAGCCGCGGTGCCGCCACCGTCGGTCGCAGCCAGGGTGGTGTACAGGGCGGCCCACAGGGTGGCGCAGTGGCGCGGCCCTCGCTCCCCAGTGCAGCCGATGGGCTGCTCGCAGCACTCGATCTCGGCACCAACAACTGCCGTCTGCTGATCGCCAAGGCGGCGGCCGATTGCGCCGAGGCTGACGGGCCGCTCTCAGACCCGGGCTTCACGGTCATCCGGCCCGTGCGGCTCGGCGAGGATATCGAGCGCACGGGCAGCCTGTCACGCTCCGCCCAGGACCGCGCGATCAAGGCGCTTAGGATTTGCGCCTCGAAGCTTCGCCAGCGGCGCGTGGCGGCGTCGCGGATCGTGGCGACCGAGGCCTGCCG
>JBCDFC010000195.1:0-9351 GCA_039178805.1 Pseudomonadota bacterium | reverse complement strand
GTGGCGGCGTTGCAGTTTGCGTGGCCGATCCTTGCTGGGCCGACCCTTGTGGGTCCGGTCTTTGCGGGTCTGGGCGGTAGACGAGGTCTTGTTCTTCGATGAGGGCAAGACCCGCTGCACCGCTGATACGATGCTCCATCGTGACGAAAGCAAGCGGTCCGCTCCGCCCGGTCTTGCGCTCTACCGATAGCGCTCGGCTCTCCCGGCTTGCTGGTTCGCCGAGGGGCAGGGGGGCTGTGAACCGGATGCGCCCCCCTGCCCACATGCGCCGGGGCAGGCCCGTCGCGGGGACCGACCAGCCAGGCGCCGGATGCCCGTCCCGGCCGAGCGCATCTCGCGGTGCTGCTTCGAGGAAATAGAGCCAGTGCCAGAAGGGCGGCAGCGCATCGTTGGGCCCGAAAGCGGGACGATCGAGGTTGAGCGTTGCCGTGAGCGCGTTCGCTGACCACGGGTCGAGCGGATCGGAGACTTTGGTCACGCGGCCCTCCCAACCGCTAACCGGGTCTTCCCCGGCGCTTCCGCCTTCCCGTGCCTTGGGGCTATCCATCGGCTTGCCCGTCCCTCCCGCCTCTGGCAGGCATCGATCATGACAGAGCCAGTGATCAAGAGCATCGACCATTTTGTGCTCTATGTCGCCGACCCGGAAGCGACGGCGCAGTTCTATGTGCAGCATCTGGGAGTGGCGGTCGAACGCTTCGGGCCTGACCGTCGCATCGCCCTCCGCTTCGGCGCGCATAAGATCAACCTCCATGCGGCAGCACGACCCTTCCAGCCGCATAGCGACAACCCGGCGGCCGGGGCGGGCGACTTCTGCCTGTTGTCAGATGTCCCGGTCGATGTGCTCAAGCAACGCCTCGCAGCCGCGGGTGTGGTTGTCGAGAGCGGGCCTGTGCCGCGGACGGGGGCGGAGGGGCCCATCAGCTCGATCTACTTTCGCGATCCGGACGGCAACCTCGTCGAGGTTTCGAACCGGGTCTGAGAGCGGCGCGAAGCCTCTTAGCCGCCCATGACGGCAACGACGAAGTTGAGCAGGCTGAAAAACCCAGCGGCGATGGTTACGGCGAATTGGGCGCCCGCCAGCACCCAGAGCGCCATCTGACCGAGGCGCGGCATCGCCTGTCGCGTCGCATCGCGGATCAGCACCACGTTGATGGCGAGGATGCCGGCCGCAACCGCAACCGAAAGCCCGACGGCCGCAAAACGCTCACCCGATGTCTCAAGCGCGCCGATGCCAAGCCAGGCGAGACGTCCAGCCACGGGTACGCCGATCAGGTTGAACCCCGCGAAGAGCGCGAGCGCCGTTTTCCAACCGAAGTCGCGCCTCTCGCTCATTCGAGCGCAAAGACCACGTTCACGTTGACCGAAAGGCTGCGCTCCCCCGGTGCGATGGGTACGGCAGACGCGGCTGCTTCGGCCGCGAAGGCCATGCGCTGCATGGGCACGGGGAAGCCGAGCGTCGTCTCGGAGATGCTGAGCACGGTGCCGAGCGTGACGCCCGCGGCGTCGGCATAAAGCGTGGCGCGCTTGCGGGCATCAGCGATCGCGTCGCGCCGGGCCTCGTCCATCGCGGTGTCCGGATCCTGCAGCCCGAAGGCGATGCCGCGAATGTCGGTCGCCCCTGCCTCGGTCACCGCATCGAGCGTCGCACCGAGCGTGTCGAGCGCTCTCACGCGGATCTGCACCTGGTTCGAGGCGCCGTAGCCCCGGATGCTCCGCACCCCGTCGGCCGTCGGGCGGTTGTAGAGGGGTGAGAGGGTGACGGTGGTCGTGGCAATGTCGCGCGCTTCGACGCCTGCGGTCCCCAGGGCGTCGAGCACCTTCGCCATGTCGGCCGAGTTCGTGTCGAGCGCTCGGGCGGCCGTGCGCGCTTCGCTCGTCACGCCAATGGTCACCGTCGCCATGTCGGGGGTTGCTGTCGCCTCGCCCGCGCCCTGGACCTGCACGAAGCGCCGATCCTCGTTCGCGTCCTGCGCGGCCACCGGCGCTGCCAGAAGGGCAACGAGGGCGGCGACGGCTGTGAGCAGTTCGGGGCGGCGCATGGGTGTCTCCGTCACAACGTGGTTGCCGAACATGGCGAGCGGCGCGCGCTGCGGCAACAGCCGAGGTATCTGCATAGGCACGGAGAATTCGTGGGGATCCTGCGCAGATCTCAATCCATCAGTCGCCCGTCCTGCGAGAGCGCGACCGCGATGGGGCGGGTGCGCGGGCTTTGCGCAAGGGCGATCGCTGCGACGGTGAGTGCGGGGACCGAGATGATCGCGCCCACGATGCCCCAGACCGCGCCGCCAGCAAAGATCGTGATGAAGACGGCGAGTGGGCTGAGGTTCAACGAGCTGCCGGTGATCCGAGGCTCAAGCCAATTGGATGCGAGAAGCTGCACAGGGGCGAGGCAGGCGAGGGTGACGAAAAAGTTCACGGGGCTGTCGAACTGCACCAGCGCCAGCAGCGTCGGCAGAGCGATGCCGATCAGCGTGCCGAGGGTGGGAATGAAGCTGAGGAAGAAGATGCAGACCGCCCAGACAATCGGGCTATCGACACCGACAAGGGCGAGGATCAGGTAGGTCGGAACCGCCTGCACGATCCCGATGAAGCATTTGAGACCGAGATAGGTTTCGATCTTGCGGCCGATCTCGCTCAGCAGATCGGTGACGTCCCGATGCTCCGACCCATCGCCGATGATCGCCGACAGCTTCGCCTCGAAGAACCGTGCCTCAGCGAAGATGAAGAAGACGATGCAGGCAATGATGACGATCTGCCCGAAGGAGCCCGCAGCCGAGCCGAGAAGCCCAAGCGCGATGGTGGCGAGATCCACCCCCGCTGTCAGTTCGGAGAGTTGCGGCAGTTTGGTGAGGCCAACGGCCTCGGCCAAAGGTTGCAGCATCGCGGCCAGGTTGGCGCGATAGGTCGGCAGGTTCTCTCGTAGCCCCGCGACGCTGTCCGACAAAAGCATCACGACGGCAGCGGTCGTTGCGAAGAAGAACACGCCGCTTGCGAGATAGGCGCCACCGCCGGGGACCGCATCCGGCCCACGTGCCTTTCGCGCGATGAGGCGTGCGACGGCGCCGAGAAGGAACCAGATCAGAAGCGCGAGCACGACCGGCTGCAGCACCGAGCGCAGCTCTTTCAATAGCCAGAGCGTGACGGCAAGCCCGACTGCCACCGCCACGTAGCGCGGAAGATGTGCCGCGATCGCCCGGGATTGCGGCTCACCCGGCACCGGTTCAGGCGCTCAGGGTCTCGGGCACTTGGCGGGGCAGGGTGCCGTTTACCGTGTAGTCGAGAATTGCCACCACTTGCTCGGGCGTCTCGGCCACGGCATCCGCGGCAGCGTCGACCTCCTTCAGCGCATGCGCGTGGTCTGGACCGTGCAGGATGATCAGCGACTTACCGAGGGCCGAGGCATAGCCTGCGTCGAAGGCAGCGTTCCACTGCCGATACTTCTCACCGAACCTCACGACGACCACATCCGCCGCCTTGATCATCGTGCGGGTGCGGATGGCGTTGACCCCAGCGCCTTTGCGGTCGTGCCAGAACTTGTCGCTTTCGGCGCCAAGGATGGCGACGCCGCAATCGTCGGATGCCGCGTGATCCGTCACCGGCGCCGTGAAGCTCACCGGCAGCCCGGCGGCCTTGGTGCCTTCGACGATCCGCTCGCGCCAGTCGGTATGGATCTCGCCGGAGAGATAGACGGTAAGCATCGCTGTTCCTTTCTTGGGTTGCGCCGGTCGTTACGTTCCTGGCGCGTGCCTTTAGTCGCGCCGCTCGATCTCGGTCAGCCGGGTCTCGATCGCTTCGAGCTTGCTGAGCACAGTCGAGCGGTAGTCGTCGGTTGCGGCGTTCGCCTCCTCGGCATGAGCGTCCTGCATCGAGTTCACGATCAGGCCGACGAGCAGGTTTACGACCGCGAAAGTGGTCACCATGATGAAGGGCACAAAGAACGCCCAGGCAAAGGGATGCACCTCCATCACGGGGCGCACGATGCCCATCGACCAGCTCTCGAGCGTCATGATTTGGAAGAGGGAGTAGGCCGACTCGCCGATCGTGCCGAACCAGTCTGGATGCGTGTTGCCGAAGAGTTTCGTCGCCATGACCGCTGCGATGTAGAAGATGATCGCCATCAGCAGAAACACGCTGCCCATGCCCGGCAGCGCGGTGACGAAGCCCTCGACCACCCTCCGCAGGCGGGGCGCCACCGTGATGATGCGGAGGACGCGCAGGATGCGGAGCGCGCGCAACACGCTGAGCCCGGCGCCTGCGGGTACGAGGCTGATGCCGACGATGAAGAAATCGAAGATGTTCCAGCCGCGTGTGAAGAAGCGCCAGCCTTGGGCGAGGAGCTTGAGAGCGATCTCAACCACGAAGATGCCGAGGCAGACATAGTCGAGCGCGATCAGCAGCCCGCCAGCCGCGGCCATCGCATCACCCGAGGTCTCCAACCCGAGCACGACGGCGTTGAAGACGATGACGCCGATAATGAAGTTGCGGAAGCGGTCGTTGTCCGTGATCCGGTCCGCACCGGCGCGAACTCGGGCGAAGGCCGATCCGTCCTGTTCCACAACCTTCGTCATTCCGCGCTCGCCGCCCATCGCAAACCTATTCGACGGGCGACGAAATGGCGCGGATGCTGCTGCGCTTCAACCGCTGTGCTGTCGGTCGATACTCATCAAGAGACCACCTCGGCGTTCCCATGCTGACTATCGTCATCATCGCCGAGATCGGTGAGCAGTTCGGGGCCGATGGCTGCCAACGAGTCAGGTGCAGGCGTGCCCAAGGACGATTGCAGAGAATACTCCTCCACAATCGACACTGGCCCTCCATGGATCGATTGCGCCACGACCGCAAGTGATTCGAACCTGGGTGGTGATGCCAAGTACTTCTCGAAGCTGCGCGACAGCCGATCACGAAGCGCGTTCGCCTTTGCCTCGTCGAGCCGTGTGCTGAGCGCGAACATCGGGATCGCCGGAGGTTCGGGTTGAACGCGCGCGACTGCAGCATGCGCACCGCAGCAGCGCGAGAGCCGGGCGGTCAACGTCTCCACCAACAGCCGGAAACGCGGGCATGGCGTCGTCGGAGACAGCACGAGTTGACCGCCGATCACGGAGAGCGTGAGGCGTGGCAAGAAGAAAGCCTCGCTTCGCTGTGCGATCTCCGCCACCGTCCGTTCAAGCCGGTACTTCCCGCAATTGGGCGCTGGCAGTCGCATCGGCGAAATCGCGCAATGGAATGCCGGGCGCAAGGCGCCGGGCAGGGTTTCCCCTGGAACGAAGCCCGGCCTTGGACGACCGAACTCTGAAAGCGACACGCGACGCCGATCGCAACCCTTCCAGCGCCGTCCAAGTTCCCCTAACGGCGACTCAGTCGCCGGTAGCCACGCAACACCGAACCTCTCACGAAAACGCGTCATGTTCCCCTCCATGACCGAGAAACGCTGATTTGATGGTGCAATCCACATTCTCAGCGGAATGTGATGAATGTCACACTTTATAAACACTAGTTAACAGTCAGTTGATGACCGAAAGTGACACATCGTGGCGCGTGCCACCCCCTCGCCATCGACGAAGCCTTGTGCGACAGAGCATCGGAAAGTGGAGATTTGGGGGCGCGAGGATGCAGCGGGACTTGTGGGTTTCCCGTACTTGTCCGGCATGGGTGGCAGTGCTTCGCCGATCGCGCTGTGGCTAAGCTGTGGGCTGTTATGACTGTGGTGACGGCGGTGGCGATGTCGCCGGCTGCCCCGTTCGCTTCGGAAGCTGCTGAAATTGCTGGTGTTTGGAGGACCGAGCCCCGGAAGAGCGGCGCCTATATCACTGTCCGAATTTTTCCGTGCCCGAGAAATCCGGACACGCGCTGCGGCCGGGTCGCGGGGGCGCACTCAGGCGCACGGCCGGATATCGTTGGCGAACCCATCCTCCGTGGTCTCGAACGCGACGACGACGGCCGCTGGAGCGGAGGAGAAATCCTGCGACCCGGAACGACACAGGCCTACCGTTCCGAAGTGCGACGGGTCGTCGATGGGTTGGAGGTATCGGGTTGCGCGATCGGTGGGCTCGTCTGCCGCACACAGCTTTGGAAGCAAGCCCAGTGATGCACGCGGGGTGGGTCAGCGAGGGCTTCGGGCGAGACGTTCTGGATGCGCGAGCGCCAGAGAGTGCGTTCGATGGCTGACCGGCTCCATCGGGTTGAGGGGCATGGTGGTGTCGGCATCGCGGTGCGCGAGACCGGCCCGCAGGACGCGCCGCCGATCCTGTTCCTCCACGGCTGGTCGCAGCATTCGTTGTGTTGGCGCCATCAGTTCGCGGGTCCTCTCGCCGAACGTTTTCGGCTGATCGCGCCCGATCTTCGCGGTCATGGTGCCTCGGACAAGCCGGGCGATGCCACAGCCTATGACAACGGGTCGGGATGGGCGGGGGATATCGCGGCGCTCGTTGCGCATTGCGGCGCTCCGCCGGTGGTCGTCGGTTGGTCCATGGGAGGCTGGATCACGGGTGACTATTTGCGGGCGCATGGCGACGAAGCCTTGGCGGGGATGGTGTTGGTCGGCGTGGCGGCTCGTGTCGGGGCGAAGGCGGATCCAGCGGTTTTCGGGGGGCGAAAGGCGGATGTTCGCGCCGAGGGCCTGTATGGCGAGGATCAGGCGGCGGAGATCGTTGCGGCCATCGCTTTCGCCCGAGCGATGACGGCGGCACCGCTTTCGAAGCGTGATCTGGCGTTTCTCGTCGGACTGATGATGCATTGTCCGCCGGCTGTGCGGCGCGCAGCCCGGCTGCGCGACGAGGATTGGCGCGACGCCTTCAGCGCAGTCCGTCGGCCGGCGTTGATCCTGCAAGGCGCTGCAGAGCGGGTGTGTCTTGCACCGATGGCCGAAGAGTTGGCCACAGCGATGCCGGATGCCGAGCTCAGAGTGATGCAGGGCGTGGGGCATATGGCGTTCTGGGAGCGACCTGCTGCGTTCGACGACGAACTGGCGCGGTTCGCATCGCTGGCCCATGGCCTCGCGTGAAGGTCGCGGTTCCGAGGTAGCGGTGTCGCGCCGCGGGGCGGCACGACCGTCGTTTCGCTCATGCCCCGCCATCCGGCGGTGCATGAGCCGAGGGTGGCGTGCCTGACGCTTTCGCCTTGTGGGCGGTCAGGTGGCGAACGCCTGTTCCGAGCCTGAGTGCTGCGCACCGCTGAGCGACGCCTTTCTGCCGCGTGGGTGTGGCGCGAGTTGTCGGTTTGCCCAACTCTGGCTCTAGCGGGTGGGGGCTGGTCGGCGACGGTGGCGGTCTCGCTTTTTGGATCGGCTGCTTGCGGGGCGGGCAGCCTCGACACTTCGCTCAAGGGTGTCTTGTGCCCGGCGCACGCCCGTTTGGAGATCAGCGGGTGCGACGCCGTCGATCTGGGCGAGGAGGGCGGCTTCCTCGGCGAGCAGCGTTTCCTCCGCGCCGCCCCCTCTGATCGGTACGCGCCCCATCTCGAGCATCAGCGGTGTCGCGAGCGGTGTGCAGCGGCGCGCGGCCACATGGTCGATGCGGGGGCCTTCGGTGCCTGAGAAGCGTTCGACGAGCGCTTCGATCCGGCTGAAATCGACGAGGCCGCGGGTCGCCTCGCGCCGCGTGACCTCGAGCATCAGGTGATCGGGGTCGTATTTCATCAGCGTGTCGTAGAGGATGTCGGAGGAGAAGGTCGCCTGCTTGCCGGTCTTCCGCCGGCCTGGGGTGGTGCGTTCGATGAGGCCCGCGACGACGGCGACCTGTCGAAAGGTCCGCTTCATCACGGCATTGCCGGCGAGCCAGGCATCGGCGCCGTTCAGGAGCCCTTGCGGTTCGAGCAAGGCGCCGGGGTCGATGACGGGCTTCAGGCTCCAAAGCATGACGGCATAGTCGTTCGCGACGAAACCGAGGGGATCGAGGCCGGCCTCCTCCATGCGTTTGGAGAGCAGGAGGCCCAATGTCTGATCGGCGTTCTGGCCGGCAAAGGCGTAGACGGCCATGAAGTGACGTCCGCCCCGCGGGAAGGTCTCGACCAGGAGCCTGTCGGGCTCGGGCAAGCGCGAGTATCGGCGCTGAAGATCGAGCCAGTTGGAGACGGGCGCGGGGAGATCCGCCCAACGCGTTGGATCCGAGAGCCGCTCCATCACCCGGTGGGAGAGGCCGATTGTGGTCGCGAGCTTGGTCCCGTAGAAGACCGCGATCTTGGGTTCGTCCGTCGGGTTGGGGCTGACCTGCACCGTCATCTCGTGCAGGCCCTCGTAACGGACCACGCGGCCGCCGATGAGGAAGCTGTCGCCTGGGGTAAGGGTCGCTGCGAACATCTCTTCGACTTCACCGATCTTCGCGCCCGCCCCGCGCCGGCCCATGCGCACGTTCAGCGTCTCAGGCGCGACGATGGTGCCGACATTCATGCGCAGTCGTTGAGCGGTGCGCGGGTCGCGGAGGCGCCAAGCGCCTGCGGTCTCGACCAGACGCTGCCATTGGTCATAAGCGCGGAGCGCGTAGCCGCCGGTGGCGCAGAATGCGAGGCAGCGGTCGAACGTCGCGCGGTTGAGGTCTGCGTAGGGGCCTGCGCGGCAGGTCTCAGCAAAGACGGCGTCGGCGTCGAACGGGCCGGCGCAGGCGGTGAGGAGGAGATGCTGGCAGAGCACGTCGAGCGCACCTGGGCGGAGCGTGTCGGCGTCGTAATCGCCAGCCGCGACCGCATCGAGGGCCGCGTGACACTCCACGACCTCCATTCGGTTCGCCGGGACGAGCAGCGCTTTAGATGGTGCGTCGTAGCGGTGATTGGCGCGGCCGATGCGCTGCACCAGGCGTTTCACCTGTTTCGGCGCGCCGACTTGGATGACGAGATCCACATCGCCCCAGTCGAGGCCGAGATCGAGCGAGGCCGTTGCGACCACTGCCCGAAGTTCGCCCGCGGCCATGGCAGCCTCGACCTTCTGGCGCGCCTCGCGGCCGAGCGAGCCGTGGTGGAGTGCGATCGGCAGACCGTCTGCGTTCGCAGCCCATAGCGCTTGGAAGAAGAGCTCGGCCTGGGCGCGGGTGTTGATGAAGACGATCGTGGTGCGATGGCGCTTTATCTCCGCCATGATCGCGGGTGCTGCGTAGCGGCCGCCCATGCCAGCCCAGGGTGGGTCGCCGGCGTTGTGCAGGAGCGTGATATCTGGCGGCGGGCCCGGATCGGCAAAGATCGTCTCGCAGCCATCGGGCGCGAGCCATTGGGCGATCTCTTCCGGTCGGTCGACGGTTGCTGAGAGCGCGGCGAGTTTCAGGTCCGGTGCGAGGCTGCGCAAGCGGGCGAGGCAGAGGGCGAGCTGATCGCCCCGCTTGGTGCCGGCGAGGGCGTGGACTTCGTCGACGACGACACGCCGGATGC
>JBCDFC010000194.1:0-9409 GCA_039178805.1 Pseudomonadota bacterium | reverse complement strand
GCAAGCACCCGGGTTAGGCAATTTGCACCACGCCGGGTGGAAGGTCAGTCCGAAGCCTGCTGATCCTCCGCACCCTCGGACAAGAGATCGGCCTCGGGCGGTTCCATATCGAGCCCAGCGCCCTTGGGTGTCGGATCCAGCAGCCCTGCCGCGCGAAGCTCCTTCAGGCCCGGCAGATCGCGCGTGCTCTCAAGCTCGAAATGGTCGAGGAACGCAGTCGTGGTGATGAACGTCGCCGGACGGCCCGGGCTCTCACGACGGCGGCCAAGCTTCACCCATCCCAGATCCAGCAGGAGATCGAGCGTTCCCTTCGAGACCGCAACGCCGCGGATCTCCTCGATTTCCGCCCGCGTGACGGGCTGGTGATAGGCGATGACGGCAAGCGTCTCCATCGCCGCGCGGGAGAGCTTACGGTCCTTGGTCACCTCCTCCCGCATCAGGAAACCGAGATCAGGCGCCGTTCGGAATGCCCAGCCCGCACCGATGCGTTCCAGCCGCACGCCACGGCCGGCAAATCGGCGCTCCAGCACCGCAAGCGCTGCCGCCGGGTCGCATCCTTCGGGAAGGCGCCGGGTCAACTCTGCCAAAGTCACGGGCTCAGCGCTCGCAAAGAGCAGGGCCTCGACCATACGCTCCTGCTCAACCGCGGGCGGGGTGACGAAGAGGCCGCCGCTCTCAGGCGCCTCCTCGGCTTCGGGCGGTCTGATCTCCTCGCCGTCGCTCATGCGTCCACCTGATCCGGTTTGTCCCCGCCATCGCCCGCCTGTCTCGGACGCAGCAGCAGCGGCGCGAAGCTGCCCTCCTGATGAAGCTCGACATCGCCGCGACGTGCGAGTTCGAGCGCTGCGGCAAAGGACGATGCAACGGCGCTCCGACGACGCTCCGGCACCTCGGTCCAACCGTCGGGCAAGAAGCTTTCCAAGCTGCTCCACGCTGGCAGCGTCATGCCCCCCAGGAGCCTGCCGAGCCTCTCACGCGCATCCTCCAGCGCGAGGACCTGTGTCCGCCCTTCGACCGATAGCGGCTTGTAGGAATCCCGCGTTCGGATCCGCGCATAGGAACGCAGAAGCTCCGCCAGATCGGCCCGCCAGCGCGTCTCGGCCAATCGCTGTGCAGCCTCTGGGGCGCCACGGGCAAAGCGCGCCTCTCCCAGCAAGGCCCGATTGCCAAGGGTCGCTGCAGCCCGTCGCATCGCCTCCAACCGCGCCAGCCGATGGGCGAGCTGATCGGCAAGCTCCGCGCCCGACGGCTCATCCGCAGTCGGTGGCTCAGGCAACAACAGCCGGGACTTGAGATAAGTGAGCCAGGCCGCCATCACGAGATAGTCGGCCGCGAGATCGATCCTAAGACGGCGAACCTCCGCCACGAAGGCCAGGTATTGCTCGGCCAGGGCGAGCACCGAGATCCGGCGCAGGTCCACCTTCTGGCGGCGCGCCATCTCAAGCAACAGATCGATCGGCCCCTCGAAACCGTCGAGGCTTACGGTTAGGAGCGCCCGCTCCTCAGCCTCGCCATCGATCTCTCGCGGCGGGCCCTCCTCGAAATCATCGCTGGTGGTCAACTGCTATGCCATCTCGCCTGTGAGGGCGTGATATTCGGCCAGGACCGCGTCGAGGTCAAACGAGGACGGCGCGGGCCTCGCCTCTTCTGCAGCGCGTGCGCGAGCGAGCGGCGTGCCGGAAAGCGGGGGAACCGCGGCAGCGACCTCCTCCATCTCGCTCATCTCACCATTGCAATGCAGCGCGATATCGCAGCCCGCCTCCAACGCCCTCGACGCACGGTCGCCGACACTGCCCTCAAGCGCCTTCATCGAGAGGTCATCCGTCATCAGAAGCCCGCCGAAGCCGATCTCCTCTCGGATCACCTTGATGCAGTCGGGCGAGTTGGTGGCACAGGTATCGGGATCGATCGCATCGAACAGAACATGCGCGGTCATCCCGAGATGCACGTCGGCGAACGGCTTGAAGGCTGCGAAGTCAACCGCTTCCAGCTCAACGCGAGAGGCCGCGACGCGTGGCAGGCTGAGGTGGCTGTCTACAGAGCCTCGACCATGGCCGGGTATGTGCTTGATCACTGGGAGAACACCGCCCGTCATGAGGCCGTCGATCACCGCCTGGCCCATGGAGACGACGCTCGCCAAGTCTTCGCCCAGCGCCCGCTCACCGATGATCGGATGCACGTCCGTCTGCGGCACATCGAGGAGCGGCATGCAGTCCACATCGATCCCGAGGGCCTGCAGCTCATGCGCGATCACGGTGAAGCGAAGGCGCAGCGCGGTGGCACCCGCCTCCGGCCCGAGACGGTGAACGGTTTCCCTGGCCGACGGCCAATCGCGCCAGTGAGGCGGCCTGAGGCGCGCGACGCGCCCCCCTTCCTGGTCGATTAGGACCGGCACGTGCCGCCCAGTCGCATCGCGCGCATCTGCGACGAGGCCGGCTAGGCGGTCCGGCGTCTCAACATTACGCGCAAAGATAATCAGACCCCACGGATCCGCTTCCGCTAGGAAACGGCGTTCCGCATCGATCAGATCGAGGCCTGAGAGACCGGTGATGAAGGCTCGCAGCGCCGATGGCGCTCCGGCGCTCCGCGTGTCGGTGTGGTTAGCGGAAGTGGTGGTCAAACGTTAGCCACGCCTCTCGGTGTTGATCGCGACGAGGCAGTCATAGCCCCGAACCTTGAGCGCCTGACAGACCGTGTTCGCCTCGTGCCCGTCGCGGAACGGCCCCACGCGCAGACGGTAATAGGTAATACCGCCAGAGATCGTCTGCTGCACTGCGAGTGCGCGACCCGACAGAACATCGCTGTTCGCTTGGCGCAACCGATCCCACTCCGCCTCGATCGTCTGCCGCTCCGGGAAGGCGCCGAGCTGGATCTGCACCGGCGACCGCTCAGCCTCGTGCACGAGATCGGTCTCAGCCTGCGCGCGCTCCGACTGCGCGCGGGCGATGCGCAGCGTCAGGTCGGCTGGCCGGGCGCGCACGAAGGGCACATAGGCCGGCGCAAGCTCGCTCCCGACGCCCACGGGCGGAACCGGCTCGTCGCGGTTTACGACGATGTTTCGCGACGGCCGCTGCGTATCCAGCAGCTCCGCTTCCGACGTGATCAGGCTGTAGACGCGCGGCGGCTCAAGATCCTCAGGCAGCGGATAAAGCGTCTCATCGGCAAGCGCGAGCGCTGCGATCTGCCGGCCGCCATCGCTGCTCGGTTTGGCGGGCTGCGGGCTGAAGATATCGAGCGATCCTTGCAGGGGCGCAGGGCCCGGGCCGAAACCGAGGCTTGCACTGTCGTTCGGGCGCTGTGCCACGCCCTCGCTGCCGCGCTGTGCCGGCGGCTGCACGGCCGAGACAGCGGCGATCTGAGACATCGCGCGATCTTCGTCGGATGGCGCGCCCGGGAGCGGCGCGAGACGCGTGCCGACAGCTTGACCGTTTTCGCCCTCGGCAACTTCGAAAGCGCTGACATCGGTATGGGCCGTCGCCTCGCCCCCCGCCGATACGGGTTGGGTTTTGGCCGGACCGGCCGCGGCGCGGATCACCGGGATCTCACCCGTGTCCTGGCTGCCCATATTCCAGACGAGGTATCCGCCACCGCCAATCACCGCCAATGCAGCGACCGCGCCAGCGATCCTCGACACGCCCCTCGACGAGCGACCGGCAACGCCAACGGCGGAGCCGAAGTCTTCCTCTTCGTCATAGTAGGCCGGCATATCTATTCCCCTCAGCCCCCCTCACGGGACTTCCTTCGAACCACCCCTGAGCAGACGGCCCGTTGTTGCGCGTCACCTCATCTCCTCAATCGGCGTCACACCAAGAATACTTAGACCGGCGGAAATCACAATCGATACTGCAAGTGATAACGCAACTCTTGCCTGCGAAAGTTGTTTGTCGTTTTCAAGCACCATTCGCAGTTGTGCCTCGTCCTGACCACGATTCCAGAACATATGATACTCTGAAGCTAAATCGTAAAGATAGAACGCAATACGATGTGGCTCATGCTGAGACGCAGCGCTTTCCACCACGCGGGGGAATTCTGCCAGCTTGGCAACCACAGCGAGTTCGGCATCATGTACGAGACGATCTAAAGGGTAGTTGGCGGCATCAAGCACAATCCCAGAGGTCGCCGCACGCTCACGCACTGACCTTACACGTGCATATGCGTACTGAACATACCAAACTGGGTTTTCCCTACTTTGCTCCAGCGCAGCCGTGAAATCGAAGTCCAGCGGCGCATCGTTGCGCCTGGTGAGCATCACGAACCGCGTGACATCCGGGCCAACTTCGTCGAGCACATCACGCAGTGTGACGAAACGACCGGCACGCTTGGACATCTTGAAGGGCTCTCCGCCCTTAAACAGTCTCACAAGTTGGCACAGTTTGACCTCAAGTGGGACAGTGTTCCCGGAAAGCGCAGCGACGGCAGCGCGCATCCGTTTCACATAGCCACCGTGATCGGCGCCGAGCACGTCGATCAGAAGGTCAAACCCGCGGTCGAGCTTGTCCTTATGGTAGGCAATGTCGGGTGCGAAATACGTCCAGCTCCCATCGGCCTTCTTGATGGGGCGGTCCGTGTCGTCGCCGTAGTCGCTGGAGCGGAAGAGAGTTTGCGGCCGCGGCTCCCAGTCCTCCGGCTTCTTGCCCTTCGGCGGCTCGAGCACGCCCTCGTAGATCAACCCCTTCTCATCGAGGGCGGTCAGCGTCTCTTCGATGCGGTCGGTGCCATAGAGCGATTTCTCGGAGAAGTAGACATCCATCTCCACGCCTAGCGCACCGAGATCCTCTTTGATCAGTTGCATCATCGCGTCGGACGCCGCTTCGCGGAATTCAGGCAGCCATTCCTCCTCCGGGCTGTTGAGGAGGCGCGGCCCATACTTCTCCGCCATCGCCTGCCCGATCGGCACGAGATAGTCGCCCGGATAAAGTCCCTCGGGGATCTCGATCTCACGCCCGTTCGCTTCGCAGTAGCGGAGGTAGACGGACCGCGCGAGGACATCGACCTGCGCGCCACCGTCGTTGATGTAGTACTCCTTAGTCACCTCATAGCCCGCGAAAGCGAGCAGACGCGCGAGCGCATCCCCGAACACAGCGCCGCGCGTGTGGCCGACATGGAGCGGGCCGGTCGGATTTGCCGACACATACTCGACATTGACGCTCTTGCCCGCGCCGAGTTGCGAGCGACCGAAAGCTTCACCCTGTTCCAGGATCGCGGCCAAGACGTCATGCCACGCCTCGGGCGCCAGTCGAAGATTGATGAACCCAGGGCCCGCGACCTCTGCCGCCGCGATACGGGTGTCCTGCGACAGCTTCTCCACAAGCGGCAGCGCCACGTCACGGGGCTTCATACCAGCCGGTTTGGCCAACACCATCGCGGCGTTGGTCGCCATGTGGCCATGCGCTGCGTCGCGCGGCGGCTCGACCGCCACGTTATCGAGAGCGAGGCCGGGTGGCAGCACCCCCTCGGCAGTCAGTTCGGCAAGGCAGTCCAGGGTCAACTGCTTGATCTCGGCAAAGAGGTTCATCGGTCTCGCATGTCACGACAGGGATCGCGGCCACGCCGGCCGCCGCGCGCGCATACCATGCGGCGCGGGCCGGGCAAACCACGACGCGCCCTGCCACTATCGGTGCGATACCGATGGTGTCTTCTGCGCGATGCCTGTGGGCGGGAAGCTGCTCGGATTCTCTGAATTAAGGGCTAATCCGAGCGACCTGATCTTGGGTAGAGCCCGACAACGACGGTATCAAACATCGCGACCGGCTCGCTCGCCGGTGCCGCCGCCCTTCAGTACGATCGGCAGCCCCGCCACGACGAACTCCACCCGATTTGCGGCAGCGGCGATACGCTGGTTCAAGCGTCCCTGAGCGTCCCGAAATGCACGCCCGAGCGCGTTCATGGGCGCAAGCCCCATGCCGACTTCGTTGGACACGAGGACGACGTGGCCTGATGCACTCTCGAGGACCTCGATAAGCGCCGCTGTCTCCGCATCGACGTCCCTCTCGCGGTGCATGAGGTTCGAGAGCCAGAGCGTCAGGCAGTCGATCAGCAACACCGCGCCCGGATGCCCATGCGCCGCGACGCTCGCCGACAAATCAAGAGGCGCTTCCTCAAGCGCCCAGTCCGGTCCTCGCTCAGCCTTATGGCGCGCAATGCGATCAGCCATCTCCGCATCCAGCGCCTCCGCTGTTGCCACGAAGACCCGGCGAGGCGCGGCCGCCTCTGCCAAAGCCAAAGCGCGCGCCGACTTGCCCGACCGGGCGCCACCCAGAACGAAGGTCACATGCGCCATGCCGTCAGCCTCCCACACATGCGGACCAGTCGAGCCGGATCGGCACCGCATGCGCCACGGGCTCAGCAAACGCCGCTTCGAAGCTGATCCCCTCCGCCCTCATCCGCGCAGCACGGATCGGGCCTGCATGCGTAACGATCAAAGTACCCTCGGCCAATTCGTCCAAGGCATCCGAGACCCGCGCCCTGAGCGCGGCAAAGCTCTCGCCCCCCGGCGGCGCACGGTTCATAGGGTCGGTAGCCCAAGGATCGCTTTCGCGCCGGTCGATCTCCGACCAACGACGCCCCTCCCAGGCACCGAAGTCCAGCTCTTGCAGTCTTGCGTCCACTTCAACCGCTAGCCCGTCCCGCGCGGCGAGCGCCCTGGCGAGCGACAGGGCGCGCGAAGCGGGGCTCGACAAAATCGAGCATGCCTTCGGCGCCGATGCGCAAGCCACCGCGATCTCCTCTGCGGCTTCTGGCGCGCAAGGCAAGTCGAGCCTGCCATAGCAGAGGCCCGCACCGCCCAAAGGCGTGGGATGGCGGAGCATGATCAGCGTCGTCATGTCAGCGCCATCATGCCAGTGTCGCCGTGCAGAGGACGAGAACGACCGTCTCCGCGCCGATGATTGCAGCGCCGTAGAGATCGCCAGTCATCCCGCCAAGGCGCCTGGCGAGACGCGCCACGGCAAGCCCCACGGCCACGGCCCCGATGACCGCAGTGATTGCCGCACCGCCGGCCCAGGCAAGGCCCACCAAAGCGACGCCGATCAAGGCGGCCCATTCGCGCCTTAGAAATCCGCGACCGCGATCGGGCCGCGCGAGCATCGCACCAAGCCCGTCCGATCGCGCCATCGGCAGAAGCGCAGCGAGTGGCAGCGCAGTCGCACGAGATCCAGCGCCTGCGAGCATCAAGGTCGCGGCCGCCATCGCCGGCGCCTCGGCCAATGCCGCAAATGCGCCCCAGCGCAGCAAGAGGCAGAGCACGATCGCAACTGTGCCGTAGGCTCCGATCCGGCTGTCGCGCATGATCGCGAGCGCTTTCTCCGGATCCTGCCCGCGCGCGCCGAGCGCATCCGCTGTGTCCGCCAGCCCGTCTTCGTGCAGCGCCCCGGTGAGGATGAGCTGGAAGGCGAGTGCCACGCCCGCAGCCACGGCGACCGGCAGCGCCATCGCCGCCAGCCACAAGACCCCCGCCGTGAGCGCCCCGATCCCGAGGCCGATCAGCGGAAACCAGGCGAGCGCGAGGCGCATGCGCCCCGTCTCCCACCCAGGATCCGGCAGCGGCAGGCGCGTCAGAAACTGCGCGGCAGAGCCCAGGCGACAAAGCTCCCGCACAACCGCTGATGATCGCTCCACGTCCTTCATGGCGTCGCGATACCCGCCTCCTCGAAGGTCGTCATCTCGGTAAGTACGGCGGCCGCGGCTTTGACGATGGGCAGCGCGAGCAACCCGCCCGTCCCTTCGCCGAGCCTTAATCCGAGATCAAGCAAGGGCTCGACGCCAAGATGGCGCAGCATCGCGTCATGCCCCGGCTCCGCCGAGCGGTGGGCGAAGATGAGATGCGGCCTGAGCGCCGGCCGCGCCTCGAGCGCCAGGAGTGCCGCAGCCGTCGCGATGAACCCGTCGACGAGCACGGCGGCGCGCCCCGCCCCACCCGCGATCATCGCACCTGCCATCGCCGCGATCTCCAACCCGCCAAAGGCGGCGAATGCATCCCCAGGCACCATCCGGCCGGGCCGCCGGGCCGCCGTGCGCACCAGAACCGCGTGCTTGGCCCTGACCCCAGCCGCGTCGAGCCCGGCGCCCGGGCCCGCCAGAAGATCGAGCGGAATGCCAGCTACCGCATGGGTGAGGAGCGCCGCCGTGGCCGTGTTCCCGATGCCCATTTCACCCGGCATCAGCACGCGCGCCCCACGCGCAAGCGCCTCCACTGCCACCCCAGCCCCTGCGTCCACTGCCGCTGTCACTTCTTCCCGCTGTAACGCATCCTCGACCGCGGCGTTTCGCGTCCCACCACGGACGCGCCGGTCGATGAGATGAGGCAGATCGGTGCGGTAGGACCCAGCGACGCCCACATCGACCACGCTGAGCGACGCGCCGGCCGCACACGCCAGGACCCCTGCAGCGGCGCCGCCCCCTGCGAGCACTTCGACCATCAACGCCGTCACATCCTGCGGCCAGGCAGAGACGCCCTCCGCCACTAGGCCATGATCGGCGGCAAAGACGATTGCCTCCGCCGGGCCTCCCGTCGGCGTCTCGGTGCCCTGTGCTATGCCGAGTGCTACGGCCAACTCTCCAACCGCCCCGAGGGCGCCGGGCGGCATCGTCTTCTGCGCCAAGCGATCGCGCAGCCGGTGCTCGAGCCCCGGGTCCACAGGGGCAATGCTGTACGCTTCCAACATCGTCGGTCCCTATCGGCCTGCAGTCGCATGGAGCGAACGCCTAGCCAGCAGCCTTGGCCGGGTGTCGCAAAGCGCGCAAGACCGCGCAGGGAGCCATGACGGCACCGCGTATTCGTTGCAGGGTGATCGCATGACAAACAAAGCCCTTTTCGATCGCTGGATTGCGGTCGATTGGTCGGCCTCCGCTGTGCCCAAAAGCGGGCCCGACAGCATCTGGATCGCCGATTGCGATGGCGATGGCGATCGCGCCACTACCGACAACCCGAGGACGCGCCTAGAGGCGATGGATCTGCTCCTTGAGCACATCGACGAGGCAGCAACGAAGCAACAGCGGCTGCTCATCGGTTTCGACTTCCCCTTCGGCTATCCAGCGGGGAGCACATGGCTCTTCGACGGCCGCAACAATCAGGACTGGCGCGGCGTTTGGGACCATCTTGGCCGGGCGATCGAGGACGGACCAAAAAACCGCAACAACCGCTTCGATGTGGCCAAGGCGCTCAACGCGCGGCAGGGTCCGGGTCCCGGGCCGTTCTGGGGCTGCCCAGCGAACCGCGTGAGCGAACACCTCGCGATGACCCGGCCGAAAGGCTACGGGGCCTCGCTGCCCAATGAGCGGCGTCTCGTCGAAAGCCGCGTGAGGCGCGCGCAACCGACCTGGAAGCTCTTCACCACCGGTAGCGTCGGCAGCCAAGCGCTGATGGGGATCGCCGCGCTAGAGCGATTGCGGCGTGCGCGGCCCGGCCGGG
>JBCDFC010000193.1:0-9466 GCA_039178805.1 Pseudomonadota bacterium | reverse complement strand
GGCCATGTCGACATCCTCATCAACAACGCCGCGATCTTCAGCGCGGCCCCGATCGCTGAGATCGAGCGTGACGACTATGCCCGCGTCTTCGAGGTGAACGTCTCAGGCACCCTTTTCACGACGCAGGCGGTTGCGCGCCACATGATCGCCCGGGGCAAGGGTGGACGGATCATCAACATGGCCAGCCAGGCGGGGCGGCGGGGCGAGCCGCTTGTCGCCGTCTACTGCGCGAGCAAGGCGGCCGTTATCAGCCTGACCCAATCCGCAGCGCTCAACCTCATCGGCCATGGGATCAACGTGAATGCTATCGCGCCGGGTGTCGTGGATGGCGAGCATTGGGACGGTGTCGACGCCTTCTTCGCAAAGTACGAGAACAAGGAACCAGGTCAAAAGAAGCGCGAAGTGGGCGCCGCCGTTCCTTATGGCCGAATGGGTCGTGCCGAGGACCTAACGGGCGTGGCCGTCTTCCTCGCGAGCGATGAGGCCGATTACATCGTTGCCCAAACCTTCAATGTCGACGGTGGGCAATGGATGAGCTGACGCCCCTGTCGGCCGCGGGCCTCTCGGCGTTGCCGCGCGCGGTGCAGCGGCCGAGATATCGCCGCGAGACGTTGCGCCCAGGCATCCTCCATATCGGTGTCGGCAATTTTCACCGTGCCCATCAGGCCTGGTACCTCCATCGCCTGTTGCAGGAGGGGCGCGATCGGGACTGGGCCATCATAGGCGCGGGCGTGCGCCCTGGCGATGCTGCGATGCGCGGCAAGCTCCTCGCACAAGACTGCTTAACGACGCTGATCAAGCTCGATCCGACTGGGAGTTCGGCCGAAGTGACTGGGCCGATGATCGATTTCCTGCCGGTCGAGCCCGACAATGCGAGCCTCATCCGGCAGATGGCTGATCCCGCGATCCGCATCGTCTCGCTGACCGTGACGGAAGGGGGGTACTACCGCAATCCTGCAACCCGTCGCTTTGATGACGAGCACCCTGACATCCGCCACGATGCTGAGCACCCAATCCGGCCGCGCACGGCCTTCGGCGCGATGGTCGCGGCACTTCGGCTGCGGCGTGCTGCAGGCAGCGGGCCCTTCACTGGCCTGAGCTGCGACAACCTTGAGGCTAACGGCCATGTGCTGCGCGAGACGGTGGTCGGTCTCGCACGCCTCTCCGATCCGGCGCTCGCGGATTGGATCGAAGGGCACTGCAGCTTCCCGAACGCGATGGTCGATTGCATCGTCCCAGCAACCGGTGAGCGGGAAGTCGCTCTCGCCCGTGCGCTGGGCATCAACGACCGAGCACCGGTCACGCATGAGCCTTTTCGGCAATGGGTCATCGAGGATGACTTCTGCGCCGGCCGTCCGGCATGGGACCAGGTCGGCGTGATCTTCACGGACCGGGTCCATGACTACGAAGTGATGAAGATCCGCGTCCTGAATGCGGGTCATCAAGTTGCGGCTGTGCCAGGCGAGCTTTTGTCGATGGCAACGATCGCGAGCTGCATGGAGGAGCCGTTGATCCGCGACTTTTTCCGCCGGGTTTTGCGGGAAGAGATCGCGCCGCAGGTGCCTCCCGTGCCTGAAATGGCGACGCTCCATTACGTCGATCTGATCGAGAAGCGGTTTTCGAACACGTCGATCCTCGACACCACGCGCCGTGTCGCTTTCGATGGATCGTCGCGCCAGACGGGCTTCGTGCTCCCAACCCTGCGCGATGCCTTGGCCGCAGGGACGCCCATCGAGGGTATCGCACTGCTCCAAGCGCTCTGGGCTCGGATGTGCGCCGGCACGCGCGAGGATGGTTCCGCGATTGCGCCGAACGATCCGCATTGGGAGGCATTGGGCGTGGCTGCACAGGAGGCGCGTCAGCGACCGATGGCATGGCTCGAGCAACGACGTCTTTATGGTGATCTGGCGGACGAGCCACGCTTTGCCGAAGCCTTCGGAAAATGGCTGACGCTTATCTGGCGCGAGGGCTGCGGGGCGGCCCTGATGGCGTATGTCCGCGGTTGATGTCGACACCTGGCATCGGGCGTCGACGCGCGGCGGAGAAAGAGGCGCGATGACGTGTTCGTAGTCTGCGGCGAAGCGCTCTGGGACCTTTTCGGTGAGGAAGGTGACCGCGGGCTGCAGTTCGATGCGCGGGTTGGTGGGTCGCCGTTCAACGTGGCCGTTGGCCTCGCGCGGCTGTCGCAACCCGTCGCACTGTTAACCGGTCTCTCTACCGATAGCCTCGGGCAGCGCCTGCACGACATGCTTAAACGCGAGGGCGTGGCGACGGATCTGATCCGGCTGAAGGCAAGGCCGAGCACGCTCTCGGTCGTTGATATCGGCTCGGATGGTGGACCAGCGTACGCGTTCTATGGTGAGGGCGCCGCTGACCGGATGCTCGTCGACGGCGATCTACCTGAGCTCGGTCCGGCGGTTTGGGGCATTCATGCGGGCTCCTATTCGCTTGCCGTCGAACCCGTCGGATCGACGCTTCTCAATCTCTTTGAGCGTGAGGCCGGGCAGCGCCTGCTCACGCTGGACCCCAATGTGCGGCTCAGTGTCGAGCCGGATGTCGCGCATTGGCGGCGCCGGATCGATCGCTTTGTCGAGCACAGCGACCTCGTGAAGGTCAGTGACGAGGATCTGGCCCTCCTTTATCCGGGTGAGGCGCCCGCCAGGGCTGCGGCGCGTTGGCTGACGATGGGTGCGGCGCTGGTCGTGCTTACCCGTGGCGCAGTCGGGGCTGAGGCGTTTTCGGCTGCCGGACATGTCCGCGTGCTCGGCCGGGCGGTCACGGTCGCCGACACCGTCGGCGCTGGCGACAGCTTCCAGGCAGCCTTGATCGCGACCCTAGCGGAGCGTGGGCTCCGCGAACGCGCTGCGATCCAGCAGCTGGATGCCTCAACGCTCACCTCCATTCTCGACTTTGCCACCCGCGCCGCAGCGCTTACGTGCACAAGGCGCGGGGCCGATCTGCCCCGCCGTGCCGATCTCTCCGACCTTGAGCCCAAATCAGACTGAGCGTTCCGATGCAGCAGACCATCCTCATCGCTGTGAACCCCGGTTCGTTGCTTGCGTCGAAGATGGTGAAGGAGGGGTTCGGCGTCGCCGGCAACGATCTTTCGATCGGGGTAGAGATCCTGTGCAAGGCAGCACTTCATGCCGACTTCGCCGAAGCGTCGGGAAAGTATTTCGACAACGACAGCGGTCGTTTTGCTCGTCCTCACCCGGCTGCAGAGGACGCCGATCAGGTTCGGATCGTGATGGAGGCGTTGTCGGCAGCGCTTGCAGGGCTCGATTGATCGCCGGGTTGCTTGCGAACGCTTCGCGCGGATCAATCTTCGTCAGAGGAGCAGACGCGAAAGCTCGGCCGCGGCGTTGCGGAGATGGGGGACGTGAAGGCGCGCCTGCTCCAGCGTCAGGCGCTGGGTGGGAGCGTGGAAGGAGACAGTGGAAAGCAGCCGTCCCTGCTCATCCGGGATCGGCACCGCGATGGCGATCATGTTCTCCAGAAACTCTTCGGCATCCTCGGCATAGCCGCGCGTCCTGGTCGCTTCGATCTCCTCACGCAGGCGGTCGACATCGGTGATCGTGGCGCGCGTCCGCGCTTCGAACTTCGCGGCGCGCAGATATCGCTCGCAATGGGCAGGGGCCAAGGTCGAGAGATACATCTTTCCGCTTGCCGTGCAGTAGAACGGCACTTGCGTCCCGATAGGAAGCTGGATGCGGAGCGGCCACTCGGTCTCCACACGGTCGAGATAGACCATCGCCTCACGATCCGGCACGGCGATATTGCACGTCTCGCCGATCTCCTGCGTCAGCCGGCTCAGCACCGCGAGGCGTGCCGTGCGGACCCTCAGCGAGGAGAGCACGTTCATGCACATGCGGCGGAGCCTGCGGGCGG
The DNA here is from genome assembly GCA_039178805.1 of Pseudomonadota bacterium. Classification (GTDB taxonomy): domain Bacteria; phylum Pseudomonadota; class Alphaproteobacteria; order Rhodobacterales; family Rhodobacteraceae; genus Thermohalobaculum. Next base: position 5,578 of record JBCDFC010000193.1, on the reverse strand, counting down.
GCGTGTAGGAGCGGCCGTCGATCTCTCTTGTGAGAAACCCTTCGGCTTCGAGCGTTGCGAAGAGCCGGTGGATCGTGGCCTTGGGCAGGCCGATGGACTGGTTCACTTCAGTCGGCGTGACCGGGACCCCTGCGGTCACGATCTCTTCGAGGATGAGGAGCATCCTTAGATTGGTCGGGATGCTCCCCCCGTCTCGATTGTCATCTTGCGCGTTCATGCGCTCGTCTTATCCCCGCGACGGCAGCAGCACCGAGGTGAGTTCGGGCACGAGGGCCACGACGATCCACACCGACAGCAGTGCGAACAGGTAAGCGAGCGTGTAGCGCAGCAGACGGAAGTAGGGCACGCCCGTCACGCCGCTCGCGACATAGAGGTTAAGCCCATAGGGCGGCGTGATAAAGCCGATCGATGCACCGACCAGGAAGATCACCGCAAAATGGATCGGATCGACGCCGACCGAGGCCGCAATCGGTGCCAGGATCGGGGCGAGGATGATCGTGACCGGCAAGCTCTCGAGGATCATGCCCGAGACGAAGACGATTGCCATCGCGGTGAAGAGGACCGCGTGGTAGCCGCCCATGCTGGTGACGAACCCACCGATGACCTCCTGCGCGCCGAGGAGCGACAGGATCTGCTGCATGACGACTGAGATCGCGATGAGCGGTGCGAGGATGCCGGTGATCTGCGCCGAACGCATGGTGATCGACGGGATCTCCGTGATCTTGAAGCCCTCGACCACCAGCATTTCGCCATAGGCTTTCTCGGTCACCGGCCTTTCGGCATCGGGCGAGCCCATCAACCGGAAGATCGGCAACGACAAAACGCCTACGATAAGGCAGAAGCCGACCGTCACACCGGCCGCTTCGGTGGGCGAGAACTTGCCCGTGTAGATGCCCCACAGCACGAGCCCGATGGCAAAGAAGCCGAGCCAGGCACCGAGCGCCGTCTTGCTGATACGCGAAAGATCGAGGGCGATCAGATGGCCCCAGCGGTTCATCACGCAAAGGATCCAGCACGCCAGCATCATGCCGCCGACCATCATGATGCCGGGAATGATACCGGCGACGAAGAGATCGGAGATCGGCAGGTTCATCAGGAACCCATAGACGATGAAGATGATCGACGGTGGGATGATGATGCCGACCGTACCGCCAGCGGCCGCGGTCGCGGCCGAGAAGCGCTCGTCGTAGCCGCCCTTCACCATCTCGGGATGCAGCATCGAGCCGATGGTTGCGGTCGTTGCCGAGTTGGAGCCCGAGATCGCGGCGAAGAGCCCGCAAGCGCCAAGCGATGCCATCGCAAGTCCGCCTCGGAGCCATCCGAGGCAGGCATAGGCGAAATCCGATAATCGTCGCGCGATCCCGGATTTATTGATGAGGTCACCCGTCAGGATGAAAAGTGGCATCGCCAACAGCGCGAAGCCGTCCGTGAAGACGTCCGAGAGGGCGGCTCCGATATTGTCGAGCGTCATGCCCAAGACGAAGCTGCAGCCGAGCACCCAATAGGCGATCACCAGGAAGACCGGTACGCCGAGCATGAAAAGCATGGTGACGGCGAGCGAGATCAGCGTAACCCAAGTACCATCGGTCATGATCAACTCCTCCTCAGTCGCCGCCGATGACGGCCTGCTGAATAAGCGGGCGGCCTTCGCGATACTTGGCAAGATCTTCCAGCAGGTTCTCGATCACTCGCGTCGCCATCATGGTGAAGGCCAAGGGCACGGACACAAGGAACCACCACTGCAGCACGTTGTCGGTGCCGAGCAGGATCTGGAAGTTCGAGGCGGAGTTGGCGGCGACCCGCGTCGATGTGACGACGACCACCCAGCAGAAGGTCAGCCACAGCACAGCGTCGAGCATCAGGCACATGATCTGACCGCGCGGACCCATATTCGTCCTGAACTCGGCGAAGGCGAGATGGGTGCGGAGGCGGATGTTATAGGAGCAGCCGAACCACGTCATGATCAGGAACAGGAAGGGCGGCAGCGTCGTCGACCATGGCGCCTGTTCGTTAAGGGCGAAGCGGCGGAAGACCTCCACGAAAATCACCCCGGCGATGATCAGGTAGGTCCAGACCATCACGGTGCGCTCAAGATGGCGGTCGATGAGCGGCACCGTCTTGTAGATGACGAGCAGCAGACTGGCGGTCGCTAGCATCGCGATGAGACCGACCGGCCAGGCACCCGCAGTGCGGAATGCCTCGCTCATCGCCCACGCATCGTTGGAAAAAAGCGCGCTCACCACCGATGCGGCATCGGTGAACAGGGTTTCCATGGGTTTCCTCCAGGCGAGCCGGTTTGCCCGGTCTCAGTTATTGGGGGGCAGCGGGCGCCGGTTTCGGCGCCCGCCGTCGTCTTGAGTGTCAGGCCGAGCGCCACCAGCGCCGCGGCTCGACATTCTCCGGCAGCATATCAGCGGGGATCTCGCGCGCCACACGGTGGATATCGGTGTAGGTGTCGATCCCGTCGGCCCAGTTGTTCAGCCGCTCGCGCCACTGTGCCCAGGGCTCCGGCTGGAACTCGGGCGAACACATCTCCTCGGCCATCTTCTTCTGGTCGGGCGGGAGGAACGCCATCCGGACATTGTCCTGCGCGAAGATGGTGTTCGGGAGTTGCGGGTCAGAGTAGCCTACGGTCTTGACGAGCGCGGCCTCGTTGGCGGCCTGCACATGGACCTGCGTGAGATAGGCCGACTCCATGATCGCGTCCTGCAGGTAGCCTTCCATGGCGTCGAACACCTTCGCCGACATGGCTGTGTGCTCGGTGCCGCAGAAGAACTCGAGATCGACGCATTGGCTGACCACCGGCGACATGTTGGCGTAGGCCACGGCCGACGCCCAGGTCTCGGCACCGTCGATCAGGCCCTGCTTCAGGCCGTCCAGCGTCTCCTCCCAGGCCACCGGCACTGGGTTGAGGTTGAGCTGCTGCATCGCGATCCGGCCAAGCTGCGTGCCCGTGACGCGGTTCTTGGTGCCGAAGATCTCTTCGAGCTTGGTCACCGTCGGCTTGTCCTGCCAGCCGAGGCCGAGTTGGATGCCGCGCAGCTCGCAATGGGTGAAGAGGAACTTCAGCCCGTGCCGTTTCTCCATCGGATCGCGCAGGATGCGTTGGCTCTCGGGGCTGTAGAAGAAGTAGTACTGCGACGCCCGGCTCGGGAACATATAGGCGTAGTCGAGGATGTTGAGATAGGGCGTCGACCCGGCCGAGTTCTGCGTCGATGCAGCGTAGATGTCGGTGATGCCGAGCTGTGTCTTCTCTGCGCAGTTGAGCTGGCTGCAGATCTGGTTGTCACCGATGAACTCGACGCGGATCTCGCCTTCGGTCCGCTCCTCAAGATCGCGCGCGAATTCGAGGCAGCCGGCACGCTCGATCAAGAGGTTGCGCTGGTTAAAGCCGGCGGCACCGAATTTCAGGGTGTGCTTGGCCTCTTTGGCGAAACGCTTCTGGTAGGTCGACTCTGCCGCGCGGGCGAGCGAGCTGAGGCTGACGACACCGCCGAGCCCACCCGCTGCCAGCAGCGTAGACGAGAGACCAAAGCGCCCCGTTACCCGAAACAGATCGCGGCGCGAGATGCCCGCGAGCTTGTCGGTGAGATTCATGCTGTTTTCCTCCACAGTTTTTTTGAGACTTGCAGTCTCAAAAAAACATAGTTAACCTGGGTTTGCAAGCAGGAAATGACCATAGATCGGAGGCTGGCCGGATGGCTGAACTCGAGGCGGACTATATCGTTGTGGGTGCAGGGTCTGCGGGCTGCGTCCTGGCGAACCGCCTGAGCGCTGATTCGTCGAACAAGGTCGTGCTCCTTGAGGCGGGTGGGCGCGACTGGAATCCGTGGATCCATGTGCCGGTCGGCTACTTCAAGACGTTGCATAACCCCAATACCGACTGGTGCTACAAAACAGAGCCTGACCCTGGGCTGAACAATAGGCGCCTCGATTGGCCGCGAGGCAAGACGCTTGGTGGATCGAGCTCGATAAACGGCCTTCTCTACGTGCGCGGTCAGCGCCAGGACTATGATCAGTGGGCACAGCTTGGGAACCGCGGCTGGGCGTGGGACGATGTGCTCCCGCTCTTCAAACGCTCCGAAAGCCATGAAGACGGAGAGACCGCGATCCATGGCGGTTCGGGGGGGCTCTCGGTGTCGCGCATTCGGTCCCGCAGCGAGATCGCCGAGGCGTTTATAGGCGCCGCCGAGGAATTGGGTGTGCCGCGCACCGAGGACTATAACGGAGATGAGCAGGAGGGTGCAGGCTACTTCCACCAAACGGCGCGTGGTGGGTTCCGTTGCTCAAGTGCACGCGCGTTTTTGAACCCCGCACGCTCCCGCAAGAACCTCACCATCGTCACGCATGCGCATACCGAGGCGCTGATCTTCGATGAGGACGATCGTCGCAAGGTCTGTGGCGTCCGCTACTCGCGCCAGGGCGTCGAGCGGACCGTCACGCTCCGTGAGGGTGGCGAAGTCGTGCTCGCCGCCGGCGCTATCGGCTCGCCGCAGATCCTGGAACTGAGCGGCATCGGGCGCGGCGACGTGCTGCATGACGCGGGCGTGCAACTTCGTCATGAGCTGTCAGGTGTCGGGGAGTGTCTACAAGACCATCTGCAGATCCGGCTCGTTTACGAGGTGAACGTCCCGACCCTTAACGACGCGATCAATCGGCTGTTGCCACGCCTTGGTATCGGCCTGCGCTATGTGCTGTTCCGCACGGGTCCGATGAGCCTCGGCGCAAGTCAGGTCGCGATCTTTGCAAAGTCGATGGAGGGGCTGGAAACGCCGGATATACAGTTCCACTTCCAGCCGCTCAGCGCTGACAAGCCAGGGATCGAGATGCACCCGTTCTCTGGCATCACCTCCTCCGTCTGCCAGCTCAGGCCCGAGAGCCGCGGCAACATCCACATCAAGACACCGAGTGCGAAGGACTATCCCGCCATCAATCCGAACTATCTGTCGGCGCCTGCCGATCAGGCCTGCGCGGTGCGTGCGATCCGCTTTGCCCGGGCGATGACGAAGACCTCGGCCCTACAGCCCTACATCGTGCGTGAGCATGTGCCCTCCGATGCGCCGGAGAGCGACGATGCGATCCTCGATGCCGCACGCAGCATCAGCCAGACGATTTACCACCCGACCAGCACCTGCCGCATGGGCCACGACCCCGAGGCTGTGGTGGATGACCGGCTTCGCGTGCACGGCATCGGTGGGCTGAGGGTGGCCGATGCGTCGATCATGCCCGCCATCGTCAGCGGCAATACCAACGCGCCGGCAATCATGATCGGTGAAAAGGCCAGCGATATGCTGCTCGAGGACCGGCGCGCCCGGCCAGGAGTCGCCTGAAACGCACGCCGCTAGGGACTGCCATCGCAACGAAACATCGCCTTCCCGCGCTTCCGCGTGGGCTCAATCGACAACCCGGGGCAACCGCCCGGTGATCAGATACAGGAGAAAACGCCATGAAGATGACGACCGAAGAGGCTTTCGTCAAAGTCCTCCAGATGCATGGGATCGAGCACGCCTTCGGGATCATCGGCTCGGCCATGATGCCAATCTCGGATCTGTTTCCCGCAGCGGGCATTAAGTTTTGG
>JBCDFC010000192.1:0-9470 GCA_039178805.1 Pseudomonadota bacterium | reverse complement strand
CTACACGCCGAAGACCAATGGAAAGGCGGAGCGGTTCATCCAGACCCTTCTGAGGGAATGGGCCTATGCGATCCCGTACAAAACCTCTGACGCCAGAAACCGAGACCTTCGAAGGTGGCTGGACTGGTACAATCTCAAAAGGTCACACTCCGCGCTCAATGGCCAAAATCCCGCTGCGGCGATGAACAACCTTATGAGAAGTCACAACTAGAGCGGGTCAGTTTTAGGTGGAAGCGTATCCGGCGTTGGCGAAGTAGTTGGTGCATTCGTCTGGTGCGAAGCGGTCGAGCACTGCTCCAGCGCTTCGCCACAGACTATCGCGGGAGCGTGGGGCTGCCTTTCGGAGCCAGTGCTTGAGCTTGGCGAAGGCCTGCTCGCTTGGATGAGACGCGACCGTGGCCCCAGTGGGGCCGCGAAAGCGCGTCGAATGGTCGGGACTGTAGGGGGGCAAGAACAGCAGGTGGGCGCCGACGGCTCGGATCTCCCGGCGCACGGTCTGGCTCTTGTGGCTGCCGAGGTTGTCCATCACGACGATATCGCCGGGGCGCAGCGTCGGCGCGAGGATTTTCTCGACATAGGTCCGGAAGACCTCGCCGTTCACGGGGCCTTCGATGACCCATGGCGCCTCGACGCGGTCATGTCTCAGTGCGCCGATGAAGGTCGCTGTGCGCCAGTGCCCAAACGGCGCCGCACCAGGCAGGCGTTCGCCCTTTGCCGACCAGCCCCTCAGCGGCGCCATGTTCGTCTTGATCCAGGTCTCGTCGACAAACACTAGGCGGCGGGGATCGATCCGGTGCTGATGGCGCTGCCAGCGCTCCCGGCGGCGCCTAACGTCGGCGCGGTCGCGCTCATCGGCGACCAGCGTCTTTTTTTGAACCTGAAGCCGCAGGCCTTGAGAAACCGCCAAACCGTGTCCTGGCTCACGGCGACACCTCGGCCCGCCAGCAGCTCCCGCAGCATCGCCAGCGTGATCTCCGGGCAGGCGCGCACCTCAGAGAGCAGCCAATCCCGATGCGGCTCGAGGATCGGGCGCCGGTGCCCGCCCATCTTGCCAGCACGCACCGAGCCCGTCCGAGCCACGCGCCCGACCCACTTTACCCCAGTCGAGGGCGCAGTCGAGGGCGCTATCCCAAACCGGGCACCAACGGCGCGGCAGGATTGACCGGCACGCATCGCTGCAACGACACGCTCACGAAGGTCGTCCGAATAGGCTCTCGGCATCCATGCTGGCCTCCTTCACCAGTACGAAGCCTGAACCACAAACAAACGCCAAGGGGAATCCAGAAATCGATTCCACCAAGCTCAGAGACGATCTAGTTGCTTTCGCCAATGCGAACGCGCGCCGCGCCGGTGGCGGCCAGGGCGCCCACCAGGTCGTTGAGCGCCTCGACAGGTGCGGAGCCTAGGTCGATGCGCAGACGCCACCCGACCGGAACGTCCTCGGGCCCGTACATTGCGTGCACCGCTCCGTCGAGATCCGGTGCTTCGTCCGAGAAACGGCTCTGAAACCACTCGAGAAACCAGCGCCTAAGCGGGCGCCAATCAGGTTCAGCGATCGGAGAGGCGGCCTCGACAGCGGCTTCCATGTCCGCGCCTTGCGGCAGCGGTGCCGCCTCACAGGCAGGTGCCGCCGGCGCCTCTGCGCGTTCGAGCACCACCAGCGCGCTGTCCCAGCGAAAGGGGCCGATGACACAGACGAAGCCATCCGGCTCGACCAAGGTGATCGGTTCGAACTGCAGCAAGCCAGGGCCTTGGATCTCCCGCGTGAGGCTGCCGCCGGCATGGCGTACGAGCAGGTCGCGGCGGGAGGGGAGCGCCAGCCTTCCCTCGCGCAATACTTGACCCGCCCGGTCGCGCGCCTTCGGCTCCGCATGGACCGTGTGTCCTTCGTCGAGCGTGCGCGCGATCGTCTCCAACAGCTCACCGACAGCGAGATCGCGCACGGGCTCGAGAACGTCGATGATGCGGGTGTCGAGACGGTTCACGGTAGCACTCGGCCCGGCAGCGTGCCGGAGGCCCCGATGGCGCCACAATGAAGTCCGGTCAGCCGACGGCTGCCAGGACGCCCATCTGCTCGAGAGCGCTCTCCAGATGCACCGGCAAGGTTTGGGCGCCCTCGCTGCCGCCACGCCATGGGCCGAGATCGCGAGGCGCGTCCTTCGCTTCGAGATAGCGCCAGCCCTGAAAGGGACCGCGAGGCTTCGTCTCCACGCGAACAAGCTCGGGTGCCAGCACGATGGAGCAACGGCGAATGCCGTCCTCGCCCCGCACTTCCTGGAAAGCTAGGATGGGTTGGCGCACGAGGATGAGGCCCCGGATCACCCAATAGAGCGATCCCCCGTCCCCTTCCCCGCCAAGGATCTCCGCCTCGCGCCGTGGCCACATGCGCGTGACATGGTTCGGCTGGGGGCTTTCCCCCGCCGCCCGCCGTGTGGCTGTGACATGCGCCTGCCATTCCGCAAGGTCCTCGACCGTGTCTGCACCGACACAGAGCTTCACGAGATTCAAGGCGGACCGAACATCCCTAGTCTTCATCGCGTCAGCCTTCATCGCAGGAGTTAGCGTCAAGTCACGGTCATTCACGGCAGAATATGCAACCAAAACATGCTCATCGCGGGTCTCCACGCAGCCCCAGCACATCGGCCATGCCATACTCGCCCGGTGGTTTGCTCACCCCCCAGAGGGCGGCCGCCACCGCACCACGGGCGAAGAGCATACGGTCGGTGGCGATATGGCGGAGCACGAGCCGCTCCCCAGCGCCGGCAAAGACGACGTCGTGCTCGCCCACCACATCGCCACCGCGGAGCGACTGCATGCCGATAGTACCGCCCTCGCGCGGACCGGTAAGCCCGTCGCGCACACGCCGCGCAGCCCCTTCGAGCTCGACGCCGCGCCCGGCGGCCGCAGCCTCTGCCAACATGTAGGCCGTGCCCGAAGGCGCATCCACTTTGTGCCGATGATGCATCTCGATGACCTCGATATCATAGGCGGGATCGAGGGCGCGCGCCGCTTGCTGCACAAGCTCCACCAAAAGGTTGACGCCGAGCGACATGTTGCCCGCACGAACGATCGTGGCATGGCGGCCTGCTGCGGCGATCGCAGTGAGGTCGCTCTCGGCAAATCCCGTCGTGCCGATCACATGCACCAGCCGCGCCTGGGCGGCGATGGCTGCATGCGCGACGCTCGCATCGGGCAGGGTAAAGTCGAGAACCGCGCGTACCCGGGCAAAGACCGGCAGCGGGTCGTCCTCGACCACAATGCCCAGCGCACCGCCCCCCATCAGTGTGCCGATATCCTGTCCGATCGCATCCGAACCCGGGCGATCCGTGACACCGGCAAGCTGGCAGCGCGGCTCCTCCAGCACGGCCCGCACCAGCATCTGACCCATGCGCCCCGAGGCGCCTGTCACGGCCACATCGATCGGTGCCGCCTGCATACCAACTGCCTCTTGTTCTTTAGAGAGAGTGAATCGTGCCCGCGGCGTGGACGCAAGAGGGGCGGTCCGTGGAACCCAAGCCAATGCACAAGAACTGCCAGCGGCATGTTGCACTGTGGAAGTGATCGCCATAGGTCGAAACCGACGGAGAGCGTGACGGACGTCACTGCATCGCAGCGCCACCAGCTCCAGGTGGTCCGACCGACTGTCAACAGCAATAGAACGGAAAACACCGATGTATGCCCCGTGTGCGGATAGGCCTTGCGCCATGTCCCAAGGCAGGAGCGACGATGGGGCGATGCGCCCCTACCAGGTCGGTCAGTGGCACGTGGACCCTTGCGCGCGTGAGATCTCGGACGGCGCCCGCCGCCGCAGGCTCTCGCCGCGCGCCATGACGGCGCTGCGCTTTCTGGCGGAGGCGGAGGGCGAGGTTTGCACGCGCGCTGAGCTGATGCGCGCGGTTTGGCCTGATGTGATCGTGGGCGACGAATCGCTCACCACCGCGATTTCGGAGCTTCGGCGGGCGTTGGCGTCGAATGCTGGCGGCGGCCGGGCTTCGGCCGTCGAGACGGTTCCGAAATCCGGCTATCGCCTCGTGCTGCCGGTCACGCGGGAGGCGTCGGCTGCCTTCCTGGGTGAAGGTCCTTCGGCGTCGGAGGACTTCGATCTCGAGGCCTATCTCAACGTGCTGCAGGCCCGTCGGCTGCGTGAGCGGGGCATGAGCCCAAGCTATGACGAAGCGGAGGCGTTGAGCTTGGAGGCGACCGGCATGGCGCCGGGCTTTGCGCTCGGTCACGCGCAGCTCGCCTTCGCGCGCTGTGCCAGCCATCTTTATCGCGGTGGCGGTGGGGACATTGCGGCGGCGCTTGCTTCGGCCGAGCGGGCGCGGCGGTTGCGACCGGACATCGCCTTCACGCATGCAGCGGAAGGCTACGCACTCATGCTGGCACGGTCGCTCGACAAGGCGCGGGCGGCGCTGGCCCAGGCGATCACGCGCGACCCGAATGACTTCGACAGCCATCTGATCGCTGCCTGCGCCTTTTTCACCATGGGTGATTGGCGGGCTGCGACGACGGTTGGCGAACGGGCAGCGTTGCTGAATGCCGACGATGTCCAGACCCTTGGCCTCGCGGCGCGGGCGGCTGAGGCACTGGGCGATAAGGAGCGGGCCATGTTGCTGGCGGCGCGTGGTCTACAACGCGCCGAGACGCGTTTGGCAGCGGATCCGGGTGAGCCGCGGTCGCTTTGTGCTGTGGCTGCCTTTCACGCCATGCGGGGCGATATGGATCGTGCGGCGAGGACGGTCGGTTGGCAGCCGGGTTGTGGTGCTGCGGTCGAGTTCCACGAGGCGATCGCTTTGGCGCGGATCGGGGAGAAGGACTACGCCCTCGATCGGTTGGAAGCGGTGATCGATTGCGGGTGGCGGCACGGCATCCTGCTGATGGCCGAGCCGTTGCTGGCAAACCTGCATAGCGAAACGCGCTTCACGCGGCTGGCCGACAAGCTGGCGGCCTGACACCGCGCCTTGGTGAGCCCGCGGCGATCTGCTTCCTCAGCGCGTTGAGGAGGTGAAAGGCCGAAGCGGGCTCTTCCCCGGTACGCACCCGCTCGCGCTCAAGACGGCGCCTCCATCGGCTTTCAGAGAAGTTTCAGGCTTCCTTCAGGATGCGGAAGCGCAGGCTCCATAGATCGCTGCCACGCCCGGCGGGAACCCCCGCGCCCAAGACCCCCGTCGGGCGACCCCTTGCGAAGATCTTGAGAGTACGGAGAAGGAAATGCAGGTCAGCATCGGCGATACCGCCCCGGATTTCACCGCCATGACGACAGCCGGTTCGATCAGTTTCCACGATTGGCTGGATGGGGCTTGGTGCGTGATCTTCAGCCATCCCAAGGATTTCACGCCGGTCTGCACGACCGAGCTTGGTGCCGTCTCGAAGCTGATGCCGGAGTTCGAGCGCCGCGGCGTGAAGATCATCGGGCTGAGCGTCGACCCGGTCGAGGACCATCTCCGCTGGATCGAGGATATCGAGGAGGTGACGGGCAGCGCCCCGCATTATCCGATCGTCGGCGATGTCGACCTCGCGGTCGCCAAGCTCTATGGCATGCTGCCGCGCACCGCTCCGGGCACGGCGTTCAACCGCACGGCCATGGACAACGCGACCGTGCGCAGCGTCTTCGTCATCGCGCCCGACAAGACCGTGAAGATGATGCTGACCTATCCGATGAGCACGGGTCGCGATTTCGGTGAGATCCTGCGCGTGATCGACAGCCTTCAGATGACAGCCAAGCACAAGGTTGCGACACCGGCGAACTGGCGCCAGGGCGACGATGTCGTGATCCTGCCCGCTGTGTCGGACAGCGATGCAGCCGAGATGTTCCCCGAGGGTTGGAAGCAGCCGAAGCCCTATATGCGGCTTGTGCGGCAGCCTGCCTGAGGCGTCCGAGGCGCAGCTGGTGGGCGCCCCGTGCGCCGCTTCGCGGCCCATCGGCCCGCCCGCCAGCCCTGCGCCCTCGAAGCTTTGTTTGCTGTCTTCGAGAGCGATCGTTCAATCGGTTTGGGCCGAGGGACCGCGCTGAAGCGCGAGGACGGTTCTCGCGAAACCGTCGAAGACCTCGTTCGAGATGCTCATCGTCGCTGCCATCTGCTCGAGGCTGCGGATCTCACCCGGATCGGCGATCCCATCGATCAGAACGACCCGCATGGCGAAGACGAGCGCGGTTTCGCGCAAAGCGGGGCTGAGCGCGGCCGAAGCTTCCTGGATCGCAGTCTCGTGGCCCACTTCGCGGATGCGCTGGATGATCTCACGTTCGATCCCGGTGATCTCACCCTCGGTGATCCCGGCGAAGAGCGGGCTGAAGGGGGTGAGATCGTGCAAGAGCTTATGTTCGAGCCGATCGATATCGCCGTCGGCGATCATGGCGCTGACCGCGGCGGTCAGCACATTTCTCTGTAGCGTCGTGTCGCTCAGCCGGCCGGCGTCGCGTAGGCGATCCATCAGGTTCATGGCAGGTCTCCCCCAGAAGTTGAGCGGAGAGAGCCAGTGCAATCTGGCGAAAGCGAGGCGGCGGTAACGTTCTGGTGGACCGACGAGGTCGAAACGAACCCGTTCACGTCATCCTCGGGCTGAAACCGGGGACGCAGAAAAACGGAAGTCGCCTCGGAACTCAGGGAAAGCCGGGTTGCGGGATCAAGTCCGGCAGTTACGGAACAAAATGTCTCGTGTGAGAAGCGTGCCGATGACATCGGGCGCGGCTGGCCGCTGCGCTCCGGTTAGCCAGTCATGTCATCCCAGAACGATCTCACCTTGGAGAAGAAGTCACGGTTGTTCGGGCTGTTGTCCTTGCCGGCCTCATCGAACTCACGCAGCAGGTCCTTCTGGCGCTGCGTGAGGTTCACCGGCGTCTCCACCGCGAGCTCGATCATCATGTCGCCGAAGGTTCCAGCCCGCTGCAGCGCAGGCATGCCTTTGCCGCGGAGCCTGAGCTGTTTGCCGGACTGCACGCCAGCCGGGACCTTTACACGGCTGCGCCCGCCGTCGAGGAGCGGTGCCTCGATATCGCCGCCGAGGGCTGCCGTCGTCATCGGGACGGGGATGCGGCAGTAGAGATTGGTGCCGTCACGCTCAAACAGCGGATGGGCTGCGACATCGATGAAAATGTAGAGATCGCCCGGTGGGCCGCCTTGCGCGCCACGCTCCCCTTCGCCCGCGAGGCGGATGCGCGTTCCCGTCTCGACACCTTGGGGGATGTTGACGTTGAGCGCGCGCTCCTTGCGCACATTGCCGCTGCCCGCGCAGATCCGGCATGGGTTCTTGATGATCTTGCCCCGTCCCTGGCAAGTCGGGCAGGTGCGCTCGATCGTGAAGAAGCCCTGCTGAGCGCGAACCTTGCCGAGGCCGTTGCAGGTCGGGCAGGTCTGGGGCTGGGCCGAACCTTCGCTGCCCGTTCCCTGACAAGCCTCGCAGCGGGCAGAGCCCGGAACCTGGATCGCCGCCTGTTTGCCGAGATAAGCCTCCTCGAGCGAGACACGTAGGTTGTAGCGCAGGTCCGCGCCGCGCCGGACGCCACCCTGCCGGCCGCCGGGGCCGCGCCGGCCGCCCATGAAGTCGCCGAAGAGGTCCTCGAACACATCGGAGAAGGCAGAGGCGAAATCGGGCCCCGCGCCGGGGCCGCCGCCGCGTGCACCGCCCATGCCGCCCTGCTCGAAGGCCTCGTGACCGAAGCGGTCATAGGCGGCCTTCTTCTGCGGGTCCTTCAGAACGTCATAAGCCTCGTTCACTTCCTTGAAGCGCGTCTCGGCATCCGGATTGTCCTTGTTGCGGTCCGGATGCAGCTCTTTGGCCTTCTTGCGGTAGGCTTTCTTCAGCTCCTCCTCGGACGCGCCACGGGCAACGCCGAGAAGATCGTAGAAATCACGCTTAGCCATCGGTCGCGTCTCCGTGATGGGCGCCGGCACCGGATCGCCCGTGAGCGGAGATCGGTGCGTCGCCATGGCTGATCGTCAGTGCCGATGCCGATGTAGGGCGTATGGCGCGGCGGAGAATGGCATTGAGTTTCGTACGGTCGAGGACGCTGTACCCCTCAGCGCGCAAGAGCGCCAGCGCATCGGTCTCCGCTCCTCGGGGTGCCTCCAATATGATCATGTGCGGGTGGAGGTCCGCCGGGGCCGTTTGGAAGAAGGCTCGCAGCACAGACGCTTCCATCCCTTCGATATCGACCTTGAGCGCGTCGATCCGTTCGAGACCTTCGGTTGCCAGCACATCCGTGAGCGTACGTGCCGCGACCATGGTGCCGCTCTCTTCCGCTGTCACACTCACTTCGCCACGGTTGCGGCCCGCAGGGGCGAGCGCGACCTTGCCGGCCTCGGCCGCTAACGCCGCACCGACGATGCTAACCGTTGCACGGCGCCTGGCGGCATCGAGATTGAAGCGCAGTCGCGAGAGCGTGATCGGGTCGGGTTCGATCGCGACGATACGCAGAGCGCGGCGCGCACGCTCGGCCGCAGCGATGGCCGCCAGGCTGTAAAGCCCCGCATTGGCGCCTGCATCGACGAAAACGAAGGGCTCAGGCCCATCATGCGCCTCGATAGCATCGGCCAGGACCTGCCGTTCCACTGGGTCCCAGAACTGCTGCCCAGCAAAGACCCGTTTTTCAGACAGGTTGTCGCGCGGATGAAGCCGCGCCCAAAGGCCCGGCGCATCACCAGACGCAAAGACACGAGCATCGATCGGATCTGTGCGGCCGAGAAGGACCATGCGGCGCAGGATGGACACGCCGCGTCGTGCGATCGGTCCACAGCCCAGGGTACCTGCAAGCCTGCGCAACGCCTCCGCCCAAGCCGGAAGAGCGAAGGCGCCCATCTCGGGGGCGCCTTCGCGGGCCTTTCGGCCTATGGCAGCGGGTGCCATCGCGTGCAGGATGCTTGCCGTCACGATCCGCGCTCTCCGGCATCAAGACGCGCGCTTGTCACCCTTCTCGTCGAGCTCTTCATACTCCGCGTCGACGACATCCTCGTCGCCCGGCTTCGCCTCAGCCTCCGGCTGCGGCTCACCCTCAGCTGCGTCTTCCGGCACATCGGCCTCGGCGCGGTAGATCGCTTCGCCGAGTTTCATCGAAGCCTCCGCCAGGCTCTGCGTACGGCCCTGGATCTCTTCGGCGCTTTCGCCGTCGAGGACTTCCTTGAGCGCTGCAATCGCTGCGGTGATCGCCTCTTTCGTCGGCTCGTCCACCTTGTCGCCATGCTCGGCAAGGGACTTCTCGGTCGAGTGGATGAGGCTCTCGCCCTGGTTTCGCGCTTCGACCGTCTCGCGACGCTTGCGGTCCGCCTCGGCATTCTCCTCGGCGTCTTTCACCATCTTATCGATGTCGTCGTCCGAGAGGCCGCCCGACGCCTGGATGGTGATCTTCTGCTCTTTGCCGGTGCCTTTGTCCTTAGCGCTCACATTGACGATGCCGTTCGCGTCGATATCGAACGTCACCTCGATCTGAGGCATGCCGCGAGGAGCTGCACGGATTCCCGCAAGGTCAAAGCGTG
>JBCDFC010000191.1:0-9474 GCA_039178805.1 Pseudomonadota bacterium | reverse complement strand
GCATGGAGGAGGCTCCCGTCATGGCCCAACGCTTCGCCATGACGCATCGCGAGCGCGATGTCCTGTCGCGCCGCCTCCCCTTCGCCCGTCAACCATCGGGTCAGCGCGATCTGACCGTGGCCGCAGACTTTGCAATCATGCCCGCCGAAGAGGATGCTCTGTTCCGCCGAGATTTCGGGGCGATAGAGGGCCAGACCCTGCCGTGCGTGGTGCAGCGTTTGAGCATGGGCGCCGATCTGAAAGGTGTTGGCCCACATGCAGTGATGGGACTGGAGCTTGAACTCCTGATCCTGCATCCGGTCGGCGACGGCGACAATGCGCGCTGCCCGTCGCGTCATCTCGGGGAAATTGCTCGAGATCCGCCACCAGCCCCAGTAGGCCGGGAAGTGCCAGTGGGATTCCGGCACCCGATCGCAGATCTCGACTGCCGTCTCATAGGCCTGCGAGGTGCTTTCGGCGCCGGGGCCATCGGCACCGAGGAGCGCACCGGCAAGGCGGACCTGGAGCTCCAGCGTCTCGGGCGTATCCCCGGCACTGGGTGCAGCGGCGCGCGACGCCTCCAGCGCGCGGCTGAAATAGACCGCCGCTTCCCGGTTGCCGCCGGTCTTGGCCGCCAACATGCCCGCATCCCGAAAATGCGCCGCGGCATCGGCAAAGCGCTGCGCACCAAAGCAATGATAGCCAAGCGTTTCCGGCGCTACCCGTTGATCGCTTTGCGGCGACTGCAGCCAGTCGACATAGGCGCTATGGAGCTGCGCGCGTCGGCTCTTCAGCAGCGTCTCATAAGCCGCCTTCTGGAAAAGCGCGTGGCGGAAGTGGAAGGTTTCGCCCAGTTGATCTGGCTCGACGACCATCGCTTCTCGCAAACGCCGCAGCCCAGCACTCACATAGTCGGCACCGCGCATCGTCACCGCTTCGAGGGCGGTCGCTGTCACCACGGGGCCCAGCACCGCCGCGGCCTGCGCCAGCGCCTTCTCTTCGCCCAGCGAGTCGAGGCGTGCCATCAGCAGATCGAGCAAATTGCCGGGGATCGGGATCTCAGCGCCGATGCCGCGGAAGCGAAGCCGACCGGATTGCTCGCCGACCAGGCCGCGCTCGATCATCATCCGCGCCATTTCCTCGACATGGAGGGGCAGCCCGTTGGCAAGCGATGCGATCTGCGCCCCCACTTCGCGATCCGGCGGCACACCACCGGCAACGCGCTGGATGATGCCGCGACAGGCGGCCTCGGTCAGACCCGAAAGCTCCAGGTCCATCGTGACCCGCCGGCTCCACGGATAGCGCCGGCCGGTCCTCGTCATGACGACCAACAGATGATCCGGCTCGTCGCTTTCCTCCAGCGCCCCGTCGATCATCTCAAGGGTCGAAGGATCGATCCAATGCGCGTCTTCGAGAACGATGAGGAGCGGGCGCGGGCGTTGAGCAAGGTACCGCCGAAACGCCGCGAAGATGTCCGCGCGGAGGTCGCTCGTACCCGCCAGCGTCTCCAAACTCGTCAGAGCCGAGCGGCGGAGGGCGAGCAGCGCCTCCCGGAAGTTGGCGCTCTCGCAGCCATGTTCCGCAAACCAGGCGAGCAGGGCCGCATCGCTGTCATCGCGCTCCGCCCCGCTCGGCACGCATTCACGCTCCAGCATCCGCCAAAGACTGCTGAAGACCGTCTCCCGATCCGAAATCGCGCCGGTGAAGACAAGCGGGCCGCCGGTGCTCGTGTCGAGATCCTGCAGGAACCGCCTGAGCAGCCCCGACTTGCCGACACCAGGTTCGCCTACGACGGTCACGATCCCGCCAAGCCCATCTCGAGCATAGCTCTCCCAGGCGCGGCGCAGGATGCCGAGCTCTCTCTCCCGGCCGAAGAGCTCGATTTCATCCTCAGGGCCCGAGGCCTCCGGTCCCCAGTTCCGCTGACCGAGCTCGTAGACCTCGATCTCACCGGTCACGCCCTTCAGCGAATGCGCGCCGAGCGGCGTGACGGCGAACGCATCGTTCAACCGCCGCCTGACCTCCTCGCTAATCACGACGCCGTTCGTGGGCGCCAGCTCCTGCAGCCGCGCCGTGACATTGGGGAGGGCGCCGACGACCGAATGGCGATCCTTGAGCTCTCCGCTCCCCATCTGTCCGACCAGAACCATCCCCGAGTGGAGCGCCACTCGAACACGCACCCGCCCCGCGATGCGAGCCGAGATCTCCCGATCGATCCGCTCAGCTTCCGACACGATCTGGCGCGCCGCGTCCGCAGCACGGATCGCCGCGTCTTCGAGGGCCACCGGGTAGCCGAAGAAGGCGAGGATGCCATCGCCAAGATAGGCGGAGATCATCCCGTCATGACCCTCGATGGCCGCAGTGCACGCCGCCTGATAGCGGCGCAGAACCTCGCGCAGCTCCTCGGGATCGAGCATCATGGCAAGGTTCGTCGATCCAACGAGATCCGAGAACATGATCGTCAGAAGACGATGCTCACCATCGGATGCGTCAGAACCGGGAGGCGGTTCCTGCGGCGCACCGCATTCTCGACAGAACCGGTCCCCCTCGCCAACCTCCGCCCCGCAACTCTTGCAACGCAGTGCGAGCTTTGCGCCGCAAGATGGGCAGAACCTCGACCCTGGCGGGACCATGTCGGAACACTTGCTGCAGCGTTGTTCTCCGACACTCACGCCCGTGTCCCGATGACATCCAATCCGATGGACGCAGTTAGATCCACGCAAGTGGCGACATCAAGGACTGTCGCTCGTGTTGGCCCTGTGATCGATGCGGCGCTCCGCAGAAACGCGCATCGAGGAGCGTGTCCATAATACGATCTGGATATCGATGCCGCGAGATCACCTTCGGATCCGATGCGCCCATGAGGGTTGAGCCAGTGCCGAGCCTGCTATGAACACATGAGCTCGAGAGGCGCCCTAAAATGACCCGCCTCACGCAGCGGGGCTTAGCGGCGGCCAGGGAAGGTTCGCGGGGTCACCCGAAGGCATCGAGGCTGCATCCGCCATGGCGAGGAGCATGGCGCGCACCCTCTGACAATCGGTCTGCGAGACGGCGTCGCGATCGAGCAGCGGGCGGTTCGAGCGGCGTGGCATGATGATGACGTTCGACATCGGTATTCCCCTGAACAAGGTCTTCGCTCTGACTTCGTCGCGCTCCAAGCGGCGCGACTTTCGACGGGGGTTGCACTACCACCAGGCCCTGTCGGCGCGTAGCGCGCGCAGGCGTAGGGTGTTGGCGCAAAAGAAAATAACGCTGTCGAATTCGGATACGATCCTATCCCTTCGGATAGGATAAGCGGCTGCCCAGGATCAGCGCGACAAGCAGCCTTCCGCGATGGCCTTAGAACGTCATCCGACCGCGAACACCGAAACGCCTCGTCGGACCGATATCCACCGTCGTCGGGGACGGTACGAAGCTGATCGGCGTACCGACCACATCGGTCGCGTAGACCTCGTTTAGCGCATTCTCGACGAAAGCCTCGATCTCAAAGCGCTCGCTCCGCAGACCAAGGCGGAAGTTCAGCACGTCATAGCCATCGAAGCTCGTGACATCCGGATCCAGCAGGCTCGTGAACCCGGTGCGGAAGTTGTACTCCGCCCGCACGAAACCATCGATGCCAGGCAGCAGTTCCTCGGGATGCTGATAGTCCGCCGTGATGCTGAGCGTGTGCACGGGGGCGTTCGGCAGACGCGTGCCGGTCAGATCGCCAAAGCTCGAGTCGGTGAAATCCGTAAACTTGGAGAAGTTGACCCCCATCAGCGCGTTCAAAGTCAGCCCCTCGATCGGTGCCGCAGCGATGCTGACCTCCGCACCGACACTCCGCGCCGAGGCCGCGTTGTCGATGGTCGTGAACACCGTCGTGCCGATGGTGTCGATCGTCGAGACTTGGATATCTTCGTAATCGAGGAAGTAGCCGCTCCCAGTGACAGCCAAGCGACCATCCAAGAAGCGCGCCCGAAACCCGCCCTCGATCTGCCGGACGGACTCCTCATCAAAGCTCTGGAACCCTGTCACATCGGTGATGAAGCCACCGGCGCGGAAACCCGTGGAGAACGAGAGATATGTCGAGAGGTCGTCGGACCAGTCGTATTTGACCGACGCATTCGGCGTGATCGCCGTAAAGGTCTCGCGCCCCGTCTGCAGCTCCACCGGCGGGAGCAGCGCCGCCGTCAATCCGCCGCTGAGCGTCTCACCGGATTCCGAAACGCGATCCAGATGGAACCGCGCCCCGGCCGCCAGCTCCAGATCCGGGATCGGCCGCCAACGCACATCGCCAAAGATCCCGAAGTTGAAGAGCTCCTGCTCGGACAGGATCACGAAAGTGCTGCCATCATCCCCAAGGGGCGATCCGAAGAGCGCGTCACCGATGAACGCAAACGCATCGTCCTCCGGGTCGGTCGTGCTTTCCAGACTGAAGTCCGTAAAGCTGATCGCGGCGCCGACATTGAAAGAGAGTGTGCCCAAGGAACGGGGGAGATCGAACTCCTCGCTTTCGAAGCGCAACTCCTCGGATATCGCCTGCTCCTCCAGATCGACGATACCGAGCGTGAAGTTGGGTTCGCCGAGATCTGAGTCGGTAAAGGTCGCCTCATCGGTTTCATAGTAAGAGGAGCGCAGTATGAACGAGCCCACGTCCAGATCGTACACGGCCTCACCGCTCAACAGGATGCGCTGCAGTTTGTTTTCCTCGACGAACATACCGGCGAAGACCGGGTCCTCGTCCTCCACCGACTCGAGGGTCGCGCTGTTGGTGTCGTCAAAGCCAGTGCGATCGAAGGAGAAGGAGGCGTTGAGGCTGAGCCGGTCCGTCGGCCGGGAGCCGAGGCTTAGGCGGAAGCCGGCATTATCCGTCCCGATCGTGTCCGGATCGCTGCTGGCGAGATAGTCCACGAACCCATCGCTAACGCCGCCAAACGCCACGAGCCGCGCGGAAAGCAGGCCGTCTTCCAACAGCGGCAGGTTCACGATCGCCGTACCCCGGCCATCGGGAAAGGAGGCGGCCTCAAGGCTCAGCGACGCCTCGAAGACATCGGTCGGTTTCTTGGTGACGAAGTTGATCGCCCCGCCGATCGTGCCTCGACCGAAATTGGTTCCCTGGGGGCCGAAGGCCGTCTCCACCCGCTCGAGGTCGACGGCCGTCGAGTTGATGCCCGAGATCCCGCCCGTGGGATTGATCAGCACCCCGTCGACGAAAACGCCATTGGTGGGCCCCGTTGCACCGGTCGCGATCAGGTTGCTGACGCCACGGATCGACAGGAACAGGTCGTTTGGACCGCCGCCACCCGTAAAATTCACATTCGGCAGTCGGTTTATGATCTCGCTGGTCGTCTGGAGATTGGAGCGCTCGAGCTCCTCGTCACTCAGCACGACGACGCTGCCGGGCACGTCCTGCAGCAACTCCTCGGTTCGCCGCGCGGTAACAAACAGCTCATCGAGCACGACCACATCGCCTGCGGGCAGAGGTTCAGGCTGCGGTTGCTCCTGCCCCTCCGCGTTGGCGCAAGTGAGCGATGCGGCGACAGCGGCGATCAGGCTTGACCTTTGATGCGTAGACACTGCGAAACCCTCCGTCGCGACCTGCGGCTAGTTCCGGCCCGAGGCAGGAGGGCTAGGTTGGCTTGTCAGCTGAATGTTGCCGACATCATCCGATTAGATCGAAACCAGATGCGACCGTTCTCCCAGAGTGTTGAACACCGCACAGGACACTTCTGCCAGCGTTGTGACCCAAGGTCCGCACCCGATGCGACGGAGTTGGACCGACCGGCATTTCGTGAAGTGGTCAGAGCGCGTACATCGCCGGACGACAGTGACATGAGCCATTATTCCCATATCGCATGAATCAATGTGAGATAAACTCGAAACTCTGAACGACGGTTCGCAGCGGCAGTTGCTTCTCCACAGGCGCGTGGATGCTGCCGCCACTGTTGGCGAGAGAGCGCGAACTGAATGCCCGATGAAGGCCACTGGCATGAACAACAAGTCGGCGAAGAGAGATCTAAGCCTGAAGGCGCTGGAGCTTTTCCAGATCAGCGCCCGGTCGCCGTCGCTGCAGCATGTGTCCGAGGAGACGGGGCTATCGGTCAGCACCATCTCGCATCATCTGCGAAGCCTGGAAGAGCATCTCGGCGTCGAGCTCTTCAACCACACGCGCCGCCCGATGGTTCTCACGCCCAAGGGCCAGGCGTTCCTCCGCAACATCGACGAGGCGCTCTATGCGATCCGCAAGGCGAAGGCCGAGGCTTCGGCGGGTAACATCGCGGAGGCGAGCTATCTCCGCCTCGGCGCGATCGAGGATTTCGACAGCGACATCACGCCGGAGCTCGCCGTCTTCCTCGCGGCGAAGATGCCGCGCTGCCAGTTCCTCCACCATACCGACACGAGCCAGACGATCATCGACATGCTGCGCAATCGCCAGCTGGATCTCGGCGTGACGGGGACCCCGACTGAGCGTCTTCGCGATCTGCAGGACTATCCGCTGCTGCGCGATCCCTTCGTCGTCGTCCTGCCGCGCGCGGGTGAGCATGCGCTGCCGGACCTCCTGGCCGGTCAGGCCACGCCGCCTTTCCTGCGCTTCTCACGCAACCTCATGATCGCGCGACAGATCGAGTCGCAGCTCCGCCGCATGGGGCTCTCGCTGCCGCATCGGTTCGAATGCGGGAACCATCAAACGCTGATGGCCATGGTCGCAGCCGGCGCGGGCTGGACCATCACCACGCCGCTCCTCTTCGCGCGGGCAAAACGCTTTCAGCCAAGGCTCAAGATGGTCCCGTTTCCGGGCAAGAGCTTCGCCCGCACGCTCTCGATCGTCGCGACACCCGACTGTTCCCGCTCGATCCTGGATCTCGTCGACCGCAAGATGCGCGCGCTCATCACCGCCCACGCGATCAAGCCATTCCAGCAAAGCGCACCATGGCTCGAGGAGAGCTTCGCGCTTGTGTCGTAGATGCCGAAAACGCATCGACCGCGGCAATGGCGCTATTGCGGTGGGGCCGGAGGCGACCCTAGCGCGCCTCTCGACCCCAAGTGCTCCAGTCATGCTCGGGCTTGACCCGGGCATCCATGGCCCGTGCCGCTGGATCGCCGGGTCTAGTGGTCCGACCGGAACGGAGCGAACCCGTTTGCGTCATCCCCGGGCTTGACCCGGGGATCCAGAAAACCTCGACTTATCAGAATCTTCGATAGAGTTAGATTGCCGGATCAAGTCCGGCAATGACGGCATGAAACGTCTCGGCCAAACCACTAGCCCGGCGATGACGACAGTGGTGCGGTCTGATCAGACGTTTCTCTAGAGGATCGCAAAGCGGTCCCTTATCGCCTGCTCCTCGCGGCTCGAGAGATAGGCCGGGTGATGCGTGCGCAGGATCTCCTCGGCGCGCAGCCGCGCCTGCGCCCAGGCATCCTGCGCGCCCTTCTCCGCCCAGGAGCGCGGTTCGTCCCGATCGGCGAGGCTGGGGTAAAAGTAATCCCGCTCCATCGCCGCATAGGTGTGCTGACCGCCCAGAAAATGCCCCTCGCCCCGAACCGCCTCGCAGATCGTCTCGAAGGCGAGGCTCTCCTCGGTGACCTCGACACCGCGGAGCGCGCGGTAAGTGTGCGAGTGCATCTCGTCGTCCAGCACGAAGGCCTCGAAGCTCGCCCCCAAGAGCGACGCCGTCATGCCTGAGCTCTCATAAATGAGGTTCCCCCCGGCGAGCGCCGCCGCCATCGAGGTCAGCCCCTTCTCCATCCCGTACTGCGCATCGATCGCCTTCGCATCGGTCATCGAGCAGGCGACACCGGACGGCAGACCGAGCCAGTTCGAAAGCTGCGCCGAGGCCGCGTTCAGCACCGCGGTCTCCCCGCTCCCGCCCGAGAACGCGCCCGTTCGCAGATCGATCACCAGCGGCCAGTTCGAGAACACCATCGGATAGCCGGGCATGATCGCATGCACCATGACGAGGCTCGCCAGCGTCTCGGCCAGCGACTGGGCCAGGAACCCCGCCATCGTCGCCGGCGCCGTCGCCCCGGCCTGCGCGGCGGTGATGCAGGACATAGGGACGTTGTGCTCGATACACGCATAGACGACGTCGACCGCATCCTCGCCATAGCGCATGGGCGAGATCACCGGGCTGATATGCGCCTTCACGAACGGTCGCCTGGCAAAGGCACCTTCACCCCCCGCCGCGATATCCAGCATCTCAACGATGGGCGCCACATGGCTCGCCAGCGTGAAGGACGTGGCAACGGGCTTCGTCGTGTTCTTGAGGAGCGCGAAGACCGTGTTCACGTCCAAGTCGAAATTGTCCGGCACATCCGTCGCCACACAGCAGCGCGTGTACCAGCTCACGTTCGCCAGCGTGTCCTGCAGGCGGGTGAAGTCGTGCAGATCGCGCAGCGTCGAGGGCCGGTAGCGCCCAGTGGCGAGATCGAGGGTCTGCACCGCCGCACCGCCAGTGCCGAAATAGACCCGGTTGCCGCCAATCTCGATGCTGCGCGCTTCGTCACGGCCATGGAGGACGAAGGTCCTCGCCGCATGATCGATCGCATCTTCGACAAGGGCCGGCGGAAAAAGGATGCGGCCCGCGCCATCATCGATAGCACCCACCGCCAGCAGGTCGTCGCGCAAGCGTGCGGGCACCTCGCCCATGCCCAGCCGCTCCAAGAGATCCAGCGCGGTCTGATAGATGCTCTCAAGCTCAAAGACGGTCAGCGGCTTGTAGGTGCCACCGATCTGCCCCGGCGGGCACGGATTGATCGCCGGCTTCTGAGCGCGCAGAGCATGACGTTCTTTGCGCCCACTCCGCTTGGTCCTGGTCTGCGTCATCGCGAAGCCTTTCACCCGGCAACCTATCGAGACTCCTCGACGGTCAGAGCACGGCTGGCAACGAAGCGCTTCTTCTTCGCATAACATCGAAAATCAAATTCGAAAATTTCGCATAAATTGCTCCTGCATTGCACCGCTGCCCTCCTTTGCCACCAATCAGGCGACAACGGATCGGAGGCCACGCCCATGAAATCCCGCACCAAGGTTGTCGTCATCGGCGGGGGCATCGCGGGCTGCTCGACGCTCTACCATCTCACGCAAGAGGGCTGGAGCGACGTAGTGCTCGTCGAGCGGAACGAGCTGACCAGCGGGACGACCTGGCATTCCGCTGCCCAGGTCACGAATTTCGGCATGAACCAGACGATGGTCGGGCTGAAGAGCCACTCGATCCGGCTCTACCAGGAGCTTGCCGCCGATCCAGACTACCCGATCAACTACCACCACGGCGATGGCGGGATACGCCTCGCGAATACCGAAGCGCAGCTGCAAGGCTATCGCCATTTCGCCTCGATGGCGCGGGGCATGGATGTCGATTTCGAGGTGATCGATGCCGAGGAATGCGCCCGGCGTCACCCGCTGATCTCGACCGAGAACCTTGTGGGCGGGCTCTGGGATCCCTTGGACGGCGACATCGATCCTGCCGGATTGTGCCAGGCGCTGACCCGCCGGGCCCGGCGCGCGGGCGCCGAGGT
>JBCDFC010000190.1:0-9504 GCA_039178805.1 Pseudomonadota bacterium | reverse complement strand
GGAGCCGTCGGCATTCTTATTATTGGGCCGTCGATCGCACCGCATCTGCCGCGCCCCATCGCCGAGTTTCTGACGAATCGGGGCGCTGGGCCCGATCCGGCGGTCGTCGCGCTGGAAGCGAGGATCGCGGCGCTCGAGGCCGAGGAGGCAGCAGCGCCGCCCGATGTAAGCGAGGACATCGCGACCCTGGGCAGCCGGTTGGACGCCATCTCCGATGATGTGGCGAATTTGTCCGCCAACGGCATCGCGCTCTCCGAAGATGTTCAGGCGCTTTCGGCGGCCGGCATCACGCTCTCTGAGGATATTCAGACGCTTTCAGCCGCTGGCATCGCCAAGGCCGAGGATGTTGCGGCGCTGAGCGCTCGGATGGCGGGCGTGACGGAGGATATCCAGTCCCTCGCCGCCTCGAACATCGCGAGCGGCGAGGATGTAGAGGCGCTGCATCAGCGGATCCTTGCGCTTGAGACGAGCACGATGCCAGCGCAGCTGACGGAGCGGATCAACGCGCTGGAGGCCGAGGAGCCCGAGGTTACCGGGACCGAGTTTGCTGGCCTCTCCGAGACCGTGAAGGGTGCGACCGACCGGATCGCGGCGATCGAAAGCGGGCTCGACGATGCCCGTGCGAAGCAGGCGGAGGCGGAGGCCGCGCTGGAGCAGGCCCGTTCCGATGCGGCGCAGCGTGAGAACGCCGCCCGTCTCCGAGCCGGTGGCGAAGCGTTGCGGACGCGCCTGGTTGCCGGCGATGCGTTCGGCGCGATCCTCTCGGATCTGTCGACCCTATCCGCAACGACGCCTCCGGCTGCTTTGAGCGACGCTGTGGGCGGTGTCGTCTCGACGGATGTGTTGGGCGAGCGCTTTCCATCGGTCGCACAGGCCGCCCTTCGCGCAGAACTCGCAGCGACGGGTGAGACGTCGAACGCGGTTTTCGGATGGCTGCAGAGCCAGGTCACCGTCCGCAACACCACGCCTCGCGAGGGTGACGATGTGGAGGCTGTGCTGAGCCGTGTGGGCGCTGCCATCGAGAATGGCGATGCGAACACGGCCTTGGCCGAGTCGACCGGTCTGCCCGACCACGCCCGCGAGGCGATGGCAGGCTGGCTCAACGATTTGGAGACGCGGGTCGGTGCGGAGACGGCGCTTGATAACTGGCTGGCCGAGATCGGCGCAGCGAGCAATGGGTGAGGGAGCCAAACGATGCTGAATTCCATCCTGAAATTCACGGTCTTCATCGCCATCATCGCGGGGCTCACCTTCGCCGGACACGTTCTGGTCTCCGCCCCGCCCGACAACGGCGTCTCGATAAAGTTCTACGACCGTGAGATCCAGGACATACGCCCTGTATTTGTGGTTCTAATACTACTCGTAGGGTTCTGTGCGCTCTATATCACGCTCAGGCTCTCAGGCTTTTTGCTGGCATGCTTCAGCTTCTTCTTTGGCGGCGACTCAAGCATCACTCGATATTTCGAGCGCGCCAACGAGCGGAAGGGCGCCGAGGCGATGGCCCAAGCTCACGCTGCAATCGCGTTGGGCGATGGTCGCAGAGCAAAGCAAAAGGCACAGCTTGCTGAACGGAAGCTAAGGCGGCCAAATGTGACCAGGCTTGTCAATGCCCAAGCATCTGAACTCGCTGGCGACACGGTTCGTGCACGTGCCTACTATCGCGCCCTTGCCGATCATTCCGAGACGGCGCTTGTCGGTGTGAAGGGGTTGCTGCGCCTGGCCGATACCGATGGTGAGCGGGAGACAGCAGAGATCCTCGCCAAGACCGCCGTTGGGCTCAAGACCGATGACAAGGAGACGCTCGAGGCCCTCTTCGGCATGCAGTCGCAGAAGTTCGACTGGGAAGGGGCGCGGGCGACGCTCAGCTCGCTGAAGCGCAGCAATCTGCTGACGGCCGAGGAGGCGGCGCGGCGTGAGGCGAACCTCGCGCTGGCACAGGCGGCGGAGGCGCAGGATCAGGGGCGCAACGGCGATGCGCTGAAGCTTGCCGTCGAGGCCGCGAAGATCGACCCGTCGAACCGCGAGGCGACAGCCAAGGCGTCAAAATACCTGGCAGAGACCGGAGCCACCAAACAGGCGGCGAAAGTCATCTCGGATGCCTGGAAATCGGCGCCGGGGCCCGCAGTCGCCTCGGTCTTCGCGGATCTTGAGCCGGATGAGGCGCCCGAGGCACGGCGTGCGCGGTTCGAGGCACTGTTCAACTCCAACCCCAATCACCCGCAAACGCACTACACGCGCGCGGAGCTCGCGCTGATGGAGGGCAAGTGGGACGAGGCGAGGGGCGAGCTGCGGAAGCTCAACGAGACCGAACCATCGGGGCGCTACTGCGCGATCCGTGCGGCGATCGCCCGTGGTGAGGGTCGCCCGGAAAGCGAGGTCAGAAGCTGGCTTGTCCGCGGCATCGGCGCGCCCGGCGGGGGCGAGGGGATGATCGCGGATGCAGCGCTCCTCCCGCTATTGGTCGGCCCCACAGGCGACAATTCCGCGAGCGGTTCCAAAGCGGTTGCTGTGATCGAGAAGCAGGCGGAGAGCCCCGCCGCCTAAGCCGCCGCCTAAGCCGCGCGGTGGGCACGCGACGCCTAATCCCGACTTGTCATCGCCGGGGCCTGCCGCTAGAGCGGCGTCCGATTTGACGTCGTTACGGGGGAGGCGTTCATGCGGATCGCGATGATCGGGGCCGGCTATGTGGGCCTCGTCTCGGGCGCCTGTTTCTCGGATTTCGGCCATGAGGTCGTCTGCGTCGACGTCTCGGAGGCGAAGATCGAGGGGCTGAAGGCTGGCGAGGTACCGATCTACGAGCCCGGGCTCGACACGCTGATCGCGCGGAATGCCGAGGCGGGGCGGTTGAGCTTCACCTCGGATCTGGGGACCGCGGTGCGCGAAGCGGATGCGGTCTTCATCGCCGTCGGCACGCCCACGCGGCGGGGCGATGGGCACGCGGATCTGCAATATGTCTATGCCGCGGCCGAGGAAGTCGCCCGGCATCTGACCGGCTACACCGTGGTCGTCACGAAATCGACCGTGCCCGTTGGCACCAATGCCGAGGTCGCGCGACGGGTGAAAGCGGTGGCGCCCGAGGCGGATTTCGATGTCGCCTCGAACCCCGAGTTCCTGCGCGAGGGTGCCGCGATCGAGGATTTCATGCGGCCCGACCGTGTGGTCGTGGGCTGTGTTTCGGAGCGGGCCGAGGAGGTGATGCGCGAGGTCTATCGCCCGCTCTTCCTCCGCGAGACGCCGATCGTCTTCACCTCGCTCGAAAGCGCTGAGATCATCAAATACGCGGCCAATGCGTTTCTCGCGACCAAGATCACCTTCATCAACGAGATCGCGGATCTTTGCGAGAAGACGGGCGCGGATGTGCAGCATGTTGCCAAGGGCATCGGCCTCGACGGGCGCATCGGGGGCAAGTTCCTGCATGCGGGGCCGGGCTATGGCGGTTCGTGCTTCCCCAAGGACACCTCGGCGCTAGCGCGGTCGGGCCAGGAATACGCCTCGCCCCTTCGCATCGTGGAGACGGTGATCGCGGTCAACGATGCCCGCAAGCGCGCGATGGTCAGCAAGATCGTCGAGGCGATGGGCGACAGCGTGGCGGGCAAGACCGTGGGCGTGCTGGGCGTGACCTTTAAGCCCAACACCGACGATATGCGCGATGCACCGGCCTTGACGGTGGTGCCGGCCCTGATCGGGGCGGGGGCGAAAGTGCGCGCGACCGATCCGCAGGGGCGCAAGGAGGGCGAGGCGCTGTTGCCGGGTGTGACCTGGTGCGAGGACGCCTATGAGGCCGCCAAGGGCGCCGATGCCGTCGTCATCCTGACCGAGTGGAACGAGTTCCGGGCGCTGGATCTTTCGCGGCTGCACGACGTCGTGGCCGAAGCCCTGATGATCGATCTGCGCAATGTGTACCGTCCGGCCGATGCTCGGGGTGCTGGGTTCCGATACGTCTCGGTCGGGCGGGGCTGAGCGCTTGGGCGAAGCGATCCTTGTCACCGGTGCTGCCGGTTTCATCGGCGCCGCCCTCATCGAGAGGTTGTTGCAGGAGGGCCGCCCGGTTCTCGGCGTCGACAATCTCTCCCCATACTACGATGCCGGTCTGAAGCGGGCGCGTTTGGTGCGGCTAGAGGGGCGTGCCGGATTTCGGTTCGTCGAACTCGATCTTGCCGACCGAGAGGCGACAGCCGCGCTTTTTGCGGCGGAGCGCCCGGCGAAGGTCGTGCATCTGGCAGCGCAAGCAGGAGTTCGGCACGGCCTGAAGGCGCCCTTCGACTATGCAGATGCGAATCTGGCGGGCTTCCTTGCGGTGCTGGAGGGCTGCCGCCATGCGGAGACCAAGCACCTGCTCTACGCCTCGTCGAGCTCGGTCTATGGGGGCAACGTCAAGGTGCCCTTCGCCGAGGCGGATGCGGTCGATCACCCCGTAAGCCTTTATGCCGCGACCAAGAAGGCGAACGAGCTGATGGCGCATTCCTACGCGCATCTCTTCGGTTTGCCGGTCACGGGGCTTCGGTTCTTCACGGTCTATGGGCCCTGGGGCCGGCCGGACATGGCGTATTGGAAGTTCACTCGGGCGATCCTCGAAGGCGCGCCGATCGATGTCTACAATCACGGCGAGATGAGGCGCGACTTCACCCATATCGACGATGTGGTGGAGGCGGTCGCGCGGCTGGTGGATCGCCCGGCCGAGCCCGACGCCGGGTTCGACCCGGTGGCACCCGATCCGGCCCGATCCTGGGCGCCGCATGAGATCTTCAACATCGGCAACAGCCAGCCCGAGGAACTCGGCCGCTTTATCGATCTCCTGGAAGAGGCGTGCGGACGCAAGGCGGAGCGCCGGATGCTACCGATGCAGCCCGGAGATGTGGTCGCGACGGCGGCGGATACGCAGCGGTTGGAGGCGGCGATCGGCTTCCGGCCCTCAACGCCGCTCGCCGACGGGCTGACCGCCTTCGTCAAGTGGTATCGGGATCACCACGGGGTCTGACGCTGAACAGGCGGCGTTTCCAAGCAAGCCGATCGTCCGACCCGTGGGCTGGGACGTTCAGCCTCCGGTGCCAATGGGGCCAATGGAGCCACCGGGGCCAGGGGCGCTGCCATCGGTCGTAAAGGCGAAGGAGGGGGCCGAGAGTTCGATGCCCTTGTCCCTTAGCGCCTTCTGCAGCACGGCATAGGCCTTGCGTCGGATCACGAATTGCTGGCCCGGACGGGCGGTGAACTTGCAGCCGATCTCGTAGTTGCGGCCCTGGATGGCGATGGCACCCTGTGACTTCAGCGGCGCGATCAGCTTGCCTTCGAGTTCCGGATCCGCGGCCATTTCCTGCCCCGCCTTCTTCACCAGCTTGCGGATCATCTCGAGATCCGTCTCGTCGGGCACCATGAAGGTGAACTTCATGACGACGTAATCGCGGCTGTGGTTCTGGATCGTCCCCATTTCGGAAAACGGGATCGTGTAGATCGGGCCGTTGTGGTGGCGGAGCATGGCGGAGCGGATCGAGATCCGTTCGACCGTGCCCTTGCCCGCGCCCGTCACGATATACTCGCCCATGCGGAAAGCGTCTTCGTAGAGGTAGAAGACGCCGCTGATCACGTCTGAGACGAGCTTTTGTGCGCCGAAGCCGACGGCGAGGCCCACGACGCCGGCGCTGGCGATAAGCGGGCCGATATTGGCGCCGAGGGCCGCGAGGGCGGTCATGATCGTGGTGATGCCGATGGCGGCGAGGGCGAAGCCGCGCAGGATGGGCAGCACCGTGTCGACGCGGGAGCCCTCGGCGCCCATCCCGTCGCCCTCGGTCTCCGCCCCATCGCCGCCGTCGCGGGCCTGCAGGATCAGCATGACGGCGCGCCACATCGCGGCGCCGACAACGATGACGATGAGCGCTTCGACCAGGGCGGGAATGAAGCGCAGGGTGCCGTCGCCGCCATGGGCAGAGAACGGGTCGATACCCCAGAGCGCGAGGAGAAGGAGGGCTGCAGCGACCGCGAGAACACCCTCCGCCACGGCGGTCATCCCGGCGATCCAGGGCTGCGCGCCGGCCTCGAGCCACTCCACCCGCAGGATGCGCAGTGCCGCGACCGAGAGGGCCGAGATGGAGAGGACGAAGATGACCGGGCCAGCGCCGCTTCGCGCATCGGCATCGAGAAGTCCCAAGATCCCCTGAAGCTTGAGCACAAAATCGAGGAGCGCGAAGCCGATGAAGAACCAGCTCCAATTCGAGGCGAGCCATCGTGTGAGTGTGCTCGTTTCATCCGGTTCATCCGGTTCTCGGCCCGCGATCAGGCGTGCCACGGGCGCGTGGATGGCCCAGAAGAACGCGCTCGTGACGAGGGCTCGGATCAGCGCGAGGGTCGCCAGGGCGAGGGCGCCTTCGCTGCCGGGGGCGGCGGCGAGGACCATCGCGTAGAGCGTGTTGATGAGCGCGCCGGCGAGGGCGAGGCGCAGCCCTACGCCAAAGGCGCGCTGCGCCTCCGCGTCGCTGAAACCCATCAGCCGCCTTGCCGGTGCATTGGGTGCCGCCAAGAGGTCGAAGACGATGACGAGGAGGCGTGCGAAGAGGATCGCGATCAGAACACCGAGCCCGAGCCGTGCGACCGACGGATCGGCCGTCAGCATCGTGCGACCGAAGAAACGTGCGGCGAAGGCGAAGACGCAGAGAAGGGCGAGGCTGCGAAGTGTTCGCAAGAATGCTGGCTTCAGGCGCCCAGCGAAGCCCGGCGCCGTCGGCATGGCTGCGGGCTGCGGTACCAGAAAAGCGATGCCGCGCTCCAGGCCGTAGCCGAGGATCAGCGCCAAGGCGATGTAGACGAAAGTCATCGCGCCATCGGGAAGGCCCGCGAGCCACGCGCCGATCACGCCCGGCAAGCCCGGTGCGGCACCGATGGCCTGAGCCAGGGCAGTCTCGAGTGCGGCAACCGCACCGACCGTCGTCTCGGGCACGGCCTCGGCCTGCGCGACCGCGGCGTCTGGGAACGCGTCGTGCAACCGGTTCAGAAGCTCGGGCGAGGGCTCCTCAGGCAAGATGATCGTGACAGTATCTTCGCCCATCCTCGCCCCCGCCTTTCGCCGACTGCCCCTACGTCGCTCGCGGTGTTAGCGATCCGCACGACGTTGCGATAGTGCAGCGACGCATCGTTGGGCGCAGGAGCGTTCGGGTGATCAGCGGAAAAGGGGGAGCGCGCTGCCCGCCTATCTCAGACGCGTTCACGATGTTGCTGGGCATGACATGGGCACGGGAGGTCGAAGAACGCGCTAGAGCCGCATCCGGGTGTGGTCGGGATCGAAGGGCGATGCGGCGATCACCGATGCGCCGACCAGGTCGCCGCAGAGATCGAGCTGCATGGCGGCGCCCTTCTCGGTGTGCTCGGGCGCAACGAACCCGTAGGCGAGGTTCATCCCGACCCGGTGCCCCCAGTCACCGGAGGTGATCGTGCCAACGACACGGCCCTCATGCATCAGCGATGCGCCGCCATGGGCCGGGGCATGCGTGGCGTCGATGCGGAGGGTGACGAGCTTCTTCCGCACCCCGCGCTGATGATGGCGCAGGAGCGCCGTCCGCCCCACGAAGTCCGGTTTGTCGAGCTTCACGAACCGGTCGAGCCCGGTCTCGAAGGGATCGAACTCGGTGATGAGATCCGACTTCCAGTGCAGGAAGCCTTTCTCGAGCCGCATCGCCTCCACCGCGCGCGCACCGAAAAGCTGGAGCCCGTGCGCCTCTCCAGCCTCCCGCAGTGCGAGCCATGCGGCATAGAGGGAGGCGTTCGGTATGTGGATCTCGTAGGCAAGCTCGCCCGAGAAGCTCACCCCCATCACGGTCGCTGGGGCGAAACCGATGAAACACTCCCGCACCGAGAGCCAGGGGAAGGCCTCGCGCGACCAGTCGCCCCGCGCGCAGGATGCGAGCACATCGCGCGCCTTCGGGCCCGCGAGCACCAGGATCGTCTGATCGTTGGTGAGGCTTTGAAGGCAGACATCCTCGCCCGGCCGGATGTGTTGGTCGAGCCAATCCATGTCGTGGAACTCGCTCGCCGCGGCGGAGCCGTACCAGATCCGCTCGGGCCCGCGGTCGGAGGCGGGCAGGTTGGCGAGGGTCGCCTCGGATTTGACCATGCCGTGGTCGTTGAGGAGATAGCCGAGTGCCACGCGGCCAAGGCGGCGCGGGACCCGCCCGCAGAACAGCCGGTCGAGAAAGGCGTGGCGGTCGGCGCCGGTGATCTCGATCCGGTTGAAGCCATTCACTTCGCAGAGCCCCACGCGCTCATGCACGGCGCTCACCTCAGCGGCGACAACTTCGAAGGCCTCGTCGAAGCCGAAACCAAGGGTCGGCTCGAAGCCGGGGCTCGGCCTGATGTACTCGACACGCTCCCAGCCATTCACGACGGTGAATTCCGCGCCCTCGGCCGCGAGGATCGGGGTGAGCGGTGTGGTCTTTGCCGGGCGGCCCGCGGGCCGATGCTCATGCGGGAAGTGGAAGCGGAACTCGTTCTGGTAATCCTCGATGGCTTTCAGCGCCGTTAGCTCGACATTCGCATGGCCGGTGAAGCGTCGCGGATCGACGATCCAGGTGTCGTAGCACGCCTCGCCATGGACGATCTGCTGCGCCAAGAGCCAGCCATGCCCGCCGCCCTCACCAAGGCCCGCGCGGAGGCCGATGATGCAGAAGGCGTTGCGCTTGCCCGGGATCGGTCCGACCAGCGGCGCGCCGTCGATGGTGTATGTGATCGGCCCGTTTACGACCGTCCGAATGCCGGTCTCGCGCAGTGCGGGCATGCGGGCGAAGGCGCCCTCCAGCACATCCATCACGCGCTCTAGGTCGTCCGGGCAGAGTGCGTCGAAGAAGTTCGGGTCGATCCCGTCGAGGCCCCAGGTCTTGCAGTCCTGCTCGTAAAAACCGATCAGCAGACCGTTCTTCTCCTGCCGGCAGTAGTAGTCCGAGATCGGGCAGCGGATGAGCGGCATCCGGTGGCCCGCGGCGGTGATGGCCGGGATGTCCTCGGTCAGGAAGTACTGATGCTCCATCGAGGCGACGGGGTGGTGGACGCCCATCATCGCGCCGACCTCGTTCACGCGGTAGCCGCAGGCGTTGACGACGACATCGGCATCGATGTCGCCATGGGCGGTGTGCACGGTCCAGGTGTCGTCGGCCTTCTGCGTGAGGGCGGTGACCGGCGTGTTGCGATAGACTTCGGCCCCTGCCTTCCGCGCGCGCCGGGCCAGCGCCTGGCAAAGCTGTGCTGGGTCAATATCGCCATCCATCGGGTCCCACAGCCCGCCGAGCATATTGTCGGTCGAGATCAGCGGATGGCGGCGGGCGCATTCCTTGGCGTCGATCACCTCGAAATCGACATCCATGCCCCGCGCCATCGAGGCGAAGTGGCGATAGCCTTGCAGCTGCGCTTCGGTATTCGCGAGGCGTATTCCGCCATCGCCGTGGTGGTAGTTGATCGGGTAGTCCGGATCGGCGGCAAGCTCCTGGTAGAGCCGGATCGAGTGGCTCTTCAGCCCGACCATCGTCT
>JBCDFC010000189.1:0-9544 GCA_039178805.1 Pseudomonadota bacterium | reverse complement strand
GCATTGGGCGCAGCAGAGGAGGCGGTCGGCGCGCATGAGGAGGGCTGCGATGTTGAGACCGGTGGCGACCTAATGCTGAGGGCGAGGCTTGCTGCGTCGGCGCGCGAGGTTGTGCGAGCCAGGGCGGTCTCGGCCGATGCGGCGCGTGCCGCCGTTCGCGAGGCCGCGGCCGAGGTCGCACAAGCCCGGGCGCGCGCCGACCTGCTGCAAAGCTTGACCGAGGCCGCGCGGGCGGAGCAAAGGCGGCGCGATTTGGCGCTAGAGGACGAGGCGCTGCGCGCACTCGCCCTTATGCGACATGGCGGCGCGGCAGGCCGGTGAAAGCGGTCCTGAGCCCGATCAGTCCTCCCAATCCCGTGACGGGTTGGGGGGCGGGTTCGGGGGCGGCGCGTCCTCGGCCGGGATGGCGTAACTGCCTGAGAGCCAGCGGCCCAGATCCACATCCGCACAGCGTTTCGAGCAGAAGGGTTTCATCTTGATATCCTGGGGCCTGCCGCAGATGGGGCAGGAAGGTTCCGCTCCCGGGCGATTGATCATCCGTGCGCTCCGCTCGGCTTCCAGATTGGCGCGTTATCTGGTCTAAATACATGAGAGTGTGAGGAACAAGCGCCGCGCTCGCGTAGCAGGATCGGAGCCTCGGGGGTGAACGACCGCGCCATCGCCAAAGAGCTGCCGCTCAGACCCACTGGTCCGGGCGACGAACCGCCTGCGCCGATGCAGCAACCCTCGCCGCTGTGGCACAAGATTGCAGCGGGTATCATCAAGGGCGTGCTGCCGCTGGTGATCTTGGCAGCGGCTGCTGCTGCGTGGTTCGAGATCGCGCGGAATGTGCCGTTTCCCGAGCGGTCGGCCGGGACGAGGCTGCCGCGCGTGGTGAGCGTCGTGCCCGCGGTTTTGGCGACGGCGGGGCCGCGGATTGAGGGCTTGGGTCCGGTTACGGCCGCGCGCGAGGTGATCCTGGCGAGCGAGATCACCGGCCGGGTCGTCGAGGTCGCGCCGGAGCTTGTGGCCGACGGGTTCCTGCGCGAAGGGACGCTGGCCTTCCGGCTCGACACCACGGAACTGGCGCTCTCGGTGCGCGAGGCCGAGGCCCGCGTGGCCGAGATCGAGGCGCGGATCACGATGGAACTGGGCCAGGCGGATCGGGCGCGCGCAGATTTTGAGCGGTTGCCGCTCCAAGTCACGCCCCGGCAACGGTCGCTGATCTTGCGCGAGCCGCAGATGGCGGAGCTGGAGGCGGCTAAGGCTGCGGCGGTCGCGGTGCGGGAGCGGGCGCAGGAGACACTCTTCAAAGCGGCCGTCACGGTGCCGTTCGATGCCATGGTCTTGGAAGAGGAGATTGAGCGCGGGGCGTTGCTGACGGCGGGCACGGCCGCTGCGCGCCTCGCCGGGACCGAGCGTTTCGAGCTGCGCGTGACCCTGCCGCTCACCGCGCTGCAATGGGTTCGCGAAGGGCTGCCGGTCCGCCTTGAGCAGCCAGGGGTCTGGCCCGACGGTACGGTTCGGATGGCGGTGGTCGAGCGCGTGGGCGCGGCCCTCGACGAAGGTGGGCGGCTTGCTGTGGCGACCATTGCGATAGATGATCCGCTCTCGCTGCGGCCCGAGAACGCGGACAAGCCGCTGGTCCGGCTCGGCAGCTATATGCGCGCGGAGATCGGGAGCGATCCGATACCGGGCGCGGTCGAGCTTCCCCGTCGCTATCTCCGGGTGGAGGATACCGCCTGGGTTCTCAACGCTGAGAAGCGGCTCGAGCGGCGGGAGCTGGAGATTGCGTGGCGGGGCGCCGACACGATCCTGGTGACCGATGGCCTCGCACCTGGGGACCGGATCATCACAACGGATCTTGGCGTCTATAGCCACGGCATGGCGCTCGCGCTCGAAGAGGTTGCACCCGGCGAGGACGGATGAGGGGCCAGACAGAGCGGCTCGCACGCGGTGGTCCGATCGACTGGGCGGCGCGCCACCCGGTCGTGCCGAACCTCATCATGATCGCGCTCGTCATCGGCGGGCTCCTCGCCATCGCCAATCTGCGGAAAGAAGTGTTCCCGCAATATGATGGCCTCTTCATCCAGGTGGTCGTGCCCCTGCCGGGTGCGACGCCCGAGGAGGTGGTGGACTCGGTCCTGACGCGCATCGAGGGGCCCGTGTCGCGCGTTCACGGCGTTGGAGAGATCACGGGCCATGCCCTCGATGGGCGGGGCGAGCTTTACTTCAGCGTCGAGGATGCGACCTCGCCCGATGCCACGCTCAGCGAAGTGCAGCAGGCGATCCGTGGGGTGACGACGCTACCGGACGATATCGAACGGCCGATCGTGCGGCTGAACGTGAATCCGAAGCCCATCGTCGACATCCATGTCCATGGCGACGTGGATCCCGTCTCGTTGAGACGCGCGGCGGAGATTGTCGAAGACAGGCTTCTGTTGCAGCCGGAGATCAGCACCGTCGCCTTCAAAGGGGCGCCCGATCACGAGGTGATCATCGAGGTGCCGCGCACGATGCTTCGGGCGATGGGCGTGACGCTTGGGGAACTCGCGCTCTCGATCAGGCAGGCGACCGAGGAGCGGAGCGGAGGGCGGATCTCGACGACCCGCGGTGCGCTGCAGCTTCGCGTGGATAGCAGCCCTGACGGGATCGAGGCGCTCCGCCGCCTGCCACTCGTCACGGGCGAGGACGGCGCGATCCTGCGCCTCGGCGATGTTGCGGAGATCCGCCGCGGCTTTGAGGAGCAGAACGTCGAGCGCTGGTTCAACGGCCAGCGCTCGGTGATGATGGAGATCCTGCGGGTCGGAGAAGAGACGCCGCTTGGCATCGCTGCGGCGGCGAAGCGCGCGGTCGCCGATGCAGAGCGCGTCATTCCGGAGGCGATCGGTGTCACCATCGCCAACGACCGCAGCACACTTTTCGAAGATCGCGTTAACCTCCTGCTCAGGAACGGCTTCGTCGGGCTCTCGCTCGTGCTGCTGCTCTTGAGCGCTTTCTTGGAGATCCGGCTCGCGTTCTGGGTGGCGGTGGGCATCCCGACGGCGTTTCTCGGCGCGTTCCTCCTCCTGCCCGCGGCGGATGTGACCATCAACATGGTCTCGCTCTTTGCCTTCATCGTGGCGCTCGGCCTTGTGGTCGATGATGCGATCGTGGCGGGCGAGAACATCTACGAATATCGAGAACGCGGGTTGGCGCCGGTCGAGGCGGCGGTGCAGGGCGCGCGGGATATCGCGATGCCGCTCAGCTTTTCGATCATCACCAATATCATCGCGTTCATTCCGCTCGCGATGGTGCCCGGCTGGTTCGGTCGCTTCTTCTATGTGATCCCGGTCGTCGTGGCTGCGGCCTTTATCGTGAGCTGGCTTGAGGCGCTCTTCGTGCTCCCCGGGCATCTGGCGGCGGTGAAGCAGCGCGAGCGTCGAAAACGGGGGCTTGCCCGGCTCCGCCACACGCTCTCGGACGGGCTCGGTTGGTTTATCTCGCGCCTATACGAGCCGTTGCTGCGGGTCGCGGTGTCGTGGCGCTATACCACCATTGCGCTGATGATCGCGATCCTGGCGGTGACATCGGCCTATCCGCTTTCGGGCCGTATGGGTTTCAACCTCTTCCCGCCGATCCCGCGCGATGTGGTGCGCATTCAGATCGGTATCGATCAGCGCTCTCCGCTCGAGGTGCGGGAGAGGCTGCTCCGCAAAGTGTTGGCCGCCATCGATGCGGTGGCCGAAGAGCATGGCGGCGACAAGCTCGTCCGCCATGTCGAGACGGTGATGCGCAAGAGCAAGCTGCAGATCCGCGCGTATCTCACCCGCCCAAGCATACGGCCCTTGGAGAGTACCGAGTTTGCTGAGGCCGTTCGCGACAAGCTCGGCACTGTGCCGGAGGCGCGTTGGACCGACTTCGCGGCGCGGTTCGGTGGCGGCTCCGATGAGGTCGGCGTCCGGATGATGCTCATCCACCCGCAAACCGAAACCCTGCGCCTTGCCGTCGAGGATCTGCGCGAAACGCTTCGATCCTTCGAGGCCATCAAGAGCACGAATACGGGCTTCTCGCTCGGGCCTGAGCAGCTAAGCTTCCGCGTGACCGAGGCCGGGCGCGCCATGGGCTTCACGGCCAGCAATGTGGGCGAGCAGGTGCGCCATGCCTTTCTCGGCGCTGAGGCCTATCGGGACTACGAGAACGGGAACGAGCTGACCTATCGGCTCCTGCTGCCCAAGGACGAGCGACGATCTGAGTACGATATCTCGACATTGATCCTGCGCGCGCCCGATGGGCGGGAGGCGCCGCTTTTTGAGATCGCGGAGGTCACGCGGCGCCGGGTCGAAGGCAACATCAATCGTTGGGAGGGGCGGCGCTCGGTCCATGTGGGGGCCAAGCTCAGCCCGCCCGAGCTTGAGTCGCAGATCGTCGGTGCCTTGGAACGCGATATCCTGCCGGAACTCGGGGACAAATTCCCGGGCCTCACGGTGCGTTTTGACGGCCATGAGAATACCAAGCGTGAGACGCTCGAAAGCTTCGTCCCCTCGATCACCATCGCGCTGCTGCTGATGTATGCCGCCTTGGCGATCCCGTTCAGATCCTGGATCCAGCCGCTGAT
Organism: Pseudomonadota bacterium; assembly: GCA_039178805.1. Lineage (GTDB taxonomy): Bacteria > Pseudomonadota > Alphaproteobacteria > Rhodobacterales > Rhodobacteraceae > Thermohalobaculum. The sequence continues at coordinate 4,968 of JBCDFC010000189.1, read as the reverse complement.
CGTGATGGCCGCGATCCCCTTCGGTTTCGCAGGCGCCATCATCGGGCATCTGATCATGGGCATGTGGCTCTCGGTCATTTCGATCTTTGGCGTGATCGCGCTGGGCGGGGTGGTGATCAACGCGGCGCTCGTGATGATCGACTATGCGAACAAGGCGCGCGCCGTGGGGGCGAGCCATGAGGAGGCGATCATCCGCGCCGGCACGCGGCGGTTTCGGCCGATCCTGCTGACGACGCTCACGACTTTCGGGGGCCTTGCGCCGATGATCTTCGAGACGTCGGCCCAGGCGCGGTTCCTGGTGCCGATGGCCGTGAGCTTGGGCTATGGGATCCTGTTCGCGACCTTCATCGTGCTGTTCCTGATCCCGTGCCTCTACATGATGGTCGAGGATCTGCGCTGGCTCGCCAACCCGAAACCGCGGGAGCGCGTCCGCCCGGCGGAGTGAGCGTGTTGGGCCATGGGGTGCGGTGGCGTCTCAGCGCATCTCGCTCAGCGGTCGTCGTTCGCGGCGGCGTTGCAGCTCGAAAAGGCCCATGGTGGTCCAGCCATGGGCGATCGTCTCCACCGGGTCACGCTTGAGGGCGGCCTTGAGCGTGCTTTCGACGATGCGGCGATCCTTCTTCGCCATGGGGGCGAAATCGATGACGATCTGTCCGCCGAGGCCCCGGAGGCGGAGCTGACGGGGCAAGTCGCGCGCGGCCTCGATATTGGCTTTAAGGCCCGCAGCCGGAGAGAAATCGCCGCCGGTGTTCACGTCGACCGCGGTGAGGGCGGTTGCGGGTTCGATGACGAGGCTGCCGCCTGAGGGCAATGGGCAGGATGCGGCGTCGAGTGCTTCCAGCGCCTCGAGGACGCCGAAGCGATCGAAAGGATGGCCCTTCTCGATGCGCATGCGCTGCTCAATGGCGGCAGGGATCATGGGTGCGCTTGCCGCCGGTTCGAAGCCCGTGGCGAGCGGCGATCCGTCCGCGACGATGACGGCGGATGGAAGGGGCCGCGTCCATTCGCGGAGCGCTTCGGCCATGGCGATGGGGAGCGGTTCCTTGAGATCGGCCGCCTCATCGGTCAGCGCTTCCTCGGCCGCAAGGCGCTTCGCCAGGAGCGCCTCGAATTCCGCCGCGAGTTCCTCGGCCGGTGCGCCCTCGGCGGCGCTTCGGATGATGAAACCGCCATCCTCCAGCATCGCGCCCATCCGCGCGGCCGTCCGGTGACGGCGTTCGGCCGGCGTCGCGGTGTCGCTTGCATCGGGCACACCGCGCTCAGCCGCTGCGAAATAGGGGTCGGCGGCGGCACGGAGGGCGTCCTCCAGGCGCTCACGCTCCTCCGCGTCCCGGATCTGGCGGGAGACGTTGAGGCCTGGTGCCCCTGGCGAGTGGATCAGGTGGAAGCCCTTGTAGAGGATGCGGCGAGTGACGGGCGGTGCTTTGCCGGGTTCGGCATAGCCTTGAACTTGAACGAGGAACCGCCGGCCTTCCTTCAGGCCCGAGCCGTCGCGCAGGAAGCCTTGTTGTCCGTGTGCGAGCGTGACGAAGGCGCCCGCGCCCTTGCCGCCGGACCGCGCGACTTGGCCCACGAAGATCTGGCCTGGCGCAGGCGTCGGGTCGGTATCGTGGGATGCTTGCAGGTAATCCTCGAGCCTGCCATCGACGAGGAGGGCGGCTGCTGGCGCACCGTTCGGGGCGTTGCCGAGGATCAGGACGCGGCCCTTCACGCCGGTGCTCCGTCGAGCGGTACCGGGTAGCCGACGCCGCGCAAGAGGTTCGCGGTCTCGACCAACGGCAGGCCGACGACGTTGGTGTAGCTCCCGGAGATCTCCGGGATGAGGGCAGCACCGATGCCCTGGATCGCGTAGCCCCCCGCTTTGCCCTGCCACTCCCCGGAGCGGAGATAGGACGAAAGCTCTTCGTCCGAGAGGCGCTTCATGCGGACCCGCGTCTCCACGAGGCGAAGCCGTGTGAAGCCTGGTCCGGTGAGGGCGACGGCGGTTGCGACCCGGTGGCGCCGGCCGGAGAGGAGGAGGAGGAAGCTTGCCGCCTCGCTCGCATCCGCCGGTTTTCCCAGGATGCGCCGCCCGACGCTGACGACCGTGTCGGCGGTCAGGATGAAGTCGCGGCCGGAGGGGTTTGGTTGGGACGTGCCCAGGCTCGCCTGGATCGCCTCGGCCTTCTCGGTGGCGAGCCTTTCGGCGTAGCGGCGCGGCAGCTCTGCCTTTCGCGGCGTCTCATCGATATCGGCAGCTATGACCGCGTCGGCCACGACGCCGATCTGTGCAAGAAGAGCACGCCGTCTGGGGGAGGCGGAGCCGAGGATCAGGCGTCGCTCACGCCCCTGCGTCTCGTGCCCGATAGGCGCCGCATCGGCCGAAGCATCCGCAGGCGAAGGGGCAGGGGTATCGGCTGGCCGCCCCTTGTCACTCAACGCAGTAGACCCGCTTACTTGAAGCGATAGGTGATGCGGCCCTTGGTGAGATCATAGGGCGTCATCTCGACCTGCACTTTGTCGCCCGCCAGGACGCGGATACGGTTCTTACGCATCTTACCGGCCGTGTGGGCAATGATCTCGTGGTCATTCTCGAGCTTTACTCGGAAAGTCGCGTTCGGCAGCAATTCGACCACGACCCCTGGGAATTCGAGGGTCTCTTCCTTCGACATGGACATCCCGGACTTGTTGCGACGATGGCGCGATATGCCTTGCCAGTGCGGGAATTTCAAGGCGGCGGGGCGGGAAGGTCAGCTTCCGAAGGTATCCTTGATGAGCGCTGTGATCTGGTCGCGGGCTTGGCGGTAGGCGTGGAGCTTCTGCTCGCGGCTCTCACCGATGCCGGCGGGATCGAGGATCTGCCAGAACAGCACCTCGACCGAGGCGGCGCGCGTGCGTTCGAGCGCCTGGCGCTGAGCGGCGGGCGAGAGGGCGACGATGACGTCGTAGCCCGTGATGTCGTCGCCCCAAGCCTCCATGTTCTCGAAGCTGCGCGGGCGATGCTTGCTCATATCGACGTCGATCTCGCCCGCGACGACGGTCATGAAGGGGTCGACATCCTCACCCTCGCGCGCACCGCACGACTGGACGAAGACGCGCCGGCCATGGGTTTTCTTGAGATAGGCCTCGGCAAAGGGGGAGCGGATCACGTTGTGATTGCAGCAGAAGAGCACCGAGCCGGGCAGAGCACCGCCCTTGAAGGCCCGCGCTTGAGGCCCGTCGGCCATCCCGCCTCAGCCCCGAAACTGGAGCGCGCAGACGACGGTGAAGAGCCGGCGCGCCGTCTCGTGATCGGTCAGGATGCGGCCCTCGAGCCGTTCGCTGAGGAGCCGCGCGCCTTCGTCATGGATCCCGCGCCTGCCCATGTCGATCGCCTCGATCTTCGAGGGTGGGAGGTGTTTGACCGCGTCGAAATAGCTCTCGCAGATCGCGAAATAGTCTTTGATCACGCCGCGGAGGGGGCCGAGGGAGAGGCGGAGGACGAGCGGCTCGGGGCTGTCGCCATCGGTGACTTCGAGGTGTAGCTGGCGCTCCGCCATGCCGATGCCGAGGGCGTAGGGCCCGCCTTCCCCGGGGCTGTGGGGGGCCGGGCGGAAGCGGTTGTCTTCCTTGAGATCGAAGAGCGCCACATCGAGCTCCTGCTGGATCTCGGGCGTGCGGGCGCGGGGGCGGTCCTCGATCAGGCGCACCTCGCTCAGGCGGTCGCTATCGGCGAAGTCGGTCATTCGGCGGCATCCGGGCGGGAGAGGCGGTCGCTGACCGAGAGCATATGGGCCTCGAGGCTCTCGGCTTCGGCGAGGCGGGCGGCGGCGGGGCCGATGGCGGCGAGGCCGGCGGGCGTCGCGCGGGTAAGCGTCGTGCGCTTCATGAAGTCGAGGACGGAGAGCCCGGAGGAGAAGCGCGCGGAGCCCGCCGTCGGGAGCACGTGGTTAGGCCCGGCCACGTAGTCGCCGAGGGCCTCGGGCGTGTGGCGGCCGAGGAAGATGGCGCCCGCATGCCGGATCTCTGCGGCGAGCGCATCCGGATCTGCCACTGCGAGCTCAAGGTGCTCTGGCGCGATGCGATTGGCGAGGTCGGCTGCATGGTCGAGATCGCGGGCGATGACGACGCCACCATGGGCTTCCCAGCTCGCGCTCGCGATGGCCTGGCGTTGGAGGCGTTGGAGGCGGGTGGCGACGGCGGTCATCACTGCCGCGCCGAAATCGGCGTTGTCGGTGATGCAGATCGACTGCGCGGTCTCGTCATGCTCGGCCTGGGCCAGGAGGTCGATGGCGATGAGATCGGGGTCATTGTCCGCGTCGGCGATCACCAGCACCTCGGACGGGCCTGCGATCATGTCGATGCCCACATGGCCGAAGACTTGGCGCTTGGCCGCCGCCACATAGGCGTTGCCGGGCCCGGTGATCACGTCCACGGGGGCGATGGGGCCTGTGCCATAGGCGAGGGCCGCGATGGCCTGCGCGCCGCCGATCCGCCAGATCGTCTCGATCCCCGAAAGGCGGGCGGCGAGCAGCACCAATGGGTTCAGGACGCCGTCGGGTGTCGGCACGCACATCGCCAGCCGCCCCACACCGGCGACACCTGCTGGAATGGCGTTCATGAGGAGCGAGGACGGGTAGCTCGCGAGCCCGCCCGGAACATAAAGCCCCGCGGCATCGACCGGACGCCAGCGCCAGCCGAGGCGGATGCCCATACCGTCCTCCCATTCCGCGTCCTCGGGCAGTTGGCGGACGTGATAGGCGCGGATGCGTTCGGCTGCGAGCTCGAGCGCCGTTCGGGTGTCGTTGGGGACGCTGGCGATCGCGCGCTCGATGTCGTCTTCACCGAGCCTGAGTGTGTCATCCGTCACGTCCCAGCGGTCGAACCGGCGCGTGAGCTCGACAACGGCGTCCACGCCGCGTTGACGCACATCGGCGATGATCTCGGCGACGGGCCCGTCGACGCCGGCATCTGAGTCGCGCTTGGCTTCGGTCAGCGCGCGGAACGCCG
>JBCDFC010000188.1:0-9638 GCA_039178805.1 Pseudomonadota bacterium | reverse complement strand
TCGCCCCGCCGGCCGCAAGCGGCGAGCACGGTCGAGAGGGCCGCGGCCATAAGCATCACGCGGACAGCAGTCATGGCCCACCCTCCTCTGCCAACGCGGCGCGCCAACGCGCGACCTGCTCGCGCACTCGTGTCGGTGCCGTTCCACCATAGCTTAGCCTGGATCCGGCAGACGCGCTTGGGCTGAGCACGCCCATCACCCGCTCGTCGAGCCTCGGCTCGATCGCCTGGAGCGCGGAGAGCGGCATGGCATCGAGTGCAAGGCCCGAGTCCTCTGCCGCCGCGACGATGCGGCCCGTCACGTGATGCGCGTCGCGGAAGGGGAGGCCTAGCTCCCGCACCATCCAGTCGGCGAGGTCGGTGGCGGTCGCATAGCCGGCACCCGCTGCGGCCTCCAGCACCGGGCGGTTGGGCGCCATGTCGCGCACCATCCCCTCCATCGCCGCCAGCGCCAGCGCCAGCGCGTCTGAGGCATCGAAGACCGGCTCTTTGTCCTCCTGCATGTCCTTCGAATAGGTCAGCGGCAGGCCCTTCATCACTGTTGCGAGCGCCGTGAAAGCCCCCATGATCCGCCCGACCTTGGCGCGGCAAAGCTCGGCCGCATCCGGATTACGCTTCTGCGGCATGATCGAAGAGCCGGTCGTGTAGGCATCGGTCAGCATCACGAACCGAAACTGCGCCGAGGACCAGATCACGATCTCCTCGGCCAGGCGCGACAGATGCGTCGCACAGATCGAGGCGGCGGCGAGATACTCGAGCGCGAAGTCCCGCGCCGATACCGCGTCGAGCGAATTTGCCATCGGCCGGTCGAAGCCGAGTGCTGCCGCCGTGAAATCGCGGTCGATGGGGAAGCTTGTGCCGGCAAGCGCTGCCGCACCGAGCGGGCATTCGTTCATCCGCCGCCGCGCATCGCGAAACCGGCCCCTGTCCCGCGCGAACATCTCTGCATAGGCGAGCATGTGGTGGCCCCATGTCACGGGCTGCGCGCTCTGCAAATGGGTGAAGCCTGGCATGACTGCGTCGGCCCCCGCCTCGGCCTGATCGACCAAAGCCGAAAGGAGTGCCGTCAGAGCCGCGTTCGTATCGTCGAGGCGCGCCCGCACCCAGAGGCGGAAGTCCGTCGCGATCTGATCGTTGCGTGAGCGCGCGGTGTGGAGCCGACCTGCCGGCTCACCCACGATCTCCTTCAGGCGTGCCTCGACATTCATGTGGATGTCTTCGAGCGCGCGGGAGAAGGAGAAGCGGCCCTCCGCGATCTCGGTCGCCACCTGCTGTAGGCCACTGTCGATGGCAGCGTGATCTTCTTCGTCGATGATGCCCTGCTGCATCAACATCGCGGCGTGCGCCCGGCTCCCCGCAATGTCTTCCGCTGCGAGCCTGCGGTCGAAGTCGATCGAAGCGTTGATCGCCTCCATGACCGCCGCAGGGCCAGCCGCGAAGCGACCTCCCCACATTGTGTTTGCCGCGTTACTTGGCCGTGAGCGCTGGCTAGACGTGCCGGGGTGCTCAGCCTCAGTGCTTGCGCTATGTTCCGCCATCACCCGAGCGCCTGTGAGAAGCCTGTGAGAAGGATGTCCTGCCAATGCTGTCAAAGTCCCGCCGCCTACACGGTCGAGGCCTCGCCGCGCTTCTATACGGTGCTGTTGCAGCGCTCGCAATCGGCCAGGCCGGATGGGTTGCGCGGGCCGCCGACACGACGCTTTCAGCGGCCGAGCATGCAGCCTTCAAGGCCGCGGCGGCCGAGGCGTTGCCGAAGATGGTTGTGCATGCAGAGGTAAAGCCCCCCCTCGAGGCTGCATTCCGCGATGGTGAAGGCGCCGAGATGACGCTCGCCGATTTCGAGGGCGATGTCGTCGTACTCAATGTCTGGGCGACCTGGTGCCCGCCTTGTCGCAAGGAGATGCCCTCGATCGATCGGCTGGCCAAGGCGGTCGCGGATGACGGGGTCTCGGTGGTCGCGCTCTCGACCGATCGCGGCGGGGCCGATCCAGTGCGCCGCTTCTTCGACGAGATCGGGGTGGAGAAGCTCGGCATCTATGTCGACAAGCGCAACAAGCTGCCACGCGAAGCCGCGGTGATCGGCCTGCCCGCAACGCTGATCCTGAACCGCGAAGGGGAGGAGATCGCGCGGCTTACCGGGGATGCCGAGTGGGACACCCCCGAAGTCATCGCGCTTATCCGCAGTCTGGCCGAAGCGACCGACCCGACATCGGAGCATAGCGCGGCGGACCCTGCCGGGCCTGATGCGGATGCCGAAGCTTTGGCAGATCGGTCATAAACCCAGGCCCAAGGCTCAATTCGAAGGCGGGGACGTCAAGCCGCCGCTCGTCTGGGCTCGACTGGGGCTGAATAGCGCCCTCAGGCGGTGATTGGGTTGCCGGGTGAGCCCCGGCAATCACATGGATCTTGCGTGCCCACGTCCAGTCAGACCTCTGAGCGTTTCAGGTCCGACGCCTCTGAGCCGTCGCTGGCCTCCTCCGACATCGGCCGACCTGAGACCATGCGGGACAGGAGGCCGTCGCGGTCGACGAACTGGTGCTTGAGCGCGGCCGCCACGTGCAGCGCCAGCAGGACCGCGATGCCGAATGCCGCGTAGGCATGAACCGTCGCGAAAATGCCCGTCAGATCCCGATCGCCCGTGGCGAACAAGTCAGGCATCTCGAAGAGCCCGAACACCATGTTCTTCACCTGGAACGGATAGGCATCAGGATCGTTCAGCGGTGAAGCGGTAACCATGAGCCATCCGGTCAGTGGCAGGATCACCATCAGCGCATAAAGCGCGATATGGCTGCCGCGGGAGGCGGTGCGTTGCCAGTCGGGCATCGCAGGCTCCTCCGGCGTCGGGTTCATCGCCCGCCAGATTATCCGCACTGCAATCAGGATGAACGCCACGAAGCCCCAACTCTTGTGGGTCTGAACCTCGCCGAAACGCTCAAGATCGTTGAGGAAATTCACCATGTAGAAGCCCATCGCAAGCTGAAACAGAATGACGAGGGCGGCGAACCAATGAATGCTGCGCTGAACCCAACCCCAGGTCGTCTGTGTATTGAGCGCTGTCATTGCAGCTCCTCCTGCTGTGCCTGTGGCGTGGTGATGCCAACTGGGTGGGCGATCAGGCTGAACTCGATGGCGACCTGATCGCCGAGGTCGATGAGGGCCATGAGCGGCCCCGTACCGATACCGAAGTCGCGCCGATCGACGACGAGTGCGCCTTGCGCGGTGGCCTGGTCGTGGCTGAGATCGACACGGATATCCGCCTCGATCTCCTTTTCGCGCCCCTTGATCGAGGCAATGCCGCGCGCCCTGAAGCGCCCGGCACCGAGCGGCGTGAGCCGTGTGAGCTCGAAGCGCGCCAGTGGGAACTCCGAGCTTGCGAAGCCGGCGGAAGATCGGGCGGCTGCGTCCCGAAGCCGGTTTCCGAGATCGATGCTCGCCGTCTCGGCCCAGAGAGTGGCTGCAACCAGTGCGCCGGCATCACCGCTATAGTCGGCCGTTCCGCCGAAGCGCGCGAAGGTCCCGCTCTCTTCCGCCCCGAAGAAGATGTAGGAGAAGGAGATGACCGACGCTTCGCGATCGAGCCGCCACTCCTCGGCAGCAGCCACAAGCGGCTGAGCCGCAGCGATCATCGCAGCGGCCAGCATCCTCGCGGTGCGCATCGATCCGATCAAGCTCGGATGGCTCAGCTGCCGTCCGAGGCCGGGCTCATCTCCAAATCGACGCGAATCGGGATGACGGCGCTCACAGCCGGTGCCGCATAGCTCATGCCGAACACCGTGCGGTCGATCTCACCCGTGACGGTGAAACCTGCGATCTGCTTGTTCGGATTGAAAGGCGAGGGGCCGAGCTTGTTCAGCGTCGCCTCGAAGGTGACCGGCTGCGTCTGCCCCAGCATCGTCAGCTCCCCCTCGACCGTCGCGCTCTCCCCACCCGTCGGCGTCACGCTCGTCGAGACGAAGGTGATCTCCGGATGGTTCGACACATCGAAGAAGTCGGCATTGCGCAGATGGTCGTCACGCTTGGCCCAGAAAGTGTCGATACTCGCCGCCTGGACGACGAATTTGACCTCGGTCTCCTCCACGGCGTCCGGATCGAAGGTGATGTCGGCATCGATCTCACGGAACACGCCATGCACGGTCGAGAAGCCGAGATGATCGACCTGGAAGCTGATGACCGTGTGGCTCTTGTCGAGAACATAGGGTTCGGCCAGAGCCGGAACGGCGGCAAAGGCCAGGACGCCGGCAATCGGCGCTGCAACGAGCTGGTTCACAAGGCGCATTTGGGTCTCTCCCCTAGTTTGCGTCTTCAGACCCGCCGTCCCGGCTGTCCCGTCGGCGGACACCGCGGAGATAAGGCGCCTTGGCCCACGCTCCAGCACAGGGCGAGGAATTGACTGTTGCGCTGCGGATCAGGATCGCGCGCTTGACCGCAGCACGCGGTCGAGCGCATCGAGAAATCGAGAGCGATCAGCCTTGGCGAACGGCCGCTGACCGCCACCCTGTCCGAGCGGATTTGCCGAGCGCAGATCGGCCATCAGGTCGCGCATGGCGAGCGCCTGTCCGATATTCGCCTGCGTCAGCGTCTCGCCATTCGGTTTGAGCACGCGAGCCCCGGTTTTCAGCACGTTGTCGGCCAGAACGATATCGGCTGTCACGCAGACATCGCCGGGGCCTGTACGTGCTGCGATCCATTTATCCGCCGCATCGGCGCCGCCATCGACGACGACGATATGCACCAATGGCTCCGGCGACGGGCGAATGCCGCCGTTCGAGACGAGGAACACCTCGATCCCGTGGCGGATCGCAACCTGCTGCGCCTCGCTCCTGACCGGGCAGGCATCCGCATCGATGTAGAGGGTCATCGCAACGCTCATGATTAGCGCGGCGTGAACCATTTCAGGCGAAGTTTACTCTAGCGCCCGGGTCGCCGCGCGTGTGTCTCTGTCGGAGTACAGTATGAGCGCTGTGACGCAATCCTCCCACGCCGCCGTTTCGAACCGCTATCCGTCGCCGACGTTGGTGTTGTCGGACCAGATCGGTGGCCAGGGGCGCCTTGTACCCAATGAGGAGCGGCTGGCGCGTGGCGTCTACGTGCTAGCCGATGACAAGATCGCGTGCTGGGTCGCGGCCCTCTTGTCGAGCTTGCGGCGCTTCAATCCCGACCTGCCGGTGATCCTGGTGCCTCATGAGGATGAGCACCCAGGACTGCTGGAGGTCGCGGCGGCATTCTCTCAAGTGTATGTGCTGTCTCGCGATTTTGAGCGTTTCGATCGCATCGGCCGACAGATCCTGAGGGGGAGGGGCATCGCGCGGGCGCCGCGCTATCGCAAGCTCGCGGTCTTCAACGGGCCCTTCGAGAACTTCCTTTTTATCGATGCGGACTGCGTGGTGCTTTCTTCGCTTGACGCACTCTTCGAGGCGCATGACCGATACGATCTCGTCTTCAACAATTTCGCAGCGCCCGGCCGCAACTTCGCTGAGGAGAGCCTCGGTGACCTGATGTCCTCGGTCAGCGGCGATCCGCGCGCGGCGGCGGGGTACAACTCAGCCTTCTTCGGTGCGCGGCGGGGCGTGGTGCCCGAAGGGATGTTTGCTCGTCTCGGCCGTTCTGCGGATCGGCTGCGCGGGCTTTTGGGAACGGCGACGGATCAGGCGCTCATCTCCTACTGCGCCTGCACGCTCGGCCTCTCGACCACGCGGTATGAGGATGCGGTGGAGGGTTGGTGCTCCGACTTCCGCGTGCCACAGCAACTCGCCCTTAGGGACGGCCGCTTCGTCCGCGGCAATGAGCAGGGGGCTGCATCGCTCAGCGTGCTGCACTGGGGCGGGGACAAGAACCAAAGCCCGATGCCGGGCAGGGAGATCCTCGAGGCATTCTACCCCTTCGAAGACTTCGACCCCGGCGCATTCACCTAAGGTGCGGGCGATCAGCGGGTCGGGACCGGCGTCTCCCCGCGATAATCGTAGAAGCCGCGCGACGTCTTCCGGCCGAGCCAGCCCGCCTCGACATATTTCACGAGTAGCGGGCAGGGCCGATACTTCGTATCCGCCAGCCCGTCATGCAGCACGTTCATGATGCTGAGGCAGGTATCGAGCCCGATGAAATCCGCCAATTGGAGTGGCCCCATCGGGTGATTGGTGCCGAGCTTCATCGCAGTATCGATCGAGGTCACCGTGCCCACGCCCTCGTAGAGCGTGTAGATCGCCTCGTTGATCATCGGCAGCAGGATGCGGTTGACGATGAAGGCTGGAAAGTCCTCGGCATTGGCCGGCGTCTTCCCGATCGCCTCGACCAAGCTCCGCACCGCGCTGAAGGTTTCGTCATCCGTGGCGATGCCGCGCACGAGCTCCACAAGCTGCATCACCGGCACCGGGTTCATGAAGTGAAAGCCCATGAACCGCTCCGGCCTGTCGGTGGCGGAGGCGAGACGTGTGATCGAGATCGAGGACGTGTTGGAGGTCAGGATCGTGTGAGCCGCCAAATGAGGCTTCAGCGCCTCGAAGATCTTGTGCTTGACCGTCTCATTCTCCGTCGCCGCCTCGATCACGATGTCAGTGCGCGCAATCGTCTCGATCTCGGTCTCGGGCACGATCCGCTTGATCGCGCTATCGGCATCCCCGGGATCCATCCGACCCTTGCCGACATTGCGCTCATACCCCTTGGCGATCCGGTCGAGCGCTGCATCGATCGCAGCCGGGTTTACGTCGTTGAGCGACACCTCAAAGCCCGCCTGCGCAAATACCTGCGCAATGCCAGCACCCATCTGGCCCGCCCCAATGACGCCTATCCTGCGAATGTCCATCCCCGGGCTCCCGATGATTTCTTGCGCATCTTCTATTGTGCGCTGCACAAAATCATATCGGGGCCCGACAGGTTTTGGCAAGAGCGCAGCAGTATCGAAGCAATGGCGCTTGCATCGGCCCCTTCCGTCGGACAGGCTCTTCGCGATTGGATTTGGGCAGAGATGATTAGAAACCGCAAAACGCCTGCTTTCGCCGTGCTCATTGATGCGGACAACGCAAGCGCCCGTCACGCCGATGCGATCTTCGAGGAAGTTGCGACCTTCGGTGAGGCAATGATCAGACGCATCTATGGCAATTTCGCCGATGATCGACTGCAGTCCTGGGACAAAGCGGTGCAGGCGCACGCCATTCTGCAGCAGCAACAGCGCAACAACACGACAGGCAAGAACGCGTCCGACATTGCGCTGGTCATCGACGCAATGGACTTGCTCTACAAAGGCACGTTGAACGGCGTCTGCATCGTAAGCTCGGACAGCGATTTTACGCGGCTTGCTCAGCGGCTGCGAGAGGAGGGCCTGACCGTGATAGGCATCGGTGAGAAAAAGGCGCCGGAAGCCTTCCGCAACGCCTGCAACCGTTTCATCTATGTCGAGAACATCGGATCGACGGTGCCGGGTGAGGCGGAGGCCGAGACGAAGAAAGAAGCGCCGTCAAAGGCCACCCCTCTCGTTCATCGTGCGATGAACGCGCTGGATGACGAGGATGGTTGGGTGAAGCTGGGCGCGCTCGGAAGCAAACTCCACGAACTCGCACCCGATTTCGACACGCGCAGTTTCGGCCACGCCAAACTTAGCGCTTTGGTCAAGGCCACCAGTGCGTTCGACATGAAACGGGACGCGTCCACGCACTACCTCGTGAGAGCAAAAGCCCGTCAGAAGACAACAAACAAAGCTAAGAAGGCATAAGGGTCGGCTCGGCTGGGGCCTCTAGCACGCGCCAGAAGCCCCGACCGTGCTCAGAGTTTGCCTTCGAGTTCTGGGAGGAGCTCGAAGAGATCGCCGACGAGGCCATAATCGGCGACTTGGAAGATCGGGGCTTCCTCGTCTTTGTTGATGGCGACGATCACCTTCGAGTCCTTCATGCCCGCGAGATGTTGGATCGCGCCGGAGATGCCGACGGCGATGTAGAGGTCCGGCGCCACGACTTTGCCGGTCTGACCGACCTGCCAGTCGTTCGGGGCATAGCCCGAGTCGACGGCGGCACGGCTCGCACCGGTCGCTGCGTTCAACCGATCCGCCACTTTCTCGATCAGCGAGAAGTTCTCTTTCGAGCCGATGCCGCGACCGCCCGAGATCACGACCTTCGCGGATGTGAGCTCCGGCCTGTCGCTCGCCACCACCGCGTCCTTGACCCACTCCGACAGGCCCGGATCGGCAACCGCCGCGATGGTCTCGATCGCCACCGCAGCCTGCTCGCCTGCCGCGTCGAAGTTTGCCGTCCGGATCGAGACGATCTTCGTCGCATCCGCCGACTTCACCGTCTGGATCGCGTTGCCTGCATAGATCGGCCGCACAAAGGTGTCGGCATCCACGATCTCCTGCACGTCGGTCACGACCATGACATCCAGAAGGGCAGCGACGCGGGGCAGCACGTTCTTCATCGCAACCGTCGCCGGTGCGATGATGTGCGTGTAGTCGCCCGCGATGCTCACGATCAGATCGGCCAGCGGCTCCGCAAGTTGATTACCGTAGACGGCGTCATCGGCGCAGAGCACTTTCGCCGCGCCATCCATCTTGGCGCAGGCCTCGGTCGCGCCACCCGAGCATCCCTCGGAGGCGCAAAGGATCGTCACTGGGCCAAGCGCCTTGGCCGCAGTCAGGGCCTTCGCGGTCGCGTCGGCGGCGAGCTGGCCTTTGTTGATCTCCGCGATCAGCAGAATGGACATCAGATAACTCCCGCCTCGCTCTTCAGCTTTTCGATCAGCTCATCGACCGAACCAACCTTCACACCCGCTTTACGCGCAGGCGGCTCACCCACAGAGACGACCGAAAGCCGCGGAGCCGTGTCGATGCCAAGATCCGCCGGCTTCTTCACGTCGAGCGGCTTCTTCTTCGCCTTCATGATGTTGGGCAGCGACGCGTAGCGCGGCTCGCAAAGGCGGAGATCGACTGTGATGATGGCCGGCATCGTCACCTTCACGGTCTGCAGGCCGCCATCGACCTCGCGCGTGACCGTCGCGCTGTCGTCCTCGACCTCGATTTGGGAAGCGTAGGTCGCCTGGCTCCAGCCGAGGAGTGCGGCCAGCATCTGGCCCGTGGCGTTCAGGTCGTTGTCGATGGCCTGCTTGCCCGCGATCACGAGCCCCGGCTGTTCCTCATCGATGACCGCCTTGAGCAACTTAGCGACGGCCAAGGGCTCGATATCCGTCTCCGGCGCGTCGGCAGCCTCGATCAGGATCGCGCGATCTGCGCCCATGGCGAGGGCCGTGCGCAGGGTCTCCTGCGCCTTGGAGACGCCGATCGATACCGCAACGACTTCCGTCGCCTTGCCTGCTTCCTTAAGCCGGATCGCCGCCTCGACCGCGATCTCATCGAACGGGTTCATCGACATCTTGACGTTGGCGAGATCGACCCCGGTGTTGTCCGCCTTCACGCGGACCTTCACGTTGTAGTCGATCACGCGCTTGACGGGCACGAGCACCTTCATCGCGTTCTCCTTTGCACGGGCCGCTCCCGGCCCGGTCGTTATCCCTTGGCGTTGGCTGGGGTCGTGGCTCCCATATCGCGAAGCGCTCTGCAAGTTCGTCGCGAATGCGACATGTCGCAGGATGCTTTGGACGTCGAGACACCGTTAAGCGGAATACTCACGCGAGTGTTAACTCTGTGCTTGACCTCGGCGC
>JBCDFC010000187.1:0-9640 GCA_039178805.1 Pseudomonadota bacterium | reverse complement strand
GCGCGAAAAGTCTCTGACAAGACGCGGCACCCGCCCCAGAAATGAAACGGGGGTGTAACCGATGCGAAGGTGCCCGCTCGCACCGCTGGCTATCGCCGCCGCCGTCTCGCGAACGCTCTCCAACCGGTCGAGGAGATCGCGTGCGTGCGGAAGGAACTCTCGACCGGTCTCAAGAAGCGTCACACCCGCCCGTGACCGCTCGAACAACGCCATGCCGAGTTCGTCTTCGAGCCTTGCCACACGAACGCTGAAGGCGGGCTGGCTCATGCCGAGCTCTTCGGCCGCGCGCCTAAAGTTGAGCGTGCGAGCGAGGACGCAGAAGGCTTCCAAGTTGCGCGGGTCCATCTGATCGATAGAACCTATCAAAGAGCGAGAATTCTTTATTGGCACAGTTCAGCACCGCGCACCATCCTTCGGGCGCGGTTGGGTCGTTCGGCGCCCGACCTGCAATTACCGCCAAGGAGGAGCCTCACAGTGTTTCGCCCGCACCCCAGGTTTGTGCCACTCACCCTTGCCGCCTGCGTTCTCGCACCCCTGCCGCTTGCCGCCCAGGACGCGCCGTTCGCAAACAGCGACCTCGTGGCTCTGTCAGACGGAGCGATGCTCGCGACCGGCTACATCGACGGGCGTCTCGGACCGCGTGCACCCGACCTCTTGAGCGTCCTCAGCCGCGCAGACGACGGCGTCTGGTCACGGGCGGACGTCGCGGTGACGAACTCTGTCGCGACCTGGCCGAACGTCCTCGCGTTGACCGCCGATGGGCAGTTCGCGATTGTGACCGAGCCCTTCGCGCAACCGGACGAGAGCGCCGAGACGTTCTCTGAGATCGAGCGTGGTGCGACGCTGACGGTCGTCGAGATCTCGGACCGCAGTGCACCGACGGTGCGCAGCACAGTGACGGCACCATCGCCCCCGGCCGCGGTCGACATCCACCCGTCGGGCAGCGTCGTCGCGGTCACCTTCCCGTTCAGCGGCGAGATCGCAATTTATCCATGGACAGACGGTGTTTTTGGTGAGCCGACGGTTGTACCGCTCGGGATTGAGGCCGTGGACAACACATTCGTGCCTGAGTTTGAGTGGCACCCCACGGGCGAGTTCGCCGCTGTGACGCTGGGTGGAGACAACACAGTCGCTTTCTACCGCTTAGCAGACGAGACGTTGGAGCCATGGGGCAGCCCTGTGTCGACTGCGCCGCTCCCGGGAAAGGGGCTGTGGACGGACGACGGGGCGCATTTCCTCGTCACGACAATCAACATCACCGGCGATCTCGCCCAGCACGCTTACGGCCGCAACACCAGCCTCATGTCCGTCATCGCTTTCGACGACGACGACATGCCCAACTCGCCGCCGCGACGTGCCAACGATCGCTCGCCGACCTACGAGAGCGAGCCCATCCAACACGCGATGGTCGCTTCGGCGCCAATTGGGATGGGCTACGTAGAGAACTTTACCATTTCGCCGGATGGGCGCACCATTGTTGGCTTGAACATGGCAGCCTCCTGGCTTCCAACGGACCACCCAGGTCATACGCGCTTCAGCGAACTCACCGCGCATGAAATCGATCCTGAGACCGGATCGCTGTCTGCGATCGGATCCACTCGCCTTCCCGGAGTTGTCTTGCCTCAGGGTATCGTGTTCGACGACGCAGGCCGGCACCTTGCACTGACGAGCTATCAGGATGCGAATGGGGGCCCGGGACACGTGCAGTTCTGGGCCTTTGACCCAACCGCCGAAGAACCGTTTACCAACGTCGGCGAGCCGATCCCGATGCCGCGCGGCGTCCACTATCTCGCGAGAGTTCCGCGCTGAGCACTGTCAGCAACGCTTCCCGCCAAGCTTGCCGTCGCGCACCGCGATGGCGAGCTACTCCTAAGGCGGTGCGGTTAAACTCATCCTACGTTAGCCGGGCATCGCGCCTGACGCCGATAGCGCCTTCGTTCGTCGAGCAGGCGCTCGATGGGATAATACCAGCTACCATCCACATCCCGGTCTTCGCCAAACTGTTCCCGGCGAGCTGGACTGAGCAGCTGACTGAGTTGCGACGGCTTGCTGCGCCAAAGCCATGCGAGAACTCAGCTGACGCTTCGGCCTGGCTGTGCGCGATGCGCCGACACTTGCTGCACGGGTCGGAGTTGCGCAGATCTTGGAAAGCTGACCTTCCGCCGATTTGCACAGGCGAGCCCAGGCATTCCTAGCGCCACGACCCGCGCACACTTGGTTCTGATCCCGCTTCTCCCAGGGGTCAGACACGCAAGTCATGCCCAATCCGGTCACGGGCGAAAACGATACGTGGATGCCTCAGTGCGCTCTTCCGCCAGACAAGGTGAAGCGCGTTGGTCGGTGCCGGTAAGCCGGTTTCAATGCGGACTAGGCGTCCGGATCCAAGGCATCCTTCGCAAAGATAGTCGGGCAGCACCGTCACCCCGGAGCCTTTGGTGGCGAGCTCGCGCAGGATCGTGAGCGATGGGACGACAATGCGTGCCCGTGCACCGTTCGCAAGGTTCGGATCGAACGCGTTGAGAACATTGCGGATGAGAGGCAACGTCTCGTCATAGGCAAGCCATGGCCAATCGGTCGCGGGCGGACCGCTCAGATCGAGCCGGGGCGCGGCCACAAGCAACAACCGCTCAGTGGCGACAACCTCGTGGCCAAGCGCAGCATTGTCCGGTTCACTGGCGGTGATGGCGATGTCGGTCTCGCCCGCCGCAAGCCAGCCATAGATTGCGTCGCGACCGCCGAGCCGTACGCGGACGTCGATCCCAGCTTTTGCGAGTGACGTCAAAACTGCCGGCATCCGGCTGCCCATGAACTCTGCCGGCCCCGCCAGATGGATCGTACCGGTGAGCGAGTCCGATCTTGAGCGCAGGCGCTCAAACGCAGCTTCGGCGCCATCAAGGCGGCTGCCGATCGCGCGGGCCAGCTCATCCGCAACCGCAGTCGGTCGCACACCGCGCGCATGACGCGTGAAGAGCGGCTTGCCGAGCTCTTGCTCCAAACTGCGCAGTTGGGCGGAGGCCGCCGGCTGCGCTATCCCGAGTGTGGTTGCGGCCTTTGAGATCGATGACGCCCGATAGACACCCATGAAGGTGCGAAGGTGATGCAGGTTCATCGCCAAGGGTCCCGATGTAAGCCATCGGAATTACGATAGCTGATGAACGTTTTAATCGCTACTGCAATGGCTCTGGCAGGGTCAGTTGGTGGGAGTGACAGCCACGGAGATTGCCATGACCCTCTCCCGACGAACCGCCCTTGCAGGTATCGCCGGCGCTACCCTCGCCTCGACCGCGACACTCCGCACCGCGAGCGCCGATATGCTCCACAACGCTCGGAAGGACAAACCCATGAACGCACTCATCGTCCTCACCTCGATCTCAGCATTCCCGGCATCAGCCGGTGAGCATGCAGGCCGAGCGACAGGCTTTTACATTGACGAGATGGCCGGCCCTTACTGGGCGATGCGCGATTTCGGTCTCGGTGTGGAATTCGCTTCCATCGCGGGCGGTAAGCCCCCCATCGACCCGGCATCGCTTGGCGATGACGGAAGCCATAAAGACTTCGTTCAGCGCTTCCTCGACGACGCCCATTCTATGGAGGCGCTCGCCGCGTCGATGCCCATCGCCGCGGTCGATCCATCCCGCTATTCGGCAATCTTCTTGCCGGGTGGGCACGGTACGATGTGGGACTTTCGCCAGTCACAAGCGCTCGCCGATGTGATCGGCACGGCGTGGGACAACGGCGCGGTCGTAGGCGCGGTGTGTCATGGACCGGCCGGCCTTGTCGAGGCGGTAGACGCCTCGGGTGAACCCATCGTCAAAGAGCGCCGCGTAAACGCGTTCACAGACGCTGAGGAAGAAGCCGTCGGCCTCACCCACGCAATGCCCTACCTGCTCGAGAGTGCCTTGCGCGAGAAAGGCGCGCTGTTCGAGGGTGCTGACAACTTTCAGCCGCATGCCGTTCGTGACGGTCGCCTCGTAACCGGACAAAACCCGGCCTCAGTTGCGGCCGTGTCCAGCCTGCTGGTTGAAGCCCTTCGGGCTACCGGACACGCGAAGGCGGCTTGATCAACGCCCAGCAGGCAGGCCAGTTCGCCTCCATGGCGAGCTGGCATCGATCAATCGACACAGTGGTCGACCATCCCTGATCCGCCAATACCTGGCTTGGCGGTGGAACTAGGTCGATGGCCGGAGGCGAGAAAGCGGAATTTGCGCTGCGCACAGCGTGACAGATCCAGTTCCCAATTACGAATACTACTGAATTGACCGTGTATCGAACCTCAAAATGATACCGCTAGATCGAGCGTGAATGACAGACGCTATCCGGCTAGAACGCCCGCGCCCATCCGCACGCTACTGCGGGGCGTCACGCGCGGTGTCTACGACACGGTCACAGCAGGGCTCTGTCCCAAGACGGCGGCGAGCCGATGTGGGTGGCGAGGGCGTCGACGAACGCGCGGACGGCCTTCGCGCCGCGGCGCGCAGGCAGGGTGACCGCGGAGATCGCGCCTTCTGGGGTTCCGAAGTGGACCTCGTAGTCTGTGAGGGCCGGTCTCAGGCGGCCGGCGACGACGTCCGGTCCCACAAGCCACGTGGGCATCACGATGAGCCCCGAACCGCCGATCGCCGCCTCACGCAGAACGTCCGAACCGTTCGCGCGGATGGGCCCGGTAACCGTGATACGTTCGGTCTGGTCCTGCGCGTCGAAGTGCCACTCGGCGGTCTCAGCGCCGTCGTCGAAGATGAGGCAGCGGTGGGTCTTGAGGTCTTTCGGCATGGTGGGTGCGCCGTGCTCGCCGAGATAGTCCGGGCTCGCGCACAGGCAGCGGCGGTGCGGTGCAAGCTTGCGTGCGATGAGGCTCGACGATGGGAGCGCGCCGAGCCTGATCGCAACGTCGATGCGCTCTTCGACGAGGTCGACCAAGCCGTCGGAGACACGCACATCGACGTTGAGCTCCGGGTAGCGCCTTAGGAAGCCCGGTAGCATCGGCGCGACGTGGAGCCTTGCGAAGGCGACCGGAAGGCTAACCCGCAGGGTGCCGCGCAGCGGTCCGTCGCTCTCGCGCACGCCGCGATCCGCTTCCTCCAGCGCGTCAAGGATCCGCCGTGCGTCGTCGAGGTAGCGTGCGCCGGCGTCGGTCAGCGAAATCCTTCGCGTCGAACGGTTGACGAGGCGCGCACCGAGGTCGCGCTCGAGCGCGTCGAGCTGGCGGGTGAGCGAGGATGCTGCGACGCTGAGCCGCCTGATGGTCGACTGCGAGCACAGATCACGCGCGCCGGGCGCGCGCTCCAGCGCCAACTTAACCACCGGGTCGGCGCGCAGGGCGTTGGCGTCGATGCCATCCTCGTCGCCAGCCGCCGATCATCAGCATCCGGAAGCGCAGGATCTCCTGCATGCTGTGCAGCGTGCGGGCGTGATCGCGGGGTCGTCGATGCAAGCCGCCAGCCTGCCAGCCATGCCCAGCCGCCGCTTCACCTCGCGAAGTGCCAGCAGGCCCGAGTCCGAAGACAGCGAGCCGCCGTCAAAACGGGCCGTCGGCGTCTTACCGTTCAAAGGTTACAGGCCCGCCAAAGGCGACATAGCCTCGGCAGTGGGGGGTATGGTTCTTCCGATCCGAAGTTTCCGATCTAGACAACCGAAACTTTACGCAAGGTCAACGGCTTGGGCTAGGATCGCCAGCCTTGGTGCACAATGCGGGTTGGCACGGCTGAGGGGCTCGTTTAGCGTTGCAGCAGGCGACGAACTAGCGACACGTCAGTTGCTGAGCTAGCTCGATGGCCTCTGGCGAAAGATCACGACGAATTTGCTAGCTAGGACATAGCGTTTTGGCTGTATTTTGAGGGATTGGCATGAGCCGCGCCGCAATTCCGAAACTGCACATCGATACGTCACATCTTCCATCGCACGAGCGCTTCGATGCTTATGCCGCCGCGATCCAGGGCTTAATCGAGCCGAGCCTGCCAAGTAATGGCTACCCGAATAGCAACTGGTCATGCACGTATTGGGAGATCGGCTCACTCATATTCTGCACCTATGATCATGGCCCTCTACGGGTCAAACGTCACTCGCGTCATATCGATCGCTTGGACGAGAGATACGTTATCCTTCGATACCAACACGGGGGCGAGACACGCTTCGAAAGCGGCGATGACCGGGCGATCCTTGGGAGTGGGCAGTTTCATGCCATCAACATCGCGATGCCGTTTGACATGCTTCAAGAAACGAGAATCCCCGGAAAAACCGTGTTCATCCCGCATCGGCTCCTTGGTCTCGACGGTGAAACGCGGCCCCGTCTTGGCAGTTTTGAAACGAAGGCACCTCTCGGGACGTTGGTCACGGCGGCGGTCGACGCCGTGTTCTCTCGAGCGTCTTCCATGTCGCTCACCGATGCAGCGCGCATGTCAGATGGCGTTGCAGCGTTGATCAAACGATCACTATTCACAACGCCCCTTGACGTTCCTGAGACAGCACTCGCACGTGATGCTGCCGCCAGTTCTGTAGAAATTTATGTCGAGCGGCGCCTGATGGACGAGACACTCAGTATTCGGACGATCTGCCGTGATCTCAATCTGTCGCGCAGCACCGTGTACCGGATCATGAAAAAGAAGGGCGGCGTGATGAACTTCATCAAAGAACGTCGCCTGACAGCGGCGATGACTGAGTTGTCAGTGTCCCGGCCAACGGTCGGGCGCGTTCAGGAGATTGCTGAGCGGTTCGGGTACCACGACTATAGTCTATTCGGCCGCCAGTTCAAAGCGAGGTTCGGCGTGTCACCCAGCGATGTGCTGGGGCGCTTTTACCCGACTTCTGTACCAGCCACGGGCGTCCGAGCACCTGAGGTGTCGCAGGATCCAGCCCACCGGCGCGGTTCGTCGGTCGGCTTTCTCGCGCGGATTGCGTCGGCGCGGATGCGATCTGATCCGAGCTACACGCCGGCGCGCCGCAACGTCTGACAACGCCTGCGATGCGCTGGCCGCCCGTAGCGAACGTTTCCAATGCAGCCCATTTAGATGAACCTTACCACCGAGTTCAGCCATTGGGCGCCTCCGTGGCTTCTCGATTTGGAAGCAATACGTTCTTTGCGTGGTTCCTGAGCACGATCCGAACCGCTTCGCCAATACTCCTTCGGCATTTGCTGCCCGTTTCCTTCGGAGCCCGACAAAGCTCGTGATTTACATGAACGGGTCTTTTGATGGTGCCGTCTCGGAAGTGGCGGGAATTCGCGGTTGGCGATCTCCGGCGTGGCGAGTGTCATGGAATGGTGCGGCCAGATCAATGGTTGTGGCTGAGCGTGGCTCGGCAAGCGTTTCCCAGCCGTCGACCTTGCGAATGAGGATTTGGCCGGAAGCGAGCAATGCCCAGAACAACATTGGTGCCCGGAATTCGGCCGGGCCCTCGGGCAACGGCAATTTCGATGGCTTGATGGGTCTTGGTCTCACCCGGCGGTCCGCCCGTTCGGCGGCCGTACCCGCTGGACAGCACCGGGTCAGGGATATCGACCGGCATCCCCCACCCTGAGCGGAAGGAGGCGTTTTCGGACAGGGGCAACAGCCCCATCTCGGTAATGCCCATCAAGCAAACCGTCCGGGCCGCTGGCCGGCCGCGCGGAACGGGCATGACCATGCTAGCCCACTCGCGGCCCTGAGGCGCCCGAGGCGCCGTGACGTCGAACGTGAAACATCGGACGATGACCGTCTGGCAGAGCGGTCGGCGTTTCGATGCGGCGCTGGACCGGGACATGAGGCCAGAGCGCTGCCAGCGCCGCCTCGAGCCTGGATGCTCAATCGACGTTGATGAACTCCGGCCCATTCAGGCCGCGCCGCGTCATGTCGTTGAGGAAGGCGGTCCAGGCGGAGGTGCTCCCACCGCTTATGATCTTCAGCGCCATCAGCGCCTTCTAGCCGTCTCGGCGCCCACCGATTGCCACCAGCACAGACATAGCCTTGTGATCGATCTTCGCCCGGACCACCGTGCCATTCAGGACCAGGCGAACGATGTCCCCGTCGTGCAGGTTGCGGTTGTCTCAGCTCTCCCAATCGGTACGGACCTTCCGCCAGGTGCAACTGATCAGCTCTCTGCCCACGGCACCAGCGAACAGCGCCGCCAGAGTACGGCGAACCCGGCGTGTGTCGGTTCCGGCGAGATAGGCGCCGGCGATCAGGCCCTCGCCTTGCTTCTTCAGGCGCTGATACCGGCGCAGTGCCTTCGAGCACCAATCCGCGGTGCCACCATCTTCGCGCACGAGCCGCGCCCTGGGAACGCTTACCGACTCGGCCTCGAACGTGCCGATCAACTGCCGAGCCCGGCATCGTCGGCGCGCTCGCAGCGCCCCGGTCTGAGCGCGCTCGACAGTTCATCTTCAAGAGTTTCGTGAATGAAGGTGCGAACCCGGCCGCGCATCTCTTCTTCCAAGGGGGCGCTCCACCGCGAACCGAGAAGTGGCGAGGGCATCAGTGTCGTCGTAATTTCATCCATGGGGTGGTTTCCACGGTAGCGGGAACCGCCGTTAGGTGTGGGTCAATGCGTGGAGGCTACGCCAACCCAACCTCCACCACCTTTGCGGCGGCACCCTTTAGGTGCTCATGGGACGCTCGTCCGAAATTTGGGACGCTCATCCGATGACACACCGAAGCGATGAACGTATCGATTCCTATAAATGGGAGGGGCACGGTGTCGGCTTCTTGAAGACTGCGGGCGCTGATCCTGCGCACTCGAGACACCTGTCCGACGACACCCCTGGTCGGGTTCGCGACAGCGTCCACCGCAACCTTAGACCTGTCGCGGACAGGGCGAGCGGCCGAACACCTCCCGACTGATCGATCGAGGGGCAACACTGATGGCAGTCATCGACGGCACGCGCGGCAACGACACACTCATTGGAACCGACGATGCGGACGTGATCGCCGGCAAGGGCGGCGACGATGAGCTTCGCGGCTTCGGGGGCAACGACAACCTGCGCGGCAATAAGGGCAACGACAACCTGCGCGGCAATAAGGGCAACGACACCCTCGACGGCGGCATCGGTGACGACACGCTTGCCGGCGGGGCGGGCGTCGATACCGCCGACTACGGCAACTTGGTCATCAAACGTGTGTCCGGCACGATCGCGGGTCTCGACGTCGATCTCCGTGCGAACGCGAGCGCGTCGGGCGCTTTCGCGCTGCATTCCTCGACCAACAACGCGCTGAGCTGGACGGACGCGCTGTCGGGGATCGAGAACGTCATCGGTACCCACCGCAACGACCGCTTCATCGGCAACGCGGCCGACAACGTCTTCGACGGCGGCAGTGAGGTTGGCCGCGACGACCGGGTGACGACGTTCGCCGACAAGCAGGGCGGCCAGAGCTACGGCGTGACCGCTGACGTGGTCGAGTACTTCGGCCGGGAAGACCAGTATTTGTTTACAAGGAACACCGACGGCGACCTCGTGGTGTCGAGCTCGACGCGCAATATCGGAACGGACACGCTGCGAGACATCGAGTTCCTCTACTTCGCCGGACAAAACCGCCTCGTGGCGGTCGAAGACCTGGAGATCAGTGCGCCGAACGGGGCACCGACGATCACGAGCTCGGCGACGCCGAGCGTGGCGGAGAACCAGACCGCGGTGATCGACCTCGAGACGACGGACGACGTCAGCAGCGAGGGC
>JBCDFC010000186.1:0-9676 GCA_039178805.1 Pseudomonadota bacterium | reverse complement strand
CATGAAGATCGGCGTGATGTTCGGCTCGCCCGAGACGACGACGGGCGGCAATGCGCTCAAGTTCTACTCGTCGGTGCGGCTCGACATCCGGCGCATCGGCGCGATCAAGGACCGTGACGAGGTGATCGGCAATCAGACCCGCGTGAAGGTGGTGAAGAACAAGGTTGCACCGCCCTTCAAGCAGGTTGAGTTCGACATCCTCTATGGCGCTGGGATCTCCAAGACCGGCGAGCTGATCGATCTCGGCGTGAAGGCCGGCGTCGTGGAGAAATCGGGCGCCTGGTACTCCTATGGCGATCAGCGGATCGGGCAGGGGCGGGAGAACACGCGCACCTTCCTGCAGGAGAACCCGGATATCGCCTTCGATATCGAGGACAAGATCCGCGCGGCCCATGGCCTCGATTTCGACGCCTCGCCCGGAGCGGATGACGAGGCCGATGTGCTGGAGGCCTGAGGTTTCAGGCTTGAGGCTTCGCCAGTAACACGCACCATGACCGATCGCGGCGCATTGCATCGCGGTCGGTCTTTGGATCGAGTGTCGGTCTCGTAACGCCGAAGCGACTGCGGCGCACGCGCCACCAGGATCGCTCGGCTGAAACAATTCTTGAACGCCTCAGTGCTGCTTAGGGCGGTCCAGGCCCTTCCATCAGCTGCCTCTTCGCATCTAGATGTTGTCTAGTTGTATAGGAGACAAAGCGATGACCTGGATCACCCGGCTCTGTCAGCGGATTGCGAAGGCGCGGGAGCAACAGCGCGCGATCGAACTCCTGGAGAGCTTCAACGCCGCCCGGCTCCGCGATCTCGGCATCAGCCGCGACGAAATCGTGCCCTATGTTTGCGGGACGGAGCATCGCCCTGGCTCTCGACCGGCCGTTTCCCCAGTGCCCCCCGTGCCCCCATTGCTCCTCGTGCCCGCATTGCCCCCCGTGGGCGCCGAGGCAGACAATGTGGTACCGTTCCCTTCGGACATGGCGATCTCACGTCCCTGGAAGACTGGAACCGCCGCTCGCTAGACACCGGGTAAGCCGGCCGATACATCCGGCCCGAACGTCGCGTGGCCCTTGCGCGCATTGGACCGGATGAGACCCATGCCCAGTTTGAACGAGATCCGCTCGCAATTCATCGATTACTACGTGCGGGCGGACCACACGCATGTGGCCTCCTCGAACCTTGTGCCGAAGAACGATCCGACGCTGATGTTCACGGCGGCCGGCATGGTCCAGTTCAAGAACCTCTTCACGGGGCTCGAGCACCGGGACTACACGCGCGCGGTCACCAGCCAGAAATGCGTGCGCGCGGGCGGCAAGCACAACGATCTCGACAATGTCGGCTACACCGCGCGCCACCACACGTTTTTCGAGATGCTGGGGAACTTCTCCTTCGGCGACTATTTCAAGGAAACCGCGATCCCGCTCGCCTGGGATCTGGTGACGAAGGAGTTCGGTCTGGCAAAGGACCGCCTCTACGTCACGGTCTACCATGACGACGAGGAGGCCGTGTCGATTTGGAAGAAGTATGCGGGCCTCGGCGACGACCGCATCATCCGCATCGCGACCGACGACAATTTCTGGACCATGGGGCCGGTCGGCCCGTGTGGGCCCAGCACCGAGATCTTCTACGACTATGGCGACCATGTCTGGGGCGGCCTGCCGGGCACGCCCGAGGAGGACGGGGACCGCTATGTCGAGATCTACAACCTCGTCTTCATGCAGTTCGAGCAGTTCGAGGACCGTCCGCGCGAGCCGCTGCCGCGCCCTAGCATCGATACGGGCATGGGGCTCGAGCGCATCTCCTCGGTCCTGCAGGGCAAGACGGATGTCTATGATGTCGACCTCACCCGCGCGCTGATCGAGGCTTCGGCCCATGCAAGCGCGACCGAGCCGGACGGGCCCGGCAAGACCCATCACCGGGTGATCGCGGACCATCTGCGCTCGACCTCGTTCCTGATCGCCGATGGGGTGATGCCCTCGAACGAGGGGCGGGGTTATGTGCTCCGCCGGATCATGCGCCGGGCGATGCGCCATGCGCATCTGCTGGGCGCCGAGGAGCCGTTGATGCATCGCCTGGTGCCGGAGCTTGTGCGCCAGATGGGTCAGGCGTTCCCGGAACTCGGCCAGGCGAAGGACCTGATCGCCGACACGCTTGAGCGGGAGGAGCTGCGCTTTCGCCGCACGCTCGACCGCGGTCTCGGGCTGTTGGAGGAGGAGCTGTCGGGGCTCGCCGAGGGGGCCGCGCTGCCCGGGGAGACGGCGTTCAAGCTCTACGACACCTACGGCTTTCCGCTGGATCTCACGCAGGATGCGCTCCGCGAACGGGGTCGGGCGGTCGATACCGACGGCTTCGATCGCGCCATGGCCGAGCAGAAGCGCCAGGCCCGCGCGGCCTGGGCAGGCTCGGGCGAGGCGGCGGAGGAGGGCGTCTTCTTCACCATCCGCGAGACCCACGGGCCGACCGAGTTCCTGGGCTACGACACTGAGACGGCCGAGGGCGTGGTCCACGCCATCGTCTCGGGCGGCGTTGAGGTGGCGGAGGCGAGCGCGGGCAGCGAGGTCGCCCTCGTCCTGAACCAGTCGCCCTTCTACGGCGAAAGCGGCGGCCAGGTCGGTGATACCGGCTTGATCGAGAGTGCTACGGGCCGCGCCCGCGTGAGCGATGTGAAGAAGAAGGCGGGCGATGTCTTCGTCCATCTCGCAACCATCGAGGAGGGCAGGCTCGCGGCGGGCGAGCCCGTGCGCCTCATCGTCGATGGCGCCCGGCGCGCGGCGATCCGCGCGAACCATTCGGCGACGCATTTGATGCATGAGGCGCTCCGCGGGGCGCTCGGCGATCATGTCGCGCAGCGCGGCAGCCTTGTGGCCCCCGACCGGTTGCGCTTCGACTTCCAGCATGGCGAGGCGATGACGGCGCAGGAGCTGGCGGGCGTCGAGGCGGAGGTGAACGATCTCATCCGCCAGGACGCGGCCGTGACGACCCGGCTGATGACGCCCGACGATGCCGTCACTGAGGGGGCCCGCGCGCTTTTCGGCGAGAAGTATGGCGAGGAGGTCCGCGTCGTCTCCATGGGCCGTCGCGACTCGCATCATATGGGCGGCGAGGCGGGGCCGGCGGGGCTCACCTACAGCCTTGAGCTTTGCGGTGGCACGCATGTGGGGCGGACGGGTGAGATCGGCGTCTTCAAGATCGTGGGTGAGGGGGCGTCCTCGGCGGGGATTCGCCGGGTCGAGGCGCTGACGGGGGCCGCGGCGCTCGACTGGCTGTCGGAACGGGACCGCGCGCTTGAGGCAGTGGCCTCGGCGCTCCGCGTGCGCGCGGTCGAGGCGCCGGACCGGGTCGCGACGCTCCTGGCCGAACGTCGGCAGATGGAGCAGGAGATCGCCGCACTCCGCAAGGAAGTAGCACTTGGCGGCGGTGGTGGCGCGGGGCCCGAGAGCCGCGAGATCGCCGGGATCCCGTTCCTCGCGCAGAGCCTTTCGGGCGTGAACCCCAAGGATCTGCGCGGGCTTGTGGATGAGCATAAGAAACGGCTTGGCACCGGCGTGGTGTTGCTGGTGGCCGAGGCCGACGGCAAGGCGAGCATCGCCGCGGGTGTGACGCAGGATCTGACGGGCCGCGTCTCGGCCATCGATATCGTCAAGGCCGCGGTCACGGCCGTGGGCGGTATCGGTGGCGGCGGCCGCCCCGATTTGGCGCAAGGGGGCGGGCCCGATGCGAGCCGTACAGATGACGCGATCCGCGCAGCAGAAGCGGTGTTGAGCGGCTGATACCGCTCACAATACTTACCGCTGTCTTGATGGCACTTCTAGAAGGCTGATCCTTGTTAAAAGGTTCGCGCGTCTTGCGGACTGTCGTCTGGCGTGACCGAATAGTGGATCAGTTCGGGGACGTGGCTTGGAGGTATCCAGCGCCATCTTCTGAGTGAATGATATCGGACAAGCTGGAAGCACCGCTCCTGCAAGATCGGAGAAAAACCGACTTCGCAGGCCAAAATCTGCGACGGATTGTCCAATGTGCCGCGTATTGAGCGGTACAACCCAAATCGGAGTACATCATGAGAACTTTGCTACTTGCCGGCGCCGCCGTGGCGGCGCTCGGCCTAGGTACGGCTGTGCTTGTGCCAGGTGCGGCAGCCCAGGACGGTCAGCGTTACGCAGCGGTCGGCGATGGCGGCCTGCGCGGCGCACACGCCGCCTTTAAGCGCGGCCCTCGGGGCGACCGGCGGCGCGTTCGCGGCTTCTTCCGGCTGGCCGAGACCTTCGACAGCGACGGCGATGGCCGGATCACGCAGGATGAGATCGACGGGGTGCGGTCCGAGCGGCTGACGACGTTCGATACGAACAGCGACGGTGCGCTCAGCCTCGAGGAGTACGAAGCGCTCTGGCTCGATGCCATGCGCGAGCGACTGGTGCGGCAGTTCCAGGATCATGACCGCGACGGTGACGGCATCGTCACGGCCGAGGAGTTTCAGCACCGCACGGCGAACATGGTCGCTATTCGCGACCGCAACCGCGACGGTGCGCTGAGCCTTGAGGATGCGCGGCCGCGCCGGGAAAGAAACGGTCGAGGGCCGCGGCGCGACGCCGAGTGAGGGGGTCGGGCCCGGCGCCAAGCGTCCGGGCCCCGAACTCCACTACATGAGCATCGCCATCGGATCCTCGAGATAGCTGACCATAGCCTCGAGGAACTGGGCGCCGAGCGCGCCGTCGATCACCCGGTGATCGACCGATAGCGTGACCGACATCACGGTGGCCGTCGCGACGGCCCCGTCCTTGACAACCGGCTTCTTCACGCCCGCACCCACCGCCAGGATCGAGCCATGGGGCGGGTTGATGACCGCGTCGAAGTTGTCGATGCCGAACATGCCGAGGTTCGAGATGGCGAAGCTGCCGCCCTGATACTCGGTGGGGGCAAGCTTACGCTCGCGGGCGCGGGTGGCGAGGTCCTTCATTTCGGCAGAGATCGCGGAGAGCGATTTCGTGTCCGCGTCGCGGATGACCGGCGTGAAGAGCCCGCCCTCGATGGCGACGGCCACCGCCACATCCGAGGCATCGAACTCCAGCACCCGGTCGCCGGCCCAGACCGCGTTGCAGGCGGGCACGGACTGTAGCGCTAGGGCCGAGGCCTTGATGATGTAGTCGTTGACCGAGAGCTTGATGCCCCGTTTCTCGCCCTTTGCGTTCATCTCAGCGCGAAGCTTCAGGAGCGCGTCGAGCTCGATATCGCGGCGGAGATAGAAATGCGGGATCGTCTGCTTCGCCTCGGTGAGGCGGGCAGCGATCGTCTTGCGCATGCCGTCGAGCGGCACCTCGCGGTACTGACGATCCGCATACATCTTCGCCACCGCATCCGCCGAAGGGCCTGCGGGCGGTGCTGCGGCGGGTGCCGCTGCTGCCTTGGGCGCGTCTGCGGCCGCGTCTTTCGGCGCGGCGGTCGCGTTCTCCACATCCGCCTTCACGATGCGGCCATGGGGGCCCGAACCCTTGATCTGGGCGAGGTCGAGGCCCTTGTCCTTGGCGATGCGGCGGGCAAGGGGCGAGGCGAAGACGCGCTGGCCATTGACCTGAGGCGCCGAGGGCGCGGCCGAAGGTGCAGCCGGGGCCTCCGCCGCGGGGGCTGCGGCACCATTGCTCGCGGGAGCGGGCGCCTCGGCTGGAGCCGCGGCGGCGGGGGCGGGGGCGCCAGCTGCAAGGGCGCTCGCATCCTCGCCTTCCTCGAGCAGGATGGCGATGATCTCGTTCACCTTCACGGCGTCGGTGCCCTCGGGGATCACGATCTTACCAACGGTCCCTTCGTCGACGGCTTCCACCTCCATAGTGGCCTTGTCGGTCTCGATCTCGGCGATCACGTCGCCGCTTTCGACGCTGTCGCCCTCTTTCACGTTCCACTTGGCGAGCTTGCCCTCTTCCATCGTCGGAGAGAGCGCGGGCATTAGGATATTGATTGGCATGGCGCGGCTCTCCTCAGCGGTAGCAGACGGCCTTGGCCGCCTCGACGACTTCGGCCGTGGTGACGAGGGCGAGCTTTTCGAGGTTCGCCGCATAGGGCATCGGCACATCCTTGCCCGTGAGGTTGAGGACGGGCGCGTCGAGCCAGTCGAAGGCCTCGGCCATCAGCACGGCCGAGATGTGGTTGCCAATGGAGCAGACCGGGAAGCCTTCCTCGACGGTGATGCAGCGGTTGGTCTTCTGCACCGAACGGATCACGGTCTCGCGGTCCATGGGGCGGAGGGTGCGCAAATCGATCACCTCGGCATCGATCCCGTCGCCCGCGAGCGCTTCGGCCGCCTCCATCGCATAACCCATACCGATGCCGAAGCTTACGATGGTGAGATCCGTGCCCTCGCGCGCGATCCGCGCCTTGCCGAGCGGTACGGAGAAATCATCCAGCATCGGCACGTCGAAGCTGCGCCCGTACATGATCTCGTTTTCGAGGAAGATCACTGGGTTCGGGTCGCGGATGGCGGATTTGAGGAGGCCCTTGTAGTCCGCCGCCGTGTAGGGCTGCACGACCTTGAGGCCGGGGATGCTGCTGTACCAGGCGGCGTAGTCCTGGCTGTGCTGGGCGCCAACGCGGGCCGCCGCACCGTTCGGGCCGCGGAAGACGATGGGACAGCCCATCTGCCCGCCGGACATGTAGAGCGTCTTCGCCGCCGAGTTGATGATGTGATCGATCGCCTGCATGGCGAAGTTGAAAGTCATGAACTCGACGACGGGTTTGAGGCCAGCGAAGGCGGCACCCACACCGATGCCGGCAAAGCCATGCTCGGTAATCGGGGTGTCGATGACGCGCTTGTCGCCGAACTCCTGTAGCAAGCCTTCGGTGATCTTGTAGGCGCCTTGGTATTCGGCAACCTCCTCGCCCATGACGAAGACGTCCGGGTCGCGGCGCATTTCCTCGGCCATGGCGTCGCGGAGGGCGACGCGCACCGTCTGCTGCGCGGTCTCCGTGCCCTCGGGCCAGTCGGGTTCGACGACGTTGGCGACAGGCGCGGGGGCGGCAGGCACGGGGGCCGCGGTCGGGGTTTCGGCGGGGGCTTCCGCGGGCGTGGGCGCCGGTGCCGCGTCCACCGCGGGGGCTGCAGCGCCGTTCGCTCCGGCGGCGCCGATCGCGCTCTCGTCCTCGCCTTCCTCCAACAGAACGGCGATCGGGGTGTTCACCTTCACCGCATCCGTGCCCTCGGGCACCAGGATCTTACCGATCGTTCCCTCGTCGACCGCTTCCACCTCCATGGTGGCCTTGTCGGTCTCGATCTCGGCGATGACGTCACCGGAGGCGACGCTGTCACCCTCCTTGACGTTCCATTTCGCCAGCTTGCCTTCCTCCATGGTGGGGGAAAGCGCCGACATCAGCACTTCGATGGTCATGCGGCGGCTCCTCCCAGAGCAGTCAGGCGTATATGTCGGTCCAGAGTTCCTCGAGCGCGGGCTCGGGGCTCTCTTGGGCGAATTTTGCGCTTTCGTTGATGCGCGCCTTCACCTTCTTGTCGATGTCCTTGAGCGCGTCTTCATCCGCCACGCCCTCGTCGATCATCAGCTTCTTGAGCTGCTCGATGGGGTCGCGGGTTTCGCGCATTTTCGAGACCTCGTCGCGCGTGCGGTACTTCGCCGGGTCCGACATGGAGTGGCCGCGATAGCGATAGGTCATGCATTCGAGGATGTAGGGGCCCTTGCCCGCGCGGCAGTGCTCGATGGCGCGGCGCCCGGCCTCGGCGACCTTGACCACATCCATGCCATCGACTTCCTCGCCCGGAATGCCGAAGGCTGCGCCGCGCTTGTAAAGCTCATGGCTCGAGGTCGAGCGCTGCTGTGCGGTGCCCATGGCGTATTTATTGTTCTCGATCACGAAGATCGTGGGCAGATGCCAGAGGGCGGCCATGTTGAAGGTCTCGTAGACTTGGCCCTGGTTCGCCGAGCCGTCGCCGAAATAGGTGAAGCTCACATGGTCGTTGCCCCGGTAGCGGTTGGCGAAGGCGAGGCCTGCGCCAAGCGGGACCTGAGCGCCGACGATACCGTGGCCGCCATAGAACTCTTTCTCCTTGGAGAACATGTGCATCGAGCCGCCCTTGCCCTTGGAGTAACCCCCCTCGCGGCCCGTGAGCTCGGCCATCACGCCATTCGGGTCCATACCGGCGGCAAGCATATGGCCATGGTCACGATAGGAGGTGATGACCTGATCGCCGTCCTTGGCCTGGCTTTGCAGGCCCACGACCACGGCTTCCTGACCGATATAGAGGTGGCAGAAACCGCCGATGAGACCCATGCCATAAAGCTGGCCGGCCTTCTCT
Source organism: Pseudomonadota bacterium (assembly GCA_039178805.1). Classification (GTDB taxonomy): domain Bacteria; phylum Pseudomonadota; class Alphaproteobacteria; order Rhodobacterales; family Rhodobacteraceae; genus Thermohalobaculum. The sequence continues at coordinate 1,395 of JBCDFC010000186.1, read as the reverse complement.
TCGAAGCGGCGGATCAGCAGCATGTCTTCGTAGTACTTCCGCATCTCCTCGGGCGAGGGGCTGTTGCTCTTCGCCTTCGGCTTGCGTGCGGTTCTGGTGGCCATGGATGTCCTCCGGTACGTCGGGTCCGCCCTGGAGAAATGCGTGGCGCGAGCGCCATGGCGGGCGGTTGGGCTGGCGCGCTCTGACGGCGCATTGGTTTCAAGGCAGGATGGAGAAGTCGCGGCGTGCAGGCAAGGGTTTAGCACCTAGGAGTTTTCCGGTTTTCAGCGGATCCAATGATCGCGAAGTCTCCGACCGGGCATGATGAGGCGGCATGGCGCCCCAGGCAGGATGGCGAGATCAGCGCGGTATGACGAGTTCGTCGCGCCGCGCCATCCCGAGCACGTGGCGCGCCCGTTCGTCGAGGAGGTCGCGGTCTAGAAAATCGGGGCTGAGACGACGAACGAGGTTGGCGATCTCGGCTCGTTCCGTCTGCGCCGCGGCGAGTTCTGTTTCGAGAGCGGCGATTTCGGCCCTCGCTTCGCCAAGGGCGCGCAGGCCCCGTTCACCCTCCACAGCGCTGTGCGCGAAGGTGACGGCGATGGCCAAGAGCACGATGTAGCACCCCGGCACGGCAACTTGCTTCCAGTAAGACCCGCTCATCCGATCCCAATCTACACGCTCACGGGTAGATTTGTGTGAGGAGCCAAAGAGTTGGGCAAGCTTTTTCCGGATGGTCCGGGTCTCAGGACGCCAAGGCGCGGCGACAATGCATCATTGTCCCAGGCCGGATCGGCGCCAGGGAGTGCACGACGCATGTCGCCGCGTGGTTTCAGTGCTCTCCGCGCGGCATCACGGTCTTGCCGGCGTACTCCGCCGCGCTGCCCAGTTCCTCCTCGATACGCAGGAGCTGGTTGTACTTCGCAAGGCGGTCGGAGCGGGCGAGGGAGCCCGTCTTGATCTGTCCGCAGTTCGTCGCAACGGCGAGGTCGGCGATGGTCGCGTCCTCCGTCTCGCCCGAGCGGTGCGACATGACGGCGGTGTAGCGCGCGGCATGGGCCATCTGCACGGCCTCCAACGTCTCGGAGAGCGTGCCGATCTGGTTGACCTTGACCAGGATCGAGTTGGCGGTCGCGAGATTGATGCCGCTCGAAAGCCGTTCGACATTGGTGACGAACAAGTCGTCGCCCACAAGCTGGCAATTCTTGCCGATGACTTCGGTGAGGAGGGCCCAACCATCCCAATCATCCTCGGCCATGCCGTCTTCGATGGAAATAATCGGGTAGTCCTCGACCAGTTTTTGAAAGTAGGCGACCATATCGCCATAGCCGAGTTCGAGCCCCTCGCCCTTCAGACGGTAGAGCTGGGCCTCAGCGTCATAGAACTCGGTCGAAGCCGCATCGAGGGCGAGGT
>JBCDFC010000185.1:0-9712 GCA_039178805.1 Pseudomonadota bacterium | reverse complement strand
GGCGTTGCACCGAGGCAATGCGGAAGAACCTCAGACCCTGGATCCGCACCTGGCCGACGGGGTGCCGTCGTCGACCATCCTGCGCGATCTGTTCGAGGGCCTGACCACCACGGCCTGAAGGAACGCCGCGAAGATGATGAAGAGGATGATGTAGGTGGAGCTCACCGCCGTCGTCGGGCCGAGGATGCCTGCGTCCGATTACACATGGCCGAAGAAGCGTTGCCAGGTGTAAGGTTTCTGCACCGCCAGGATTCCGGGCAAGAGATGCGCGGTGAAGGTGTAGGCCAGGAAGACGCCCGTGATGATGACCAGCGCGAGCCCCGCCACCCGGCGCGTCAGCTCCAAGATCATCATCGCTCCGGCCGTTGCGGCGAATGCAACGCCGATGGGCACGAAGGGCGTGCCGACCGAGTTCCGCGCCGCCGTGCCGTAGATCGCGATGAGATAGGCTGCGACCGCCACCCCACAAATCGCGAGCAGCAGGTCCGGTGGGGAGAGGCGATCGCGCGGCCGCAAGTCGAGCCAAGAGAGGACGATCCCCCCCGCCGTCGCCAGCAGCAGCGGTATGCCGAATAGCCAGGTTTCGTTGAACTTGATGCCCGCATCGATCCCATTCCACAGGACACCACCGGCGATCTCGGACGCGAAGAAGAGCGCGGTTCCGAGCGAGACGAGCGCTGGCACCATGAACGCCATGGCAAGTCTTGCGAGAAGCGGCCTCCCTTCTTCGCCATCGGTGAAGGACCGACCGGAAAACATGAGGAAACCAAGCGCGAGCGCGCCCGCGATATGCACGATCCTGAAGTTCCACGTCTCCATGGGAAACTGCGGCAGGAAGGGCAAATCGATGCCACTCCATTCCCGGATCGAGAGACCGTTGAGAGCGGCCATGTGGAACGCTGCGTAGAGCGCGGCGCAGGCAGATATCGCGAGCAGCATCGTGCCGGAGAAGAGCCGCCGGTTCGCTTCGACCGGCTCCTCGTCCACACCCTCAGCCAAGACCTGATCTTGCGCCCGCTCGGCGCTGGCGGCCTCACCTTTGGCATCCATCATGAACCCATCCGTCCTGTGCGGGCGACATGCCCTGGCCAGCCGGCTGATCCGCGGGATCGCGATCCCGCGGACGCCATGCGCCTTGTGTCCGCAATCAGCGCTTTTGTGCTCGAAGGTTTCGGGCCCTGGACCAGTCGCTCGGGGAAGATCCGGCGAGCCGGGCCCTTCGGCTCGAACGACCGGCTCAGCCCGTCAGCCGCCGTGGACCATCTCGCCCGGGATGTCGGCGCCAGCGTTTTCCTTGAACCACTTGGCCGCACCCGGATGCCACATCAGCACGCCGTTCTTGTCCCAGTTCTCGGGCAGCGTGGACCGTGCGGCACGGTGAATGTCCACCATGCGGGCATTGTCCGACATCACCACATCGACGACTGCTTCGACGAAGCTGGCGGGTAGGTCGCAATTGGCGATGGCGAAGTTCCACATGGACACAGAACGGGCATCGCCTCCGAGTGTCGTGTAGGTGTCGGCCGCGATGTCGAATTTCGACACTGGGAAGCTTTCAAGGATCTTCGCCTGCTCATCCTCGGTGAACTCGATGATGTTCACATCGGTCTGCACCTCGAGCTGGCTCACGGCGGGCACCGGGACACCGGCGGCAAAGGCGATCACGTCCAGCAAACCGTCCTGAAGCTGCCCGCCCAGATCGGTCCAGCCGCCATTGCGCCGTTCGAAGTCGACGCCCAGTGCTTCCATCATGCGCGGGAAGTAAGTGTCCGAGGTCGAGCCGGCGGGGCCGTATCCGATCTTCGCACCAGCCGGGATATCGGCGATCGATGCGATGCCGGAGGATTTGAGCGCCGTCACCGAGAACGGCGTCTGGTACATCGGGAACATCGCACAGGCATTGGTCATCTGGAGGCCGGGCGCGATCGGGTTGGTTCCGGCAAGCGACTCAGCCGCAGGACCCATGGTCGTCATCCCGAAGGCCGCGTCGCCAGTATGCACCAGCGCCATGTTCTGCATGGGCCCACCCGTGACCTCGCCGCCACCCGAAAGGCCAAGCTCCTCAGCAACGAGGTTCGCCCAGCCCGAGCCATAGGCAAAATAGGTGCCGCCCTGCGACGCGGTCCCGACCGTAAAGCTCTCGGGCCAGCCGGTCCGGTCCTGCGTGCCGTCGGCATAGGCGCTCGACACCAGGGCGATGGCCGTCAGCGCGGCGATAGTGGATGTCCTCATCATGTCCTCCCAAGTGAGCGGGGTCGCACCGCAATCGTTCACACATTCTCTTCGCGACCGTTGGGAGGGGTCCTGGCACTCTCGGCCAGCGGCGTTAACTCTGGCGACGGAGGGCCGGGGGGATAAATCGACATATCTCACCGAAATGGGTGGATCGGTGGACAATCGGCCCCTCTACGCGGGTGGATTCCGCCCTCTCGGCCGCTTTCAGCATCCAACGAGCCCTTTGATCGGCGGTTTCCAGCGCGCGAATGATGGGGATCCAGACTGGCGGAAAGCATCCGCAGCAGCAGCCGGATCTGCGTGTCGAGCGATGCCGGCAATTTGCCTATCTGCCGTGCTGGCTTGCCGAAAGGCAGGGTCTAAGCAACCAGAACCGCGCGTCGGGGCCGTTTCAGGTCCATAATGCCCAGGTGCTAGTTCTGGGGGTCGTCGCGTTCCTGCGCCGTAGGCCTGAACTCGAACAGCGCGCCGTGCCTAGGGCCGGCATCGCCCCGCGCGCAAAGGGAGACGACCATGCGCCGCTACCAAATCGCCGCGATCCCCGCTGACGGCATCGGGCCCGAGGTCATCGAGGCAGGCGCCGAGGTGCTGGCGGCGCTGGAGGCGCGCCAGGGCGATGTGGCGTTCGAGCTGACGAGGTTCGGCTGGGGCTCCGAACACTTCAAACGCCACGGTGCCATGATGCCGAAGGACGGGTTGGAGAGGCTGCGCGCCTTCGATGCTATCTATTTCGGCGCCGTGGGCGCACCGGATGTGCCCGATCACGTGACGCTATGGGGGTTGCGTCTGCCGATCTGTCAGGGCTTCGACCAATACGCCAATGTCCGGCCGACCCGGATTCTGCCCGGGATCTCAGCGCCGCTGAAGGATTTGGGGCTCGGCGATCTCGATTGGGTCATCGTCAGGGAGAACTCGGAGGGTGAGTATTCGGGCAATGGCGGCCGCACGCATCGGGGCCTGCCGGAAGAGGTCGGCACCGAGGTGGCTGTATTCACCCGCACCGGCGTCACCCGAATCATGCGTTACGCCTTCGCCCTCGCGCAGTCGCGGCCGCGCAAGCTGCTGACGGTGGTCACGAAGTCCAACGCGCAGCGGTTCGGCATGGTGATGTGGGATGAGATCGCGGCCGAAGTGGCAGCGGCGTTCCCGAATGTGACCTGGGATAAGATGCTGGTCGACGCGATGACAGTGCGCATGGTCAAGGATCCCAAGTCGATCGATACGGTCGTCGCCACGAACCTGCATGCGGACATCCTGTCCGATCTGGCCGGTGCCCTTGCGGGGTCTCTCGGCATCGCACCGACGGCCAATATCGATCCTGAGCGTCGGTTTCCCTCGATGTTCGAGCCGATCCACGGCTCCGCTTTCAACATCGCTGGCAAGGGCATCGCCAACCCCGTCGCGACGTTCTGGACGGCGTGCCAGATGCTGGAACATCTGGGTGAGGCGGATGCGGCAGCCAGGCTCATGCGGTCGGTCGAGCGGGTTTGCGCTGAGGGGATCTGCACCCCCGATGTCGGTGGGACGGCCACCACGCGCGATGTGACCGACGCAGTCTGCGAAGCGATCCGAGCCGACAACGCCTAAGGCGCTTCGGCAGACCGGGGGTTAGTCAGCGTTCTCGCCGCGCTAACCGACCGTTTCAGCCATGGTGCCTCGTTCCTCGCGCCTGGGAACCGCGCCAGGCGATTGCGCGGCCTTCAGACAACGCCGCCCCCGCACTGCGCTTGCGTCGAAAGCTGGTGCAATAGTAACGTTATAACATAACCATTACAGAGCATAAGCCGGCATCGGAACGACAAGCGAGAGGCACTATGGGCGACGCTATGGGCATAGTCCGCGAGGTCAGGCGAGATGCTGCCATAGGCGTTGGCGTTGCGGATACCCAGGATGGCCTCACGGCACTCCTCCGGCCGGGCTGTGCCGCAGCCATCTGGCGGCGCCAGCCTGACCCTGCGTTTCAGTCGTGGATCGACGGTCTTAAGCCGCACGCCCTGCCGCAGGCGCGGATGATCCTGCGCCTCGAAGATCTTCGGCGCAGCGTCGCAGATCTTTTTGACGCGCAGCAGTTGCCCGAGAGCGTACACAGCGCGTGGCTGCTGGACGACATCGATCGCCTCGCACAGCGGTTCATTGAGCTCGTCCCTGCCCCCTTCCTGCGCCTTCGGCTCAACGCGGTGACGACGAACTCGTGCCGCAAGTTCCACATCGACCGGGTGACGGCGCGGCTCGTCTGCACCTATCGCGGCACCGGCACGCAATACGGCATCTCGACCGATGGTGCTGAGCCGCAGCGGATCTTCACCGTGCCAACAGGCGCGCCGATCGTCCTGCGCGGAACACTTTGGCCCGACCCGCCAGCCTCGGGGCTCTTGCACCGATCGCCGCCCATCGAAGGGACCGGCGAGACGCGGCTGATCCTGGTCATCGACCCCATTTTCGATCCCGACGAGGAATTCTGATGCGAGGCAATCGCGGAAAATCGAGCCTGCGGAAGAAATGGCGGGCCGAAGATCCGATGCGGGAGTTCGACCGGCTGCCGGCGGCGCTGAGAGCGTGGCTGGCGAGCGCGGTGCTGCCATGGCGACCGAGATCCGTCCGACAGGCTTATGCCCGCGCGATGGCGCGCACGCGGGACGAGACGCGGGCCCTTCAGGAACTCGACCGCCTTCAGGAGCGGCTGATCTCGCGAGACGCTGAGCGCATTTGGGGTGTTGAGCACCCTGCCGCGGCGCGAAACGCCAACCGTCAGCCCGAGCGGCCGGCCGCGTGACGGGCTTTTGCGGCCGGCACTGCGCCTGATCCAGCCGACTACTTCGCCGCGATCGGGGCTCCGCTGACGGGAGAGTTCTCTTCGCTCTCGACCCGGGATGGCCGGGATAGCAGCAAGCGGCTGCCGATGAGGATGATCGCGGCGCAGATCATCAGCACGTGGAAGAGTCCGTCGAACCCCCAGCTGGCCTGAATGACCGCGATCAATGGAAGCGCGGCCGAGAAGGCGAGGAAGCTGACCAGGTAGCGGGCGCCGAAGGCGCGGGACCGGGACTGTTTCGACGCCGTCGTGCCGATCAGGAAGTCGTTAACCGGGACCTGACCGAAGACACCCAACATCACACCAAGCGCCACCGCGAAGACGGCGAGATCGGTGAGCCCCGGCATGAGCAGGAGAGCCACGATCTGCACGGAGGTGACGAGCGCCAGTGTCGGCCTCGCACCGAAGCGGTCGAGCATGTGGCCCGTCACAAGCTGCGCGAGCGAGGCGGCAGCGAAGACGATGAAGGCGAGCAGACCGATCACGGATGCGGACTCGATCCTGAGTGCAGATAGCGATGTGGCGATCCTGTCCGCCAACCCGACGAGCCGTTCCTCGAAGATCTCAGGCAGCGCGACGGTGGTCGACTGGAACACGATGCTCCCAACCGTGGCCGTCAGATAGACGCAGAAGAGCACGCGCCAGCGGGGGCCGTAATCGGCGCGCTTCGACGGCGCGGCCCCACCGACGGGCGCCACGGTCTCCGCTTCGATGGCACGGGAGACGGAGAGGTACGGCAGGGCGAAGAGGATCGAAACGACGCCCGGCAGGACGAAGGCCGCCCGCCATCCGGCCAAATCGATCATCACGCCCGTTACGAGCGCCGCGCAGCCGACGCCGAGATTGCCCCAGATGCCGTTCACCGCGAGCCGCATGCCCGTCCTCTTCCATCGTGCCGTGACGATGGCGAGCCCGACCGGATGATAGATCGCACCAAAGACACCGATTGAGAGGAGCCCCAGGCCCATCTGCATGGGCGTCTGCGCGAAACCCGTGAGGATCGAGGAAAAACCGATGCCGAGAAAGAAGACGACCATCATCCGATCCCGGCCCCATCGGTCGGCGAGGATCCCCATGGGCAGCGCGCAAAGGGCGAACGCCGCGAAGCCCGGCGCGCCATAGGGCAGAAGCTCCGCATAACTCATCCCCCAGCCGGCGCTCAGCGCGAGGGCCGCGACGGTCGCGAAGATCAGCATGAAGTAGTGGTCGAGAAAATGTCCGACATTGAGCAGCAGGAAGTATTGGGTATCGCGCGTGATCATGCTCGCCTCGTTCCTGCCGATGCCGGTCTACCGCGCGCGTAGTCTCGCTACTGGACCATGAAGCGCGGGAAGACGGCAAGGACTGTCTCTTGGCTCAATCGAGGCCGCGCCACCGCCGGCAGGCCGCTACGCCGAAGGCGATAAGCTGCCGCAATAGAGGCACGCACATTTAAACATGACCAAAACGGCAATCTCGACCCTTGGTTGTGGTTGCGCGCGCGCAAAGGATGCTAGCCATGATGGATCGTATCGTAGCCAAGCACGCAGGGCGTTCTGCTCTGATCTCATCGTTGCGTTTCTGTGCTGATGATCGGTGTGCAGCGCATCTGTTCTGCGCCAGTGGCATGAGTTCTTGTTCAGAGGCGATTTGAGGACATCCACACTTGGAGGGGCCGGACTGTAGGTTTCCGTCAGCGGCCTGCCTCTCGATCATCAAAGGCGGCGCCACGCGAAACCGAGCGCTTCGAATGCTCGGCCCACCAACGGCGGCGCTGCCCGATAACAAGACTGACCGCAGGGGGACAGCGCGATGCATGAGCATGAAGACATGATTCCCGAGCACGATATGATGCCAGGGCACGGCACGATGCCTGGCCATGACCATATGGCGGGCAGCGGGCATGACATGCTGAGCGGCTCGCATGCCGAGCATATGGCCGCCTTCGACCTCGTCGCGCACAGCGATGCGACGCATATGGCGGTGGAGGACGGCGATTGGTTCGATCCCGACACCTGGGCGAATGGTGAGGTGCCGGGGAGCGGCGCGCGCGTCATCATTCGCGATGGCGTCACCGTCACCTATTCCGGCGAGAGCGATGCCCGGATCGGGACGATCGGCGTCGAAGGCACGCTCGCCTTTGCGACGGATGCCGACAGCCGCCTGGTTGTCGATACCATCGTGGTGATGCCGAGCGGGCGGCTCGAAGCCGGCACGGTCGAGAACCCGGTCGCGCCCGGCACCAGCATCGACATCGTCATCGCGAACAACGGCGATATCAACGTTGCCTGGGACCCTCAGCTTCTCAGCCGTGGGATCATTTCGCTCGGCGAAGTCGAGATGCATGGGGCCGAGAAGCTTTCGCATCTGAAAGTCGCTGTCGATCCGATGGCGGGCGACACGACGCTGACCCTGGCCGAGACGCCCGAGGGTTGGAGCGTCGGCGACACCATCGTGCTGGCGGGTACCGAGTTCGACGGCTGGGGCTGGGACAACACGATCCGTCAAAGCGTCTACCGCGGCGACACGCATGAGGTGCTGACGATCGCCGCCATCGATGGCGACACGATCACGCTCGACCGCGCGCTCGCCTATGACCACGCCTCCCCCCGCGACGATCTGAAGACATCGGTCGCGAACTACTCCCGCTCGATCACCATCAGCTCCGAGGATGGGGCCGATAGTGCTGTGCACCACCGTGGGCATGTGATGTTCATGGGCTCGGACGATGTCGATGTTCGGTTCGTGGCGTTCGAGGAGCTTGGCCGCACGGACAAGAGCGTCCGCTCGGTGCCGGCCAGCAGCCTCGATCTGGTGAACCCCGACAGCAATGTGCAGGGCCGCTACTCGATCCATCTGCACGAGCTTGGCACCAACGACCCTCAGAACCCCGCGATCCTGGAGGGCAACGCTGTCTTCGGCGCACCCGGCTGGGGCATCGCGCATCACTCCTCGAACGCACTTCTGCACCGGAACGCCACCTTCGATGTCTTCGGCTCGGGCTTCGTCGCGGAGAAGGGTGATGAGATCGGGGTCTGGTCCGAGAACATCTCGATCGGGACGGAGGGGCTGAACCGGCTCGAGAAGGATGCGGAGGACGTCCAGTCCTTCGATCTCGGCCGCACGGGCTCAGGCTTCTGGTTCCAGGGGCGGATGGTCGAGGCCATCGACAATGTCGCGGCGGGCGCGCGAACGGGCTTCGTTTGGATGACGCGAGGCGACTCGAACGGTGTCGACCCCCTCCTCTTCGACCAACCCGAAGCGCTTGGCCTCGGCGGCCTCGCCTTCCCGAACCACCCGGTCATCAACAACTTCAACGGCAACGAGACATTCGGCTCGGAGCGTGGGCTGATCGTGGTCAAGGCGAACCCCAATCAGGGGCACGACCTGCGTACGGTCATGGAGGACTTCACGGCGTGGGAAGTGCGAACGGGCGCGCATCTGGAATACACCTCGCACTACACGCTCACGAATTTCGATGTGGTTGCGCTGCAGAGCCCACCACCCTTCACGAGCGCAGGCATCGGCATCGAGACGGGGCCGAACACCTCGGACATCGTAATCGTCGATGCGCGGGTTCAGGACTTCGAGCACGCTTATGAGCTGAGCGGCGTTTTCACCGATCCGAGCATCCAATCCTCGCAGAACCAGTTCGTCGTTGTGGGCGGTGAACTGATCGGCATCACCGGATCGGTCTTCGAGGGCGACGAAATTGCCTCCGGCCGCGTCGAAATCCTGGATCGCTCGGAACTTACGGAGCGGACACCCGATATCGATGTCGCGCAGACCTATATCGGCCCGGCGGTGCCCGAGCGCTCCGCCATCTTCGAAGGCACGAAGACCGACAGCCTGGGCACGGTTCCAATCGCTGCTGGCACCGACACGTACCGCCTAGACTATGAGGACGTGAAGACGATCCTCGAGACCGATGGCTATTTCGAACGGGACGGCCGCCATGTGTTCGTGGCCGAGGCCTATTACGAGGACCGCCTGACCGGCGAGATCGTGAAACTCGGCCATCTGGTGGAGTCGTCCTACACCGGGCTCTTCAGCAATCCCTTCGGCCTCTTCCGCGATGCGGTCTTCAATGGCGCGTTCCAGGAAGGCAACCGGGCGCCGGTGACTGATGGCGAGGACGTAGAGACACCATTCGAGACGCCGATCACCATCAACGTGCTAGCGAATGACAGCGATCCGGACGGGGACGCCATCCGGGTCGACGGCCTGATCCAGCCGGAGCGCGGCAAGGTCTACGATCCCGGCCACGGCGACCTGATCTACTATCCGGATCTCGATTTCTCCGGCACGGACGAGTTCTCGTACTGGGTGACCGACGGCTTCGGTGCCTTCACCAAGGCGGATGTTACCGTGAGTGTGGGGGACGATGGCGCCTCGGACGACGCCAGCCCCGATCCGGAGCCCGATCCGGAGCCCGAGAACACCCCGCCCGATGCAGGGGATGTCCGGCTCGACGCCATCGCGGGCGTCCAGGTCTTCGCGGCAGCCGCCCTCCTTGCCGAGAGCATTGATGACGACGGCGATCTGCTGTCGATCACCGGCGTCGCGGATGCAGTCGGCGGCACGGCTTTCCTCACGGCTGATGGATCGGTCGCTTTCGAGGCGGCCGCGGATGCCTTCGGTCCCGGTGGCGGAGGCTTCACCATCGTGGTCAGTGACGGCAATGGC
>JBCDFC010000184.1:0-9735 GCA_039178805.1 Pseudomonadota bacterium | reverse complement strand
CTATGTGGCCGAGCGGCTGGATGTGATCGACGAGGCGCTGGGGCTTTCGGCGCAGCCGGTGCAGCGGCTCGGCCGTACGGCCGCCGTCCGATCTCTCGCGGTGCTGCCGAAGACACCGCAGCGCTATGTCGGCGTGCTCCTGCAGATGGCCGTGGGCGAGGCGAAGGGCGGCCGCGCCGAGGCGCGAGCGCTCCTCGCCGACCTGCCTGATCTTGAGGCCCGGCTGATCACGCTCCTCTCCGACGGGCATCAGGCGGTGCGCGCGGGGGCGGCCGCCTGGCTCGGCGCGCGCGATGAAGTGGGCGCCATAAGCCACATCGTTGCACGGCTCAAAAAGGAGAAGTCCGACCTCGCCAGGGCGACGATGCTCGATGCGCTCGCCCGCCTCGGCGGCCCGGTTGATGATTTCGTCGGGCCGACAGCGCTGACGGCCGAGGCCAAGGCGGGGCTCAAGAAGGCCAGGTTGGAGAAGCTCGATTGGCTCGATCTCGATGCCCAGCCGCAATTGGCCTGGGCCGATGGAACGGCCGTCGATCCGGATGTGGTCCGATGGTGGGCAGCGCTTGGTGTCAAGTTGAAGGAGCCCGGCGGCAACCGGCTCTTCGAACTCTACCTCGATCGCCTCGACCGGGATTCCGCTGCGAAGCTTTCGAGCTGGGTGCTGACGGCCTGGATCGCGTACGATACGGTCAGACCCGACGAGGCCACCGTGAACCAACAGGCCGAGGCCTATCTGCGGCGTTGGTGGTCGCACATGAAGAGGTATTTCGAGAGCGAAGAGGAGTACCGCGCTCTCCTTCGGCGTGAGTTCGCGAGCGCATATGTGAACAGCGGCGCTGCAACGAAAGGCCTTCTAGCGCTCGCTGCTCGGGTGCCTGCTGGGTCTGCCAGTGTGATGGTTCAGCGCTATCTGACGGACCACGGTGCGCGCACTTCGCAGGCTTCGTCGCTGCTGGAAGTCATGGCCGTGAACGGTGAGCCGGCGGCGCTGCAGGTGATCGTGGCGGCTGCGACGCGGCTGCGTCAGAAAAGCGTGCAGGACCATGCGGGCCGTCTGGTCGCCGCGATAGCCGAGGCGCGTGGTTGGACTGCGGACGAACTCGCAGATCGGACGGTGCCGAGCGCCGGGCTCGAGGACGACGGCACCATGTCGCTGCCGGTGGGTAGGGCAGGCCGCATCTACACCGCGCGTCTGGCCGACGATCTTTCCGTCACGCTCGAGAACGCGGACGGCAAGGCCGTGAAGACGCTGCCAACCGGCGATGACGACGCTACCAAGGCGTCGAAGAAGGCGCTCTCGGATACGAAGAGGGCATTGAAGCAGATCACGAAGTTTCAGGCGCATCGCCTCTACGAGGCCCTCTGCGCCGGTCGGTCCTGGACGACGGAGGCCTGGGCGCGCGACGTGCTGTCTCATCCAGTGATGCGGCGCCTCGCGCAGCGGGTGGTCTGGCTCGGCCTCCACGGCGATGGACATGCGATCGGTGCTTTTCGCCCCACCGCCGAAGGCGACCTGACGGACGCGGCAGACGGCCCGGTTGCGCTGGACGGGTTCATGCGGGTCGCGATCGCCCACGCAGCGCTTCTCGATGATCCCGAGGCGGCAAATGACTGGGCGCGGCATTTCGAGGACTACGAGATCGTTCCCTTGATGGCTCAGTTCGACAGGCCGCTGCTATCGCTGCCCAAGGCCATGACGGGAGAGGCGATCGAGGACCGCATGGGATGGGTCAGCGACGCCTTCGCCATTCGGGGCGCTGCCACCAAGCTCGGCTACGCACGCGGTGAGGCCATCGACGGTGGTTGGTTTGACACATACCGCAAGAGCTTCCCCTCGATCGGCCTCGACAGCGTGATCGCGTTTACCGGCAACACCCTGCCGGAGGAGAACGTCCCGGTCGCCCTCGTCTCCCTCGCCTTCGAGCGTCAGAAGCGCGGCGGTCGGGTCGCGGCCGTCGCCCTGTCGGAGGTGCCGCCGGTCCTGTTGTCCGAGGCCTGGTGCGATTACCACGCGATGGCGGCAAATGCGGTCTTCGACGCGGAGTGGCGGAAGAAGTGCGAATGGTGAGCGCGGCGAAGTGCAAGGAGCGGTCTCAGGAGCCGGTGCAGCGCGCCCCGGCCGAGCGGCAGTTCGCGGTGGAACTGGCAACGCTGGCCGAGGCGGATGACGGGCCGCGGCCCAGGGGTTGGCGCCTCTCGCCCCGCGCCGTGCGCAGTTTCGTGCTGGGCGACGAAGGTCTCGGCATCGGCCAGAAGTTCTTCGGCGACGACCCACTTGTAGACCGGGCGATCGTGTCGCTGATGGGCAATCAGGGCCTCATGCTCGTGGGCGAGCCCGGGACCGCTAAATCACTTCTTTCCGAGATGCTTTCGGCTGCGATCTCGGGCACCTCCACGCTGGTCGTTCAGGGCTCGGCCGGCGTCATCGAGGATCACCTGCGCTATGGCTGGAATTACGCACTGCTGCTGGCCGAGGGGCCAAGCGAAAGGGCGCTCGTACCTTCGCCGATCCTATCGGCGATGCGCGCGGGCCAGATTGCGCGGATCGAGGAGCTGACGCGTTGCGCGCCCGAGGTGCAGGATGCCATGATATCGCTCCTCTCTGAGAAGACGGTCTCGATCCCCGAACTCGGCCCCGGCGCCGAAACGCGGGCACTGCCGGGTTTCAACGTGATAGCGACGGCAAACCTCCGCGACCGGGGGGTGAACGAGATGTCCTCGGCTCTGAAACGGCGCTTCAATTTCGAGACCGTCGAGCCGATTGCCGACCCAGCTTTTGAGCGCGTACTCGTCGCGAGACAGGTAGCCGAGCGCATGGCGGAACACGACATCCGCCCCGAGATGCCTGAGCCGGTGCTCGAGGTCCTGGTCTCGGTTTTCCGGGACCTGCGCGTCGGGCGCACGGCGGATGGCGTGACGGTCACACGTCCGGATAGCGTGATGTCGACCGCCGAGGCTGTGAACGTTGCTCACGCGGCTGTGCTGGAAGCGGCGTATCTGGAGGGTGCCGCTAGGGTGGATGCGGGCCAGATCGCGCGCCAGATCCGAGGCGTCGTCTTCAAGGACGATCCGGAAGATGCACGCAAATTCCGCGCCTACGTCAACCATGTGGCCAAGGCGCGGGCGCGGGATGGCGGGCCATGGGCCGACTTCCACCGTGCCGCTTCCCGCATCTGAGATGGCTTGCCTGAGTGCGTCCGACAAAGGGCGGTTGGCGGTTCCGCGTGGCCTCGCTGCGGGCACGGCCGTGGCGGGGCTACATCTGGCGGCGATCCGCCACCATTCGCCGGCATGTGCGGCCGCGGTTAGTGCGATGATCCGGGCAGTGCGGCCAAGCATTGTGTTGATCGAGGGGCCGGTGGACTTCGATTTCCATCTCGATGCGCTGCTCGACCCCGAAACGGTACCTCCCGTTGCAATAGCGTCGCTCGTCGACGGCATCGGAGGAGATGAGGGTGGCGATGAGACCCGGGTCGCCGGCTACTACCCATTCTGCGCTCATTCGCCCGAGTACGTGGCATTGATGGAAGGAAGGGCCGTAGGCGCTAGGCTAGGTTTCATCGATCAGCCCTCCGGCCTGCGGATGGTGCGAGAGGCTTGCGGTGCCGACACGGCCAAGCCTGTGACGCTCCAGGATGAGACGCCGTTCGATGCCGGAGACTTCGTCGCGTCTCTTGCCCGGCGCCTCGCCTGCCGCGATGGCCACGAGGTCTGGGACCACCTCTTCGAAAGCCGTCTCCGCGATCCGGACTGGGCCGGGTTCCTGGCCGATACGGCATCGTATTGTGCAGCACTCCGCGCCGCGACGCCGGAGGACCGGATCAGCGCCGACGGCGATGCGGCGCGCGAAGCGCATATGGCTGCCCTCATCGGACAGGCTCTCGATGAGGTCCCTACGGGAGGCGGCCCAGTGGTGGCTGTGGTGGGAGGCTTTCACGCCGTGGCGATCATGGCGTCTCTCGCCGGGGATGGGCGGATCGCGGCACCCGAAACGGCACTTCCAATGGGCGTGAGCGCCAAGTCTTACCTCGTGCGCTACGGCTTCGCCGAGCTCGATGCGCTCAATGGCTACGGTGCGGGGCTCGCGATGCCCGGATGGTACCACGCCATCTGGGAGGGGCGCGACAGAGACGCGGATGTGGCGCAGGATCTGATGGCACGCTTCGCCGAACGCATGCGTATCGAGGGGCGCCTCCTACCGGTGCCCGCCCAAGTCGAAGCACTGCGCATAGCACGATCGCTCGCCGCGATGAGGGGGCGACACCGTGTCGATCCGGGGCCGGCAAGTGGTCAGGAGACCACGCCGAGTGTACTGCGACACGACCTGCTCGACGGCGTACGCGCGGCGCTCGTAAAGGGCGAAGCTCGTCTTTCGGAGCCATGGGGCGAAAGACTGGCCGAGTTTCTGAGGGGCGACGCGCTCGGACAGGTGTCGCATCGCGCCGGCCTGCCGCCGCTTGTCGCCGACGCCCGTGCCCGCGCCGCCGCGCACCGCTTCACGGTTGATGACGGAGCGCGGCGGACGCGCAGGCTTGATCTGCGACGCAAGCCCGCGCATCTCGCGGCATCGCGCTTTGCCCATGCCATGGCGTTGCTTGATTCCGGCTTCGCTCGCAGGACAGCCGGGCCCGACTTCACAACCGGCACACGCACAGACCTGCTGTTCGAAGAGTGGGATTATGCCTGGTCGCCTCAGGTGGAGGCCCGGCTCATCGCCTGTGCGACGTTCGGGGACCGTGTGCCGGCGGCGTGTCTCGGGCGCCTGGCGCAATTGCGCGCCGAAGATGAGACCGAGGGCCGTGGCTGCGATCTTGAGGCCGGGGTCGCACGGCTCGCCGCGGGGATCATGGCTGGGCTCGGTCCACAGCTCGCAACGGTAAGCGCGTGGCTCGCCGACGACTTGCTCGAGCATCCCGATTTCACGGCTGTCGCCCGTGCAATGGCCGCTCTGCACGCGATGGAGACGACGCTCGGCCCGCTGAAGCCTCCGCCCTATGCCCGGCTCCCGTTCCTTTGCGATGCCGCCTATCGCCGCCTTGTCTACCTGGCCGACGATCTCGAGCACACTCCGGAAGATGCTGTGCCTGCCTGCCTCGAGGCGCTTCGCCTGCTCTTGGAGACGCTGCAGGCCGACCGAGACGGGGTGTTCGATCAAGAGCCACTCGAGGGGGCTCTCATGCGGGTCGCGCAGTCTCGCGCTCCGCCTCGGCTGCTGGGCGGCCTGTTGGCGGTGGCCGTCGTCTGGGGGTTGCGGAGCCCGGCTCAGCTTGCTGAGGCGCTCAACGGCCGGCTGGCGGGGGCGGTGCTCGACCTTAGCGAGCGCATCGCGCTTCTCGTGGGTATCCTTGAGACTGTACCTGGTCTTCTCTGGCAGACCGACGGTGTGCTAGCCGTGGTCGACAGGTTCCTGCTGGCACTTGAAGAGGATGACTTCGTTGCTCTTTTGCCGCATCTCCGCCTGGCATTCGCACAGCTTAATCCGCGGGAGACCGACCGTCTGGCAGGGATGCTTGCCGCTCGCCACGGTTTGTCCGCCGGTGCCATCGAGGCAGGCGCATTGACGCCAAACCCTGCCGTCATTGCCGTGGGCCGGGCGGTCGAGCGCCGCCTGACCGACTCCCTCGTCGCTGATGGGCTCGACGCTTGGTGCCGTGATGAAGCTCAAGAAGTAGGATCATCGGAAGGATGATGGCTGAGGGCCGGCAGGATAAGGAGAAGGCCGCCGCGCGTTGGCGGCTAGCCCTGGGCCGCCATGCCGATCCCGCTCTCGGCGGGATCTCGGGTCACGCGCGAGATATGGACGACGTGCTCGAGCATCTCTACCGGCAGGAGTATCGCAAGCGCGGGCTTACCATGGGCGGGCCAGATCTCGCCGCGCAGCGGGGCGGGATCGGCAGCCTTGACCCTACGCAGATGACGGCGATCACCTGGCTCGGCCGGGCTCGCGCAGTCTTCCCCGAGGAGGTGTTCGAGACGCTTCAGGGGCATGCCCTCGAGCGCTATGGCATGACCGATATCCTGAAGGACCCCAAGACCCTCGAGAACTTGGAGCCGAACAAGGAACTGCTCAAGGTCCTGCTGGCATTCAGTGGCCGCGCCGATCCCGCCGTGAAGGACAAGCTGCGCCAGATCGCCGATCGGGTGATCCGGGAGATCATGGAGCGCCTTCGCGCCGAGGTGCTTCACGCGTTCAGCGGGCGGCGCAACCGCTTTCGCCGCTCACGCCTCGCGTCCGCCGCGAATTTCGACGCACGGGCGACGCTGCGAGCGAACCTCAAGACCTGGGATGCCGAGCGCTCCCGTCTGATCGCCGAGGAGCTGCGCTTCATGAGCCGTGAGCGCCGGCGGGTGACTTGGCGGATTATCCTCTGCATCGATCAGTCGGGATCGATGACCGACAGCCTGATCCACGCGGCGGTGATGGGGGCGATCCTGTCCGGTCTGCCGGGTATTGAGACGCGCATGGTTCTCTTCGACACGAGCGTGCTGGATGTGTCGGACCGGCTCTCGGACCCGCTGGAGACGCTTCTCTCTGTCCAGCTCGGCGGCGGCACGGACATCGGCCGTGCGGTAGCCTATTGCGAGACACTGGTCACGCAGCCCGAGCGCACGCTTTTCGTTCTAGTCAGCGACTTCTGCGAAGGTGCAGCGCCGCGTCGACTCTTTTCGGCCGTTGCGCGGATGGCAGAGGCACGGGTCCGCCTCCTCGGTCTTTCGGCGCTCGACGATGCTTGCGAACCCCATGTTGACCACATGGTTGCCAATCGGCTCGCGGCACTTGGCATGCAGATCGCGGCGATGACGCCGTCGCGCCTCGCCGATTGGTTGGCCGCGGTAGTACGATGAGCGTTCTGGCCGCCGCCTATGCCGCCTTCGACGACGCTGCGCTGGCAGCGCTGACTTCGAAGGGTCTCGTCCGCCGCGCGCGATGGGACATGGAGGCGGGGAATGCGGTGGCCGCGGCGCCGTGTGGGGAGACGGTCGAGATCGTGGCCGATGGCGAGACCGTCACCCTCGATCCTGGCGGACCACGGAAGGCGCGCTGCACTTGCCCGGCGAGCGGTGTCTGCCGTCACATTCTGATCGCGGTCATGGCCTTGCGCGCAGAGACCGCCGGGCTGGGCCCAGCGGAAGAACCCGAACCGACCGATGCCGCCGCGGAGATCGCCGCACTCGATGAGGAGCGGCTCCGCCGTTTCGCAGCGTCGGACTTTCCGGCTGCGGCGCGCCTTTCCGATCAGCCTGATATCTTGGTGGAGGCTGCTGGCCCTACAACCACGGTGCATCTGCACGGCGCTCCGCTGCCGGTCGTCTTCATCGCAGGCTTGGGGCTCGAGGGAGCGGTCTTCAAAGGGCCGGCTCGGCGAAGGCGGCTGTTTGCGACGGCGGCAGCGATGGTGCTCATGCGACGGGCGGGCCGCGCAATTGAGAGCACGGCCGAGGATCAAGGGAAGGCTTTCGTCTCGACTGCCCTGCTGGATGCGGCCGAGGGCGCGCTTGAGCGGGCGGCCCTCGGCATTGCCGCCGGTGGGGCGGCTCTCGCGGCGGAGGGACTGCTCGACGTCGCGATCTCGGCCCGTGCCGATGCTGCGCCGCGCCTCGCGAGCGAACTTCGTGCGCTTTCGCGCAAGCTACCGCTGCTTACCGACCGCCATGTCGACGCGGCGCCCGAGGCAGTGATGGCGCAAGCTTCCCGCAGTGCTGCACTCTTAGCCGCCCTTCGACGGCGGCCAAACGACCCTGATCTCACGGGCACGCTGCGGCGCAGCTATTCCACGGTGCCCGAGAGCACATTCTGGGTGCTTGGTGCGCGCGCTTGGCAGACGCCTGCGGGCGCTCGTGGGCTTAGCGTCCATCTCTACGATCCCAGAGAGCGGCGCTGGCTTACGACGGGGCCCGCGAGGGCGGCGGGTCAGGATCCATCATTCAGTGCCAGCAGCGCCTATCGGGGCGGTCTCTGGAGCGTTGGGCGGATCGACGCGCTGATGGCCCGTGCCGTGCACTTGGTCAGACCACGGGTCTCGTCGGATGGCCGCGTGGCCGATGATCCTAACGGCGATAACCGACAGACGAACGGCGCCACCGCTGCGAACGCGGTTCAGTGCGGACCGATCGCATCGCTCGACGCGCTCGAAGAGGCAGGAGCGCTCACGGATCGCTGGATCGTGGCACGCGGAGAGATCGCACGCCGTCTCGGCGCCGGGCTTGGCCGCGCGACCCGCCCACAGGCCTTCATCCTGGCACCCGTTCGCACAGGGCCGCTGCGTCTCGACGAGCACGCTCAGCGCTACCGCCTCGCGCTTATCGATGAGCGTGGCGACAGGCTCGACGTCTCCCTGGCGGTCGACGCAGCCGAGACGGTACGTCGTCTGATCCGGGCGGACACGCATCGTACGGCTCTTCTGGTCGAGATCCTGCCCGGCGTCCGCGAGCACTCTGGCGCGCCGTTCATCGAACCTGTCGCAGCGTTGCGCGACGGGCCCGAGGGCATCGAGGTGAGCAACTTCGCGTTCGACCAACGCCGTCTGCGCCGCTGGCTGGAGCTCACGCGACGGGATGAACAACGTGCGCCGAGGGCGGCTGCCGAACCCACACCGCTGCCAGCAGACCCAATTCTGGAACTATCGACCGCGTCTCTCGACGCGGCGTGCCAGTCGCTGCGCCACAGCTTGCCTTTCGACCCGGCGCCACTCGTCCGCCGGGCCCGCGATCTGAGCTTGACGACGCTGGCCGATGCGTTGGCGTCGTCGGGCCGACGCCGCGACCCTGCAGCCGCGCTTACGCTCGCCTACGTTGCGAACGAGGCCCTGGTTTGCCGCTGGGCCGCCCTAGCAGAGGCGGCGGATGGCACTTGAGCTGACAAAAGTCAGTGCGTTCACTGCGGTCATGGTGCGCGGATCGTCGAGCCACACCGCGGCGGTTCAGCCGAGGGACTGCCGTCTCGGCCAGAGCGCGCTTGCCAATGCCGCTGCCCCTCTGCGAGGCCATGCGGCCGTGGGCCGCGATCTCGGCGGCATGACGCTCGCGCTCGGTGTCGCCATGTGATGTGCCGCGACCGCAGATCGACGGCGCGCACGGCGGGATCACGATCTTCGGCGGTGGGCGCGGCGGGCGCGGTGGGCGGGCGGCCCGGATTGTGACCTTGCTCCCTGATCCCGGACCAGACGGTAGAGTATGAGCCGACCTTGAGGGACGAGAATGACGAAACGAGTGAGGCGGCGGTTCACGCCGGAGTACAAGGAGCAGGCTGTTGTGCGGTTGTCGGAACCTGGGGCGAGCTAGGTGGCGTTGCCGCTGAGCTTGGCGTCACGGCGACGCAGCTGAAGACTTGGAAGCTCGAGCTGGACGCCGCGGGTTCGGCGGCAGCGATTGCAGCTCAAAGAGCCGAGGCGACCGAGCTGGCGCAGCTCCGGCGTGACAACAAGCGGCTCAAAGAGGAGATGGAGGTTCTGCGCAAGGGTGAGCCATCTGTCGCGCCATCGGTCCGAGCGATGATGGCGAACGCTTTTTTCGCTCAGTGGGCGGCGAAACCGTGAAGGCGAAGCTCGCCTTCGTCGCCGCCCAAGCGGGTATGCATGCGATCCGGTTCCTGTGTCGGGCGCTCGGCATCTCGCGCAGCTGGTATCACGCCTGGCAGCGCGCGGCCCCCAACAGAGCCGAGCGTTCTGCCAGGCGTGAGAAGCTGGTGGAGGAGATCCGGGAGATCTTCGAGGGTCGCCAAGGATGCGCCATCGG
>JBCDFC010000183.1:0-9783 GCA_039178805.1 Pseudomonadota bacterium | reverse complement strand
CCGGAGGGGATCTATGTCTCGACCCTCGGCGGCGGCGGCGCGGATGGGACCGACGGCCCGCCGGGCATCTTCATCATGGATTGCGAGACCTTCGAGGTGATCGGGCGCTATGAGATCGACCGCGGCCCGCAGGACAAGCAGTACGATTTCTGGTGGAACCTGCCGCGCGACTACATGGTCAGCTCCGAATGGGGCCTGCCACCCCAATTCGAGAACGGGATCGTCGCCGAGGATCTGCTCTCCAACAAATACGGTCACCGCCTTCATTTCTGGAACCTGCGGGAGCGGCGGAACGTCCAGACCATCGATCTTGGCGCGAACCACCAGATGGCGCTGGAGATCCGCCCCGCCCATGACCCGGTCAAAGAGTACGGGTTCTGCGGCGTGGTGGTGGATACGACGAACCTCGAAGGCTCGATCTGGACCTGGTGGCGCGAGGACGGGAAGTTCCACGCGAAAAAGACTGCGATCATCTCGCCCGAGCCCGCGAAGGCCGACGATCTGCCGCCGCTCCTCAAGGGCTTTGAGGCGGTGCCGCCGCTGGTGACGGATATCGATCTCAGCCTCGACGACCGCTATCTCTACGTGGCCTGCTGGGGCACGGGCGAGATGCGGCAATACGATGTGTCTGATCCGATGAACCCGAAGCTTTCGGGCTCGGTCCATCTCGGCGGGATAGTGCGGAAGACGAAGCACCCGAACGGGCAGGATTTCGGCTACGGGCCGCAGATGGTCGAAGTCAGCCGTGACGGCAAGCGCGTCTACTGGACCAACTCGCTCTACTCGACCTGGGACGATCAGTTCTATCCGGGGGAGCGGGGGGCTGCGATGGTCAAGGCGGATGTAGGGGAGAACGGCGGGCTCACGCTCGATCCGAAGTTCTTCCCGACCTTCCCAAAGGGCCTGCGCGCGCACCAGATCCGGCTCGAAGGGGGCGACTGCTCGACCGACAGCTTCTGCTACCCGAACGCCTGAGCGCCTCATGGCGGTAGAGGGTACACTAGCACTCTGGCTCGCAGTGATCGCGAGCGGTCTCTATCACGGGGCAAACCCGGGGATGGGCTGGCCGCTTGCGGTTTCTGCGGCGCTTTTCGAGCGTCGGACAGGGGCGCTTTGGCGGGCGGTGGCGGCGCTCTCGGCAGGGCATGTGGTGGCGATGCTGGCGGTGCTGCTGCCCTTCGCCTTTCTCACGCTGCTGGTGACCTGGCAGCAGGAAATTCAGATCGGGGCGGCGCTGATCCTGACGGGCTTCGGCCTCTGGCTCCTGATCAATCCGCGCCATCCGCGGTTTCTCGCCCGCGTGCCGCCGTCACGCCTCGCGCTCTGGTCGTTTCTCATCGCGGTCGCCCATGGGGCGGGCTTGATGCTGGTGCCGATCTATCTCGGTATCTGCGCGGTGGGCGCGGTCGATGACGGTCACGCGGCGGCCGAGGTGCTGATGCGGGATGGGCTCAAGGTGGCCCTGGTGGTGGCGGTCGCCCACACGGCGGCGATGATGGTGACGGGTGGCAGCCTCGCCTACGGCGTCCACCGCTGGCTCGGCCTCAAGTTTCTGAAGCACGGCTGGTTCGACCTCGACCGGATCTGGGCACTCAGCCTTGTCGCCGTCGGCGGTATAGCGCTCGCAATGTCGTTCTGAATCTGCCGTCTCAGGCGAGAGGCGGCAGACCCACGACGACCCCCTGCTGCGTGACGGCGCTGTCATAGGCCTTGCGTGCGAAAACGGCCTGCACATCGTCCTCGAAGCTTTCGAGCGGATCCATCGGATACTCCGGATCGAAGCTCGACTGATCCCACCGCTCGCAGAAATCCACGCAGGACTGGTAATAGGGGCTGTCGCTGTACTTATCGCGGAGCTCCCGATCCCAGCCATAGTGATGTGCGTAGTAGTACATCTGGAAGATGCCGTGATGCTCGACGACCCAGGTGACCTCCTCGCGCATGAAAGGCCGCATGATCTCGGCGGCGAAGCGATCGTGGTTCTGGGGTGCGAGGCCATCGCCGATATCGTGCAATAGGGCAGCCACGACCCAGTCGATATCCGACCCCTCGCGCCGGGCGCGGGTTGCGGCCTGCAGACCGTGTTCGAGCCGCGTGATCTTGTAGCCCGACATCGTCTCTTCTGCCTGGCGGGCGAGCTCTTTCAGCAACCTGTCCGCAGTGCCGGCGAGATAGGGCACCTCCAGTTTCTCGAGGAGCTCGTAGTCCTCGGCAGTCCCGTCCTTCATGGCAGTGAAAGAGACTGTGCGGGCGTCGTCACTCATGCTGGCTCTCCCTGCGGGCGCGTGGCGGCGGTCTGGTCGGATCGAACCTTTCTCCAGGAACTTCGCCGCGCGGTTGCGCCGATTGTCAACGCGATTTGAGGCTTAGGCCGGTCCGGCCCCTCGGAAGGCTCCAAGGGCCAAGCTCATTCGTGGCGGCATCGGATGGCCCCACGCCGGCAAACAAGATCGCGCCGAACCCTCCAGAACGGTCAATGCCCTTGTCGGTTGCGCGAGCGGGAACTGGTCAACCTCGTTCAATACAAGCCGTCCGGTCCTGTCCTATCGCGAAGGTCTTGCCGATATTTCCCACGCGATGCGGAGAGATCCATGACCACGCCTGCGCCGATCCTAACGCTGCCCGGAACAACCATAGAAGCGATCGAAGACGCCACCATCATCGACCATGCTCCGATCTGGGCGCTCAGCGAAGGCAGTCTCGCGCTGACGGTCATCCCTGACGCGGTCAGCGGCTTTCAGGGCGTTCTTTCCAAAGACGCCAAAGACTTCGGAACCGGTGGCCATTTCGGGATCTGGATCGACGATGGCGCGGTTTATGTGCGCCTACAGTCGGACGACACATCCTACGCGCTTCGCGGCGGCCAGATCGAGGCGGGGCAGCAGCATGAGATCGCGGTGAGCTTCGGGTCGGGCGGCCTGTCGCTCTACATCGATGGTGGCGTCGTCGCCCGGAATAGCTATGCGGGTGGCCTGCAAGGCAATCTGGAACCGGTGAGCTTGGGCGCCAGCCAATGGGCATCGCGGGTGGAGAGCGCTGGGCCCCTCACCCATCTCTTCACCGGTGAGATCGGCGAGGTCCGCCTTTTCGACACTCAACTCGATGCGGCCGAGTTCGACGCCGTCTTCACGAGCGCGGGGACCGTGGGTGACGATGAGGGGAACGACTCGCCGCCCCCGCCGCCCCTGCCCGCGGATACGCAGGTTTTTGAGGCGGAGGATTTCGATGCGACTGTGGGCGTCGGCGTCTTCACGCAAGGCGGCAATCGCCAGATCGGCTCGACCCAAGACGGCGAATGGGTCCGTTACGACGGCATCGACTTCGGCAACGATCCCGAAACCGCGAAGACCCTCACGCTCAGACTGTCCTCTGGATCGGGGGGTGGCACGGTTGAGCTGCGCACCGGCACGCCCGAAGGGCCGCTCCTCGCCAGCTACACGACAGGAAACACTGGCGGTTGGGCGAGCTATGATGACGTTGCACTCGACCTCGGTTTCGTCACGGGCGTCCAGGATCTGCATTTCGTGTTCCGCGGCGGGCCCCGCTCGATCATGGATATCGACCGTTTCGAGATCGCGAACACGGGCGCCGATCCCGATCCTGTCGCAGTTGTGCAGGTCTTCGAGGCCGAAGACTTCGACGCGACAGAAGGTGTCGATGTCTTCACCCAAGGTGGCAACAGGCAGATCGGCTCGACCCAGAATGGTGAGTGGGTGCGTTACGATGCGGTGGATTTCGGCGCCACCGCCGATGCGGTGCAGACACTCGAACTCACGTTATCCTCGGGCTCGGGCGGCGGCACGGTCGAGGTGCGGACCGGTGCGCCCGATGGCTCGCTGCTCGCCAGCTACACGACCGGCAACACCGGCGGTTGGGCGCGCTACGATTCGGTCGCGCTCGATCTCGGCTCGGTGACAGGCCTGCAGGATCTACATTTCGTGTTCCGTGGGGGCGCGAGTTCGATCATGGATATCGACCGCTTCCGCCTGATCACAACACCCGCCGATGGACCGCCCCCGAACCAGCCGCCGGAACCTTGGCGCCCGTTCTTTGAGGAGACGGCGTTGGATGAGGGCAGGGTGATCGCTTACTCCCTGCCGGCCGTGTTCCGGGATGTGGATGGCGATCCGATCACCTTCTCAGTCCTCGAAGGGCCGGACTTCGTCGCGATCGAGAACGATCCCTTCCCGGTCCTCCGCTTTCGTCCCGAGGATGGCGATGACGGGGTCTACACGGTTTCCGTCGTCGCCTCGGACGGCCTGGCGACGAGTGAGCCCTGGACCTTCCAGCTTACGATCAATGACGCGATCACGGTCGATTCGGACAACGCTGCCCCCTTCGTCTTTATCCCGCTGACCGGTCAGGAGGTGCCCGAGGGCGAAAGCCGGACCATCGATGTCCAGCACCTGTTCCGCGATCCCGATGGCGACGCGTTGAGCTACAGCCTCGTCGTCGCCCCGGATTTCGTGACCATCGATGGTGCCGTTGTGACGGTTGCGCCCGATTTCGACGATGCCGGGACCTACGAGGTGGGCGTGGTGGCAAGCGACGGCCAGGCGAGCAGCGAGCCTGCGTCGATCACCTACGAAGTGCTCAACGTGCCGACACCCCCTCCGGCACAGGCCGTCTCCTACGACCTCGTCGCCACGGCAGATGGTCTGACCTCCGACCGGGCAGGGGGTTACATCTGGGACGGCGTGGTGTCCGTCAGCGGCATGATCCGGTCCGGGCTGCCCGGCGAAGTCGTCTACTCGACGCAGTTCAACAGCTTCGGCTATGGCGTCGCGGGCCCGGGCAGCCGCTGGGACGGCCAGATCGACTTCTACGACGACAATGGCGGCGAAAGCGAAGCGATCATCTTCGCGTTCGATCGACCGGCGACGGATGTCACCCTCCATGTCGGGATGTTGGGCGCGACCGAGGGCGGTGGCGGTCTGTCGGAGACGGGCATTTGGACGAGCTTCGCCGCCGACGGGACCGAGCTTGCGACAGGTCTCATCGGGCCCGAATTGTCAGCCTTGGGCCCAGGCGTGAAGGTGGCGAACACCTACGGATCTTACCCCATCGAGATCGCCTCGCCCGCTCTCTCGCGCCTTCTGGTCGAGGCCACGCAGTTCGGTCACGGGGCCGGATCCAGCGCCACGCGCTCCTACGGCGAGAATAGCTCCGACTTCAACGTCCAAGGCCTAGACTTCACTTTGGACGACACGTACCTGATTTGAAACGAAATGGTCGCAGGGCGCGCGGGATAGTCCGCCGCCTGTGCGCGTGCCGTCGGCCCAGCGTGCGAACCGGGCTTCAAACGACGGAAGTGAGCCCGATGAACAACGAACGGTGTGCACCCCACACCGCGCTAAGGCTGAGCGGCGGCTTGGAGCGGCACATGGCCGAGCCCGGCGCGCATCGCTACGACCGGCACGCGCATGACGAATACTCCGTGATCGTAGTCACCGAGGGCAGGAAGCTTCTCCGGGTCGGCCGTGCGGAGCGCGCCGTGCAGACCGGGCAGATCGTCATCGTGCCCCCGGGCATGAGCCATGATTGCGAGCCGATTGGGCAGACCAACTGGGCGCATCGATGCTGGTACGTCTCAGCCGAGCTGGTGGCCGATCTGGTCGGCGTGGCGGAGGCGCGGAGCGAGCCACCGGCGTTCCAGACCGTGCTCGACGGCCCTTGCCTCGCCGGGCGGCTCGCGGGCGTTCACAAAAGGCTCTCCAACCCGGTCAGCGGCCCCGACGACATGGAAGAAGCCGATCTCCAGCAGCTCGAACTTTTGGCCGATGCCTTTGCGGTCGCGATGCAGGAAAGAGCGGCGGCTGTGCGCGGGCAGCGTCGGAGCGAGGCGCGGGCGCGCGCTTACGATTCAGCGCTGAGAGCGGGTCTCTCGAACAAGCTCGACCTAGACATGCTGGCCGATCTGGGCGGGGTCACACGGTTTCAGGTGATCCGAGACCTCAAGGCCGCCTTCGATATGACGCCGGGCATATATCTGCGCGATCTTCGCCTTCGGGAAAGCAAGCGCATGCTGCGAAAGGGCCATGCCCTGGTCGAGATCAGCCAAGCCCTCGGCTTCGCCGATCAGAGCCACTTTTCGCGAACCTTCAAAACCGCCTATGGCATGAGCCCGCTTCGATATCAGCAGGCGGTCACCGCCGCAGCTGCCGACTAAACAAGCGCTTCGCTGGCCTCGTGTCCGGGTGCCTCGGCGCGTGGCCGCGCTGCCTCTGCCAAACCGCGAGCAAGCTGATCGAAAACGACCCGGATCCGCTGGCTCGTTTGCAGCTCACGATGCGTGACAAGCCAGATCGGAAACTGGATCGGTGTGAACGCTCCGAAAACCTTCTCAAGGCCCGGTTCCCCATCGCAAAGAACCTCGGGCAGTAACGAAATACCGTAGCCCGCCTTCAGCATCTCCCAAACGACCATGCCGCTGTCGCTCGACATCACAAAGTTCTCGGCCCGAAACGGCATGCCGAGATGTCGCAAGGTTGCGATCATCCGCTCCTGCTCAAGCGGACCTATGAAGGGGTGGTTGGCGATCTCCTGCAGCGTGCTTGGCCTGCCCACGCGGTCGAGATAACGGCTCGAAGCGTAAAGGTTCGCGCGGAAGTCCCCGATATGCCGGGCGATGAGGTCGGGCTGATCCGGTCGAACATGACGGATCGCGATATCGGCCTCCCGCTGCATCAAATCGCGAATGTCGCTCGCCGCGACGATCCGGATGCAAATGCCCGGCGCCGTCTCACGCAGCGGCGCGAGGATTGCGGGCAGCGTGACGGCGGATAGCAGGTCGGTCGCAGTCACGGTGACGACGCCCTTCACCTCCTGCGATTGACCGTCCGCAACCATCGAGATGAGCGTCGCAGCCTCCGCCATCGAGCGCACATGGTGCAAAAGCTCGGCCCCCGCCCCGGTGAGGGTTGGCCCCCGCACACTGCGCTCGAAGAGTGTCACGCCGAGCGTCGCCTCAAGCTCCGATACTTGCCGGCCGATGGTCGGCTGCGTGCTCTTCAACGCCCGCGCAGCACCGCTGAACGAACCTTCCTCCGCCGTTGCGAGGAACGCACGAACCTGGTTCCAGTCAAAGGATATCGCTGCCCAGTTCATCGATTTATGTATAGCTCATATGCAGTTTTGAGCAATTTCCCATTCCTTGGCGCATGGCTATTCCCATCGCGAACACAAGAGGTGACCCATGCTATCCACGCCTACCGCCAGCGCCCAGGAGACATTCTGGGATCGCATGGCCCCGAAATACGCCCGCAAACCCATCGCTGATCAGGCGGCCTATGAAGAGAAGTTGACGAAGGTCGCATCGCTGCTGCGTCCCACGGATCATGTTCTCGAGATCGGCTGTGGCACAGGGGGGACGGCCCTGCACCTCGCCTCTGCCGTCGCGCGCATGACGGCGACCGACGGCTCTCATCGCATGATCGAGATCGCGAGATCGAAGCTGGGCGCGGACGCACAGACCAACATCGCCTTTCATCAGGCGGATGCGGGAGCGGCGGTCGAGGGCCAACCCTTCGATGCCATCTGCGCCTACAGCCTGCTGCATCTGGTCGAGGACCTGCCCGCCGTTCTGCGCCAGGTGCGCGCGCAGCTGAAACCCGGCGGGCTCCTCATCTCCAAGACCGTGTGTCTCAAGCACGCATCGCTGCCGATACGTGTCTTGGTGCGGCTGATGAGGCTCGTGGGTTTCGCCCCCCATGTCGCCTTTCTCGATGAAGCCGATCTCATCAGGCAGCTTGAGGATGCGCAGTTCGAGATCGAGCAGACCACGCATTTCGGCAAAGGCCGGCTCAGCCCCTTCATCGTCGCGCGGCGCCCGTCGTCCGACAGTGGCGCAGCGTGAGCAGGGGAGTTGAACCAGATGCTGATCGAGAACAGTGATCGCGACTTGACCGGGCTCTACGACCGGCTCGCGCCCGATTACGACCGTCTACACCGTCGCTGGCTAAAGCACGCAGGCGGTGAGGCTCAGGTCGCGCTCGAGGCCTCGGTACGGGCGCTCGCCTCGCCCAGCACCAAGCTGCTCGATGCGGGGTGTGGGACGGGCGCTTTTGCGCGGGGGTTGTTGGCCGAAGGGATTGCGCCAGAAGGTGTGACGCTCCTCGATCCATCCGATGCCATGCTGACGCTTTGCGCCGACATGCCGGTGCGCCGGGTTAAGGGCCGGTTGGAGGCTCTGCCCTTCGACGACGCGACGTTCGACATCGTCACCTGTGCTTGGGCGCTGGAGACTGTGCCGCGTCCGGAAACTGCCCTGCGTGAGCTTTGCCGAGTGGTGCGGCCGGGCGGCGTCCTCTGCCTCGCATTTTGTGCAACGCAACCCGCTGGCGCCCCGGCCGCCTGGTTAATGCGCCAAGCGATCATCTGGCGTGGCACGGGGCAGTTCTTGTCGCGCGAGACCGTGGCGAACGATCTAATGGAAACCGGAGAGTTCGAGGTGCGCGCCGTCCCGAACAATGGGCCCGCGGCGGCGCTGATCGCCCGGCGCAAGAGCAAGCAGTCCGATTCAGACGGAAATCATGCACTCACGTCATCCCCGGGCTCGACCCGGGGATCTAGCGAACCGACCCCATGAAGGCGCCCTTGGGTAAGTGGGATTGCCGGATCAAGTCCGCCAACGACGAAACCCAGAGTGTCGGTCAGACCACGAGCGACCCGACCGGTACAGGCGGTGCCGTCATTGCCGGACCATGCGTGGCAAGGCGGCCGTTCTACCGGGCCTCCTTGCGGCGATCCTCTTCATACTGGTCCCTCGGCTCCCGGTCGCGCGGCGGCGCGATGATCCTCGGGGTTGGGCTCGCCCTCGGCACGCCACCCGCCGGACCCAACGTCTTCCTCATCAGGGGCTTCTCGCCCGAGACACCCATGGACACGATCCTTCGCGGCGTGCTCCCCTTCTGCGTGGGTGAGGTGGTACATTCCGGCGTGCCGCTTCCAAATCCTGCGATCTGCCTGCTTCTGCCAGCACGCATGAGGAGTTGACGATGGTCGCAGAGCCCGCCGCGACGCCCATGCACAGCGTGAAGACGCAAGTCGCCATCATCGGCGGCGGACCGTCGGGCTTGCTGCTTGCACGGCTCCTGCAGCTCAAAGGCGTGCGTTCGGTCGTGATCGAGCGGCAGTCCGAGGAACACGTCATGGCGCGCATCCGGGCGGGCGTGTTGGAGCAGGGTACCGTCGACGTTCTGCAACGTGCCGAGATCGGCGACCGGCTGGCGCGCGAGGGGATGGTCCATGACGGCTTCGATCTCGCGGTCAACGGACGAACCTTCCGCGTCGCCATGGGCGATCTCGTCGGTCGTCACGTCACGGTCTACGGCCAGACGGAGGTGACCAAGGACCTGATGCTCGCGCACCGCGCCGCAGGCACCGAGATGTTCCATCGGGTCGAAGACGTGACGCTTCATGATCTTGAAACCGAGACGCCATCGGTCGCGTTCTCCATCGATGGCGAGGGCTGGCGCGTCGAGGCCGATTTCATCGCCGGCTGCGACGGGTTCCGGGGGCCCTCTCGCCAGGCGATCCCGGCCCGCAAGCGGGCGGAGTTCGAGCGCGTCTATCCCTTCGGCTGGCTCGGGATCCTGGCGGATGTGTCGCCCTGCCAGGACGAGCTGATCTACGCCAATAGCGAGCGGGGGTTTGCCCTCGCCAGCATGCGCTCCCCCACCCGCTCGCGCTATTATATCCAATGCCCGGCTGACGAAGACCTGAACGCCTGGCCCGACGATCGGCTCTGGGATGAGCTCAAGCTTCGCCTCGGCCCCGACGTTG
>JBCDFC010000182.1:0-9954 GCA_039178805.1 Pseudomonadota bacterium | reverse complement strand
GCCGACGAACAGCCCATGATCACACACCACACTCGCGGCCGTGATGGTTTCAAAAAACAGACCACATAAAATTGACGTCTGCAAAGTGTCGCCTCGGGTAGCCTTCAGAAGAATGCTCGAATGTCGGACAATAGTGGGAGAACAATCATGCTACGCGGCATTGGAACCATTGCTGCAGCCAGCGCCTTCGCCCTTGCGAGTGGCGGGATTGCTCAAGCGGCGGCGGAAAAGGTCACCGTTACGGGCGAGGTCATCGATACCTGGTGCTACTATTCGGGTGTCATGGGGCTCTACGACATCGTCGTCGGCACCTCCCACCACACCTGCGCCATGTGGTGCGCGGCGGGGGGCATTCCGGTCGGAATCCTCGCCGACGATGGCACCGTCTACATGGTGATGAAGTGGGAGGGAGATCCCAACATTGCCGATGGGACGCTGCTCTTGGACGCGCAAAGCCATCGCATCACGGCGGAGGGGATGCTGCACAAGATCGACGATATCAACTACCTCATGGTCTCCGAGGTGGTCGCCGACGAAGGCATCACGAACTTCACCCATGAAGACATCGGCGTGGTGCCGGGCTTCGCTTTCCCCGACCCCAACAAGCAGTAGTGAGGCGCATCATGAAACGGATGATCATAGCGGCCCTCGCGGGCCTGATCGCGCTGCCCGCCGCGGCGGAGGACTTCAGCGCCGGGAGCGAGGCGAGGAGCTGGGGCCTGTTGGGTGAGCAACTGGCGCGGTTCGAGGCGAAGGTCACGGATGCGGTATGCGCCCTGACAGGTGATTGCCCCGAGGATTGCGGCGCCGGGCTGCGGCAGATGGTGCTGCAGCGCGTGGCGGACGATAAGATGATCCTGGTCCTCAAGAACACGCAGCCGATCTTCTCAGGCGCGACCTACGATCTGGCGCAGTATTGCGGGCAGACCGTGACGGTAGATGGCCTGATCGTCGGTGAGCCCGACTATGTGAAGGGCGCCACGATCATGCAGGTCCAGACCGTGACGACCGCCGATGGCACCACGGCCAAGACGAACGGTTTCACCGAGGCCTGGAAGCAGCGGACGCCGAACCCGGTGGGCGAGAAGGGGCAGTGGTTCCGGCGCGATCCCGAGATCCTCAAAAGGCTCGAGTCGACCGGCTATCTCGGCCTTGGTCTCGAGGCCGACAAGAAGTTCGCGGAGGAGTTCTTTTGATGCGTCGCGCGCTTGCGGCTGCGGCGCTTGTGGCCGGCCTGCCGCTGATGGCGACGGCCGACGGTTTCCCGCTGCAGATCGAGCCGGATTTCGACCTCGTCTCGCATGAGGGCGAGCGGGTCACCGATGAGAGCCTGAAGGGCACGCCCGTCGTGCTCTTCTTCGGCTATGCGGGTTGCGAGTCGATCTGCGATGTCGCGTTGCCCCGGATGGCCGCGGCCGTGGATGCGTTGGGTGAGCGGGGCGAGGACGTGCTGCCGCTCATGATCACGGTCGATCCGGAGTATGACACGCAAGACGCGCTCGCCGAGGCGATGCCGCGTTGGCATGCGCGGTTCTTGGGACTGACCGGGAGCGAGGCGGCCTTGGCCGAGGCACGGGCTGCCTTTCAGGTGGAGGTGAGCG
The DNA here is from genome assembly GCA_039178805.1 of Pseudomonadota bacterium. Classification (GTDB taxonomy): domain Bacteria; phylum Pseudomonadota; class Alphaproteobacteria; order Rhodobacterales; family Rhodobacteraceae; genus Thermohalobaculum. Next base: position 8,353 of record JBCDFC010000182.1, on the reverse strand, counting down.
AAGTCGCGACCGATCCGCTCGGACGACCGATCTACGCCCATGGCGGCTTCATCTATCTCATCGATGCTGAGGGCGCGGTGAAGAGCGTTCTGCCGCCGATCCTGGGCCCCGACCGGATCGCCGCGCTGATCGAGAAGCATCTGATCGATGGCGAGGCGTGAGACGAAAACGCCGCGAGCTGACCCAGCCCGCGGCGTGGTCTCAATGTACTCTCGCGGCTAAGACGCAGCCCGCAAAATCCGAGCATTCATGCCGCTTGCCGCCGCATTGCCGGGACGAAGCCGGCAAATGCGAGGCGTGGTCGAAGATCAGTTTAGAACCTTCGGCCAGTTCTTGTCGGCCGACGCGATGTGGCCGGGGATGTCCTTGTTCCAACGCGTCTGAACATCGGCGTTGTAGTTGAGGTAGAGCTTGCCATCGACGATCGCCCAGTTCTCGGGGTCGGTCGAAGCGGTGTAGCCCTGGCTGACGGCCCAGGCACAGTACCCGCCGTACTGCGGCGCGTACTTCTCGGGGTTGGCGGCGAAGAGATCGCGGTTCTCCGCGCTCGCGAACAGCCAGGTCGCACCATTGTACTCATGCTTGAAGTCGGAGGAGCCGTCCACGGGGCGGCCTTCGGTGAAGTAGGCGACCGGGTCCGTGCCGTCGATCGCAGTGCCAAAGAGCGACTGATAGACCGGGTCCTCGGCGGCGAAGGCCGGCGTCGTCGGCATCGCGGCAAAGCCGAGCATCGCGGCAAGGGCAGTAGCGGCGAGAAGGCGCATGTGAGTTCTCCCATGTCATGGCCGGTTGCGTTGACGTGCCATCTGGGCGTGCCTTCGCCGATTGCCAGCGCTCCTGCAAAGCAACTCTCAGGTCCGTGATGGGTCGTGAATTTGAGGGAGCCGTGGACGCCGTTCGAACTCGGTTTTCGAAGGGGCGAGATGACCGGAAACCGGCGTCAAGGCTCCCAGGCGAGGAAGTTTCCGATGAGGGCAAGGCCTGTGGCCTGGCTCTTCTCTGGGTGGAACTGCGTGCCGATCATATTGCCCTTGCCGACGATGGCGGTGATGGGTCCGCCGTAGTTGACAGTGGCCAGCCGGTCCTCCTTGGCGCTCGCTTCGAGGTGATAGGAGTGCACGAAATAGGCGTGGGCGCCCGGCTCGATGCCCGCGAGCACAGGGTGGTCGGGCGCCGAGATCACGAGCTCGTTCCAGCCCATTTGCGGCACCTTCAGCGCTCTGTCGGCAGGCTCCAGGCGCACCACATCGCCTGGGATCCAGCCAAAGCCAGGCGTCTCGCCATGCTCGAGCCCACGGGTCGCCATGAGCTGCATGCCCACACAGATGCCGAGGAACGGATGTCCGGCCGCCACCCGGCCCGCCACCGCGTCGAACAACCCGTCGACGCCCATAAGCCCGCTGCGGCAATCGGCAAAGGCCCCGACGCCAGGCAGCACGACGCGCTCAGCGCGGCTCACAATCTCCGGATCGCCGCTGACGACGACCGTCCCGCCCAGCGGTCCGGCAGCACCCCGCTCCTCGGCCATGCGCTGAAAGGCTTTCTCGGCCGAGCGGAGGTTGCCCGAGCCGTAGTCGACGATGACGGTGCTCACGTCATGACTGCCTTGCCGGTACGGTACGCCTCCTCCGCGCCCTCCTCCGACCGGGCCTCGGCCACAGCGATCTCACGCCATCCGCGGAGACGCAGCTCGACCCGCTCGAAAGTCGGGCCTTCCAGAAGCGTAAGGACCACGAGGCCGACGAAAGCTGTCCCGAACGCAATGGGCACCGTGAAGAGGACGAGTACCAGCACGGCGGCTTGCAGTAGCAGCACGATCCAGAGCCCCCGCCATACGGCCCAGAGTGGGGGAATGACGGAAAGCGGATGTCGACCGTCGCCCACGACCCGCACATCGCTGGAGAGACCATCGCTCCGAGAGTGGATGGTGTAGAGTTCGGTCTCCATCACAGCATTCCCTTCGTGCTCGGCAGGGCCCCGGCGCGCCTCGGATCGGGCTCGACCGCATCACGCAATGCCCGTGCCACCGATTTGAACGCGGCCTCCGCGACATGGTGGCTGTTCTCGCCGGCGAGCCTGCTCACATGCAGCGTCATCCGCGCATTCATGGCGAAGGCAGTGAAGAATTCGCGCACGAGTTCGGTGTCGAAGGTCCCGATCTTGGGTGTGGCGAGCGGCAGATCCCAGACGAGAAATGGCCTGCCCGAAAGATCGAGCGCCGCTCGCACCAGCGCTTCGTCCATCGGTAGCAGACAGTCGCCGTAACGCCGGATGCCTTTCTTGTCGCCCAGCGCCTCGGCCAGCGCCTGGCCGAGCACGATGCCCGTATCCTCGACGGTGTGGTGGTCGTCGATATGCAGATCGCCCTTGGCGCGGATCGTGAGATCGAGCAGGCCGTGCCGCGCGATCTGATCCAGCATATGGTCGAAAAAGCCGATCCCCGTGGCACAGTCGCATTGGCCTGTACCGTCCAGATCGATCTCGACCTCAACCTCGGTCTCGGCCGTCTTGCGGGTGAGCTTTGCGCGGCGCATCGCCTCCTCCTCGAAATCGCCATGGTGCTATAGGCTTTTGAAACTCGGGGGACCAGATACAGCTTCTCAAAGGAACGGCGCGTTCGCGCCTGGACGAGTTCGGGGCAAGATCGGGGGAGATTGCCATGACCGACAGCGCAATCCGTTGGCACGGCACCACGATCGTGGCCGTCAAGAAGGACGGCCGCGTGGCGGTGGCGGGCGACGGGCAAGTGAGCCTCGGCCAGACCGTGATCAAAGGCACCGCGACCAAGGTTCGCCGGTTGAGCCCCGGGGGTCAGGACGTGGTTGCAGGCTTCGCGGGCGCGACGGCCGACGCGTTCACGCTGCTCGAGAAGCTGGAGGCCAAGCTCGAGGCGGCGCCGGGGCAGCTTCTCCGCGCAGCGGTCGAGCTCGCCAAAGAGTGGCGCACGGACAAGATGCTCCGCAACCTCGAAGCGATGCTGATCGTGACCGATGGGGCGACGCTGTTGGTCGTGACCGGCAATGGCGATGTGATGGAGCCCGATGGCGGGGTCTGCGCGATCGGCTCGGGCGGCATGTACGCGCTGGCCGCGGCGCGCGCCCTCTCGGACAGTGACATGGACGCGGAGGCGATCGCCCGCCGCGCGCTGAGCGTCGCGGCCGAGATCTGCGTCTACACGAACGGCAACGCCGTGGTTGAGGTCATCGACGCATGACGGATATGACAGGCCGCGTGCCGCCGGGCGGGCTGCTGGGTCATGCGCTCGAGCGTCTTCTCGGCAAGGAGCTGATCTATGGGCGCGACTTGGCGCTCGCGGATCCCGTGGGCGAGCCGCAGCGTAACAAGAAACTCGAGGTCTTCTGGGTCAACATCATCTTCTTCGGCTGGATCGGCTATGCGGGGATGACCTTTGCCTATGCCGGCATCGATGTGGGGCGAACGACGACGCCGATCCCGTTCATGGTGCTGGCAGGTCTTGTCACCTGGATCATGGCGGAATGGCTCGTGCGTCGGCGCGGGATGGTCTGGCCGGGCTCGATGCTGGGCCTCTTGGGGCCCGCCTCCTTCGCACTGGCCTTCTCGCTGTCGACGCCGGAACTCCGAGCGCTGCCGGGCCTCGAATACATCACCGTGATCTATGGCGGCACGACGGTGGGCATGCTGATCTACGCCTATCGCTTCCGCCTGGCGGGTCTCATCTCACCCATCGTGACGTTCTCGGTCATCACGCTCTTCCTGTTCTTCAAAGGCTCGAAAGCGGAGAACTGGGGGCAGATCGAGGGCTTCAGCCCGCGTGGCTTCCTCGCAGCCTTCATCGATCAGCCCTGGAGCATGGCCTTCTTCGGCACGCTGGCGGTGCTCGGTATGATCAAGGCACGCCAGCTCGATCTCTATTCCGACTGGTTCGGGCTGCAGGCGGCGCGGCCACTGCATATCATCAGCACGGCCATCGTCGCGCTGATCGCCGGGCGACTGGCAGCGGCGCTCCCGAACGGCATCGATATCGTGGCCCTCGTCCTGCTCTTCGTCATCAGCTTTCTCTGGGCTATGCGCATCGACCGGCTGCCGGTTCTGGTTGCCGCATGGCTCGCCATGGCGCGCCCGCTCGTCGTGAACGTCGTTTATCAGGCGGGCTTCGTGATGACGATTGTGGAACTTGCCTGGGGCATCACGGCCGTCGTCGCCTTCGGCATGGTGCTTTGGGGCTACGCCCGCCAACGCTTCTTCGTGCCGATCGGCTGGACGATGCAGCCGCGGCATATCCAACGAAACTGGCCGGAACGCCAGATTTGGCCACCGCCGAAGGACCTTTCGAGCATCTGAGTACCGGACGTCACCGAGTTCACTGCGTCTGCGGCCGCGCCCGCCCACGACATGGTGGGGTGAGTCGCCCGAAGAAATCGTCAACGAACTTGCCAGCATCGCCTCGCATGTTGCGCCAAAATGCAGCGCAGCGTTCGCCGTAACTTAAGGAAATGGTGGCCATCCTGACGTGGGTGGGCGCGGAGCTACACCTGATCCGATGCGCCTTCGCTCTCCCTTTGGGTCTGGTGTCTCTTACCGTGGGCGATTATCTGCGCGGAACGCTATCGGAGGTTCCCATGTCAGAGCTCACCCCGCGTGAGATCGTTTCAGAGCTCGACCGCTTCATCATCGGGCAGCGCGCCGCCAAGCGCGCGGTTGCCATCGCGCTCCGCAACCGCTGGCGCCGTCAGCAGCTTGAGCCTGGGATGCGTGACGAGGTTAGCCCGAAAAACATCCTCATGATCGGGCCAACCGGTGTTGGCAAGACCGAGATCTCGCGCCGGCTGGCGAAGCTTGCCAACGCGCCGTTCCTGAAGGTCGAGGCGACGAAATTCACCGAGGTCGGCTATGTCGGCCGCGATGTGGAACAAATCGTGCGCGACCTCGTGGAAACCGCCATTGTCATGGCGCGCGAAGCCAAGCGCGAGGAGTTGAAGGCGACCGCGCATAAGGCTGCCGAAGATCGGGTCCTGCAGGCGCTTGTCGGGGAGCATGCGGGCGAGGCCACGCGCAACTCGTTCCGGCAGAAGCTACGGGACAACAAGCTCGACGACACGATGATCGAGCTCGATGTCGCCGACACCTCGAACCCGATGCAGATGCTGGAGATCCCCGGCATGCCCCAGGGCGGCATGGCGAGCCTCGGCGACATCTTCGGCAAGGCGTTCTCGGGCCGTACCAAGCGCCGGCGCATGACGGTTTTGGAAAGCTACGAAGTGCTGATCGCCGAAGAGGCGGACAAGCTGATCGATCAGGAGCAGATCACAAAGGATGCCATCGCTCTCGTCGAGCAGAACGGCATCGTTTTCGTCGATGAGATCGACAAAGTGGCGACGGGCGATCGGCGCGGTGCGGATGTCAGCCGGGAGGGCGTGCAGCGCGATCTTCTGCCGTTGATCGAGGGTACGACCGTCAGCACCAAGCATGGTTCCGTGAAGACGGACCATATCCTCTTCATCGCATCCGGCGCCTTCCATATCGCCAAGCCATCGGATCTTCTGCCCGAGCTGCAGGGGCGGCTGCCGATCCGGGTCGAGCTTCAGCCGCTTACCGAGGCCGATTTCCGAGCGATCCTGACCGACACCGACTTCGCGCTGACCCGGCAATACGCAGCGCTGATGCAGGCGGAAGGGGTCACGCTCGATTTCGCCGATGATGGCGTCGCAGCCCTTGCGAGGATCGCAGCGGAGGTGAATGCGGAGGTCGAGAACATCGGTGCGCGGCGCTTGCATACCGTGCTCGAACGCGTGCTCGAAGAGTTGAGCTTTACGGCCCCGGATCGGTCCGGCGAGGCCGTCACCGTCGACAACGCGATGGTCGAGACGCAGCTCGCCGACCTCTCCAAATCCTCGGATCTGCGTCGCTATGTCCTTTGAGGACCAAAGGAACACCAGAGATCGACATCACGTCCCCGGGCCGTAGACACCATCGATGAGGTTGAGCGAGAGCAGCCGCTCCGCATCGAGGTCGCCAGCCACGCGCATCGCACGAAGGGCTTTGAGCTGGCGATGCTGCGCAGCAAGCGCTGCGACCGCGCCTTCGCGCGAGATCTCGGTGAAGCGCAGGGACGCACCCGGCGGGGTCTGGAAGAACCTCGGCAGATCTGCCCGCGCGATGACGCCGAACTTCGGATAGCCGCCAGTCGTCTGCCGATCCGGGCCGAGGACGATGGGTTGACCGTTGCCTGGAAGCTGCAGGCTGCCGAGCGCGACACCGTCTGAGATCGTGTCGGGTCCTTTGGCGGAATGCGCGAGATCGTGACCGGTTAGCCTGACCCCCATCCGATCCGAGCGGGGATCGACCTGCCAAGCGCTCACGAAGAAGCGGGCAAGGGCCTCGGCCGTCAGATGATCCGCCTGAGGACCGCGCACGACCCGGATGGGACCGGCATCATATGGCGGAGCGCCGATCGCCATCCTGGCCGGTTCGGGCACCGTATCGGGCAGCGGCAGCCGAAGTCCGGAGCGGAGTGGCTCGCCACCATGACCGCCGATGCCGGAACGGGCGTGGAAAGCGCAGCTCCCAAACTGGGTTGAAAGCGCGAAACCCCCGGCAACCGACAAGTATGCATACACAGCGCCGCGACCGGGCCTGACGCGCAGCGCCGATCCAGCCGCCAGTCGCAGTGTGGCGTCCTGAGGCGCCGGCTCATTATCGACCGTGACGGACAAGGATGGGCCGCAAGCTGCGAACACCGCCCCGCGATCTTCGACCATCAGCGCGATACCGGGCGCTGCGATCTCAAATGCTGCCATGCCATCGCCGTTGCCAAGAACGCGATTGGCGAGCCTCAGCGAGATGGGATCCGCCGCACCGCTCTCCGAAATGCCATAGCGCTGGAAGCCTGGGCGACCGAGATCCTGGATCGATACCCATGGACCTGCATCGGTAAGCACGAGCGCACTCATGGCGTGACGTCCGGCAGAAGCTGGAACTCCCCGCGCGCGACCCGCTGAGCGATGGTGTCGAACGCGTCCGCGCTGATCGGCTGGAAGCGCACATGGTCGCCCGGCTCGAACAGAAAGGGTGCCTCACCCTTTGGGTCGAAGCTGCGCACCGGCGTTTGTCCGATCAGATGCCACCCGCTCGGCACGGCCATCGAGGTGACGGCCGACTGTGCGCCGCCGATCGACACGGTGCCCGCCGGCGTCGCCAGTCTCGGATCCTCACGTCGTGGTGTCGCGAGGCACTCAGGCAGGCCACCGAGATAAGCGAAACCGGGTGCGAAGCCGAGCATATAGACGCGATAGGCGGCACCGCTATGCAGCTCGATGAGCCGCTCCGGGGTCACGCCATGTCGGGCGCTGAGCATCTCCAGATCCACCCCATGCGGCCCACCATATGCGACCGGCAACCGCCAGGATCTGCCGACAGCGCCCTGGCCACCCATTGCGACCGCCTGGTCGGCGAGGGGTTGCAGCAGCGCCCTCAAACCTTCGAACGCCGTCACGAGCGGGTCGAAATGCACCATCAATGCGCGGTAGGTCGGCACAGCCTCGATCATACCCTCAGGCGGCGCATCGCTCAGCACAGCGTCGAGCGCTAGGACGGCGTCGTTGATCCTTGCGTCAACTGCATCGCCGAACTCTATGGTCAGCGCTGCCTCGCCAACGGCAATGATGCGGGGCGCGGGGAACATCCGACTGTTGCCGTCGGGCTTGCGAGGGTCGCCGACCATGATCAGACTGCACCCCCAGGCCTAGAACGGAGGCAACAGTGATCGACCGCGTCGACCTCAACGCCGATCTTGGAGAGAGCTGGGGTGCCTACAGCATGGGCGACGATGCCGCGATGCTGGATCTTGTGACGACCGCCAACCTCGCATGCGGCTTTCATGGCGGCGATCCGGACGTCATCGCGCGCAGCATCCGGATAGCGAAACATAAGGGCGTTGCCATCGGTGCGCATCCCGGGCTCCTGGACCTCTGGGGCTTCGGGCGCCGCGTCATCATCGGCGACAGTCCAGAGACCACGCGGAACATGCTCCACTACCAGATCTCGGCGCTTTGCGGCATGGCGCAGATCGCCGGTCATCCGGCAACCCATGTGAAAACGCACGGATCGCTCGGCAACATGGCCGCCGTGGACGCAGGCTTGGCGGAGGCGATCGTTGCGGCGGTCAAGGCGGCGGATCCGAACCTCATCATGGTCGTGATGGCAGGCAACGCGCTCGACACTGCCACGCGCTCCCATGGCATGCGCCCAGCCTATGAGATCTACGCCGACCGGACCTATGACGACGACGGCAATCTTACGCCCAGGGGCACGGCGGGGGCTGTGCTGCACGACGCGGGCGAAGCAACGGCGCGGGTGCTGCGCATGCTGGAGG
>JBCDFC010000181.1:0-10016 GCA_039178805.1 Pseudomonadota bacterium | reverse complement strand
GCTTCCTTCTGGCCGATATACCCGTCGCTATTGGCCTGCCTGACCGTCAGCCAAGGATAGTCCCGGGCGATTTTATCCAGGGCGCTGTCGTCCAAGCCGCCCGTATGCGCGAGGATCACACTCTCTGCTTTCTCGACCAACGGTCCCTGCGCTTTCAGGCTGTCGAGAGCCGCCCAAAGATCGTCGATCTCAGCCGCCAATAGGTTTTCGCTCTCCATAGATATCGAGAACGTTGGAATTACGTCGTCGGCACCCATCTTGATCATGCCCCCACTCGCTACTTCAGACCGTAGTGTGATGCTACCTTAGTTTTCTGTCGACCATTTTGTTTTGGCGAGGGTCCTACCGTTGAGAGCCGGACCAATTCATCTCATTTGCGCGAGAAATTGCTGTGCGCCTCAGGAGCGAGGCGCTCGGCATCTCTCTCGGCCCAAAGAGCATCGGTTTCAGCGCAGCGGTGGCAGGGTTGCGGGCTTCGTGCAGGCGCGGGCAGCGGGGCCCGTGCAGGGGCGTGGCATCAAGTGCTCGCGCGTCAGGCAGATCCGTACCTCTGAGATCCAGCGTCCCCGGCAGGTCACGACCGTCGAGGCGGGGGTGAGCGCGGGGTTCACGTCGAGAAACGCGGCCTCGACGACGCTCGCATCGATGCGCACGGGCCGCCCGATCCTACGCAACAGCGCGGGCCGCGTCACCGCCTCGAAGGCTGTGCGCGCACGCTCGAAATAGGCCGCTGGCGAGAGGCCGGAGCAGCGCCCATGCTTCTTCCACTGATGCCAGGCGAGCCCGCTCGAGCCCATGACATCCGCCATGGCCGCGGTCTCGCTCCGGGTCGCGTCGCGCCCCTTGGCACGGCAGTACTCCGGCCAGCTCTGGAAATTCTGCGGCCAGAGACCGTGCATGATGAAGCCCGTGCCTGTGCCTGCGTCGCAGCTTCGCGCGCCACGCTCGTCGCCCTCGGACGCACACCAGCTCGGCTGCCAAGAGAGCGCGAGGACGTAATAGTCGAACCGCCCCGCCACATCGCTCGCCCGCGCCAGGGCGGGTATGAGGCAGGCCGCCAGAAGCCCCAGGAACAGAAACAGCGCTTTCATTCCGACACCGGATCGTTATATCTCCGCCCATCCCCGACATCGCTATCGCGCTGCCAGGGGCCCCGCGCGCCGGCCACGGCCGCCAGCGGGGCACGGCGCGAGCCTATGTCGGGTTCGAAGGTTTGGGAACAGAGGAGGCCCCGATGGCCCAGGAACTGCCGCTGATGCCGAAGGCGACCGCCGTCTGGCTCGTCGACAATACGACGCTGACCTTCCGCCAGATCGCCGATTTCTGCGGCATGCATGAGCTTGAGGTCGCGGGCATTGCTGACGGCGAAGTGGCGATCGGGATCAAGGGTCTGGATCCCGTCACGCAGAACCAACTCACGACCGATGAGATCGCACGTTGCGAGGGCGATCCCATCGCGCGGCTCAAGCTTCTGCAAAGAAAGCTCGCGCCCGAGCAGAAGAAGAAGGCGCCGCGGTATACGCCCGTCTCGAAGCGGCAGGACCGCCCCGCCGCCATCGCCTGGCTCGTGCGCTACCACCCGGAGCTTGATGACCGGCAGATCTCGAAGCTGATCGGCACCACGAAGCCGACGATCCAGGCGATCCGGGACAAGTCGCACTGGAACTATGCAAACCTGCAGCCGGTCGATCCGGTCGCCCTTGGGCTTTGCCGTCAGATGGATCTCGACAAGGCCGTGCGCGAGGCGGCCGAGAAGCGCGAGAAATCGGCCGAGACAGTGCCGAGCGCCGAGGAGCGGATGTCGCTGATGGCGACCGACGAAGCCTTGGCTCAGGAGGCGCCGGAGACCGAGCTTCCCTCGGCGATCCGCGGCCTCGAGAACTTCAGCCTCGATGATCCGCGCGCCGACGAGGATCAGCCGAAAGGCGAGGATGTCGACGCCGACAGCTTCTTCAACCTGCCGAAGGAGGGCGGTCGGGACTGAGCCGGCACCCCGTCTGCCGGACGGTCAGGACACGCATGATCGAACTCGGTTGCGAGCGTCCGAACCTGCACGCTCGCAATCGCGCGAACTTCAGCAGTCCGCACTCAACGAACCGGCGAGGCGAGCGGGTCGAGGACGCTCCGCCCGCCATCGACGGTCAGCACCTGGCCGGTGACGAAGCCCGACTGCGGAGACGCCAGGAAGAGCGCGGCTTCGGCCGCCTCATCCGCCTCGCCGATCCGGCCCATCGGCGTCACCCGCAGCATTTCTTGGCGGAGATCGTCGCGCTCGCGCATCGCCGCCCGTAGCCGCTCCGTCATGACGGCCCCAAGCGCAATGGCGTTCACGCGGATCGAATGGGGCGCGAGGCCGACCGCCATGGACCGCGTCAACTGCTCAAGCGCTGCACAGCTGACAGAGAAGGCCAAGAGCTCCGGCACGGTCCGACGCGCGGCCACCGAGGAGACGTTGAGGATCGCACCCGAGAAGTCTTCCTCGGTTTCACGCTGCTCGATCATCTGCTTCGCCACGGCCTGGGAAAGCAGGAAGGATGCGGTGACGTTCTGATCGAGCGCTTCGCCAAGCGCGCTCGCTTCGAGCGTGTCGAAGGGGCCAGGCGCCGTCGTTCGCGGGATTTGCACGAGCGCATCGATCCGCCCGAAGACGTCCAGCGTGGCTGCGACCAAGTTCGCCGCCCCCAGCCGATCCGCCAGCCGATGCGCGAATTTCGCGGCCCGGTCGCCGGCCTTGAGCTGTTCATGGGCCGCTGTCAGCGCCCGGTCGTTCTCATCCGACATCATCACGCGGGCGCCGGCCTCGCAGAACCGTGCCGCGATGGCCCCGCCGATCGCCCCCGCGGCCCCGGTGATCACCGTCACCTTGCCGGCCAATGGCTCTGTCATGAAGTCTCCGCCTGCGATCCCCCCGCATGTCGACAGACTGGCCCGCCGAAGTCCGGCTGTCGACCGTCAATCCGCCCGAGCCCGCGTTTGACAAGCCGGGCGGGCACCGTCAGCCTTCCCATCGGGAAAGGTGCCCAGAAGAGCACCGGGAGGACGCCCATGACCGAGACCGACGACTATCTTGCGCGCCGTCCGGCAAACTATCAGCCGCTGACACCGCTCGGTCAGCTGGAGCGTGCCGCCGCCGTCTTCCCCGAACGAACGGCCATCATCCATGGCGACGAGAAAACGGACTACGCGCGCTTCTACACCCGGGCACGCCAGCTAGCCTCGGCCGTGCAAGCGGCGGGTGTTGCGCCGGGCGAGGTGGTCTCGACGCTTCTCTTCAACACCCCGCCACAGCTCGAAGCGCATTACGGCGTGCCTATGGCGGGCGCGGTGCTGAACGCGATCAACACCCGCCTTTCGGCCGAGGAGATCGGCTACATCCTCGACCACGCACCGGCGCGCCTTGTGATCGTCGATGCGGAGCTTGCGCCGGTCCTGGCCCGTGCGCTGGCGGCGATGGTCATGCCCAAGCCGCAAGTGGTCGTCTATGTCGACCCTACGGCCCCGGCTGAGGCGTCGCTCGGCGTCGACTATGAGGCGTTCCTGGCCGCTGGCGATCCCGCGTTCGACTGGCGGATGCCGGAGGACGAATGGGACACGATCAGCCTCAACTACACTTCGGGCACCACCGGGCGGCCTAAGGGGATCCTCTATCATCACCGAGGTGCTGCGCTCCTCGCGCAGTCCAACCTGCTCCACGCTCGGCTGCCCGAGCCGCCCGTCTATCTCTGGACGTTGCCGATGTTTCACTGCAACGGCTGGTGCTTCCCGTGGTCGGTCTCCTACGCCGCCGGCACGCATGTGTGCCTCCGCCACGTGCGCGCGGGTCCGATTTATGAGGCGATCGCGCGCCATGGCGTGAGCCTTATGTGCGGCGCGCCGATCGTGATGTCGATCATCCTCGGCGCGGGGGAGGCCGAGCGCCGATCCCTGCCGAGAACCGTTCGCTTCTGGACCGCCGCGGCCCCACCGCCCGAAAGCGTCCTCTCGGCCATGGCGGAAGCGGGCTTCGACGTGACGCATGTCTATGGTTTGACTGAGGTTTACGGGCCAGCGGTCGTCAACGAATGGCGGGCGGAATGGGACGCCCTGGAAGGCCCGGAACGCGCCCGGCTTAAGGCGCGCCAAGGCGTGCGCTATGCGGGTCTCGAGGCCCTATCGGTGCGCGATCCGGAGACCTTGGAGCCTGTTCCGGCAGATGGCGAGAGCATCGGCGAGGTCATGTTCCGCGGCAATGTGGTGATGAAAGGGGTTCACCGCGACCCGGAAGCCACGGAAAAGGCGCTCGCCGGCGGCTGGTTTCACTCAGGCGATCTCGCGGTCACGCATGCCGATGGTTACGTGCAGCTGCGCGACCGCGCCAAGGACATCATCATCTCGGGCGGGGAAAACATCTCCTCGATCGAGATCGAGAACGTCTTGCATGCCCATCCGGCCGTCGCCTTTGCCGCCGTTGTCGGCGCGCCACATGAGAAATGGGGCGAAACGCCGGTTGCGCATGTGGAGCTGAAGCCCGATGCAGAGCTCGACGAGGCCACGCTGATTTCCTTTACCCGCGAACGACTTACCCATTTCAAATGCCCGACGCGGGTCATCTTCGGCGAACTGCCCAAGACATCGACGGGCAAGATCCAAAAGTTCACCCTTCGTGCGGGATGAGACGGAAAAGAATTGGTCCGTGTGTGGGGGTCTGATCTACGCCCACCCACGTCAGGATAGAGCGAGTCGCGCGAACAAACTGCTAACAACCAGGTCGAAAGCGGCATAGGCGTTGCGCTGATTTCATGAGCACCGTTCGTTCTTTCTTCAGCTTTTCAGCGCTATTCTGAAGTGGGAGGGCGCGGAGACACGGTGAGACGCGCAGCCCGTCACAAGGTCGATGCTCACGACCGACGTCGGTAAAGCGGCAGAAGTCGTCCCTTGTCGAGACGACCAGCGGCGACCGACACCCGCTTAGAAGAGGTGATTTGCCGACCGTTGAGGGCGACCCGGTGCCGCTTATGCATGCCTGGACCGGCCCGCTGACGAAAAGCTCTCGGTAAGCGAGGTTACGGCGGCCTATCGGCAGGCGCGGCCAGGGAGAGGATTGGGGAGAGGGGCAAGGCGGCGGGCGTTTCGCTCGGCGGGCGAGGTGGCGTCGGCGAGACGGTCGTCGATCTCGCGTATGGCGTCGATGATCTCCGCCGGCAGGTCCGATAGGCCCGCGATGAGCGCCGCTTGATCGGCGGCGCGGAGATCGAGATCCACCGTGCCACGATAGACTGTGCCACCCGTCTGTGCCGTCTCTGATGGGGCGGTCTGGCGTCCGATGGCAAGCCCGCCCGTGCCCTCGACGCAGAAGGTCGTCCCACCGAGCGCGAGGGCCGCGATCAAGGCCTCGCGCCGATCGGTCAGCAAACCCGCAACCGCGCCCGCATCGGCGCCCTCGGCCGCGATGGTCACGCGATAGCGCGGGGCCTCGGCGAGGCTCGTCACGTCGGAGGGAACACCCGGAACGCGGAGGCGCTTCGGATTGGCAGGGGCCATCGGCTCCACCTCCGGCTCGGGATCGGCTTCCGGCTCGGGCGGGGGGGTGACGATCGTGATTTCGGTATCGCCGCCGCCGTCATAGCCGAAAGCGAATGGGTAAGGCCGGCCATAGCGCCAACGCCCCCGCCGATGGCCGCGACCGCGGCGGGCGCGGGGGCGGAGCGCGCGGGTGTCGCCGAGGGCCGGGCTGCCGCGATAGGCGGGGCTCGATGAGCGAAGGCCCGCGCCAAGGCGTCCGGCGGTATGGGGGATCCGCGCGAGGCGCATCACTCGGTCCGAACCCGTAACGCCCGATCCACCCGACCCGCCGAACGCAGCAGGCCCGCCGGCGCCTAGCGGTGCCGACGAGGCGGTTCCGGCGCCGAAGACCAAAGCCAGGGACACTACCATGGGTGCGAAGGCGCGGGCGCATGAAGCGAGGACTGGATCCATAACCCGCTAAACCTCGTGCCTCTGCCGCGTAGATGCAATGGGTGGCTTGCAGATCGGCAACGGGTTCAATCGCCCGAGAGCACGATCAGCAAGTCCTTCGCTTCAACCTGGGCGCCCGCGGTCTGCACCACGCGCTCGACGGTACCGCCCCGTTCGGCCCGGATCGCGGTCTCCATCTTCATGGCTTCGAGCGTGAGGAGAAGCTCACCTGGTTGCACATGCTTCCCGGGCTCGACCGCGACCGAGCCTATGATGCCGGGCATCGGGGCTGCCACATGGTTCGGGTTGCCGTCTTCGGCCTTTTCGGAGCGCGCGACGCTGGCCGAGATGCGGCGGTCCATGACGCGGATCGTGCGCGGCTGGCCGTTCAGCTCGAAGAAGACCTTCACCTCGCCCTTGTCGTCGGGCTCGGACCAGGTTTGGAGGCGGATGATGAGCGTCACGCCCGGGCGGAGATCGACCGCGATCTCCTCGCCCGCCGCCATGCCATAGAAGAAAGTGGGCGTCGGCAGGACGCGCACGGGGCCGTAGTCGCGGCGCCGGCCCATATAATCGAGATAGACCTTCGGATACATGAGGTAGGAGGACAGGTCCTCGTCATCGACCGTGTGGCCGTCCATGGCGTCCGAGGCTTCCTGGCGCTTGCTCTCGATATCCTCGGGCGGCATCAGGCTGCCGGGACGGTCGCTGATCGGGGTCTCGCCCGCCAGCACCTTTTCCTGGAGTGCTGCGGGGAAGCCGCCGGGGGGTTGGCCGACGGCGCCCTTGAAGAAGGTCACGACGCTGTCGGGGAAGGAGACCTCGGTCGCGGGATTCTCCACATCGGCGCGGGTGAGGCCGGCTGCGACCATGCTGAGCGCCATGTCGCCCACGGTCTTGGCGATGGGCGTGACCTTGATCACGTCGCCGAACATTGCGTTCACGTCCGCATAGGTGTGGGCGACCTCGGGCCAGCGATCTTCGAGACCCATGGACCGGGCCTGGGCGCGGAGATTGGTGACCTGACCGCCCGGCATCTCGTGCAGATACACTTCGGAGGAGCCGGAGCGGAGATCGCTTTCGAAGCCGGCATAGAGGCGGCGGACGCCTTCCCAGTAGCCCCCGATCTCGCGAATGGCGTCGAGATCGAGGCCGGTGTCGCGGGGCTGACCCTTAAGGGCGGCGACGAGGCTGCCGAGGCAGGGCTGCGAGGTCATGCCCGAGAGCGGGTCCATCGCCGCATCGACGCTGTCCACACCCGCATCCGCCGCCATCAGGAGCGTGGCGGCGGCGATGCCGGAGGTGTCGTGGGTGTGGAGCCGGATCGGCAGGCCGGTCTCCTCACGCAGGGCCTTGATGAGGGGTGCTGCGGCATAGGGCTTCAGGAGCCCGCCCATATCCTTGATGCAGAGGGTGTGGGCGCCCGCGGCCTCAAGTTCCTTGGCGAGGTCGACATAGTAGCGGAGCGCGTATTTCGCGCGGGCCGGGTCGTGGATGTCGCCTGTGTAGCAGAGGCAGCCCTCGAGGAGCTTGTCGGTCTCGAGCACCGCGTCGAAGGCGACGCGCATGTTCTCGACCCAATTGAGCGGGTCGAAGACGCGGAAGACGTCCATGCCGGTATTTGCGGCTTGGCCGATGAAGTGTTGCACCACGTTGTCGGGCAGGTTCGTGTAGCCGACGCCGTTGGACGCACGCAGCAGCATCTGCGTCAGCATGTTGGGCATGGTGGCGCGCAGTTCGCGGAGGCGCTGCCAGGGGCATTCCTGCAGGAACCTGTAGGCCACGTCGAAGGTGGCGCCGCCCCAGCACTCCATCGAGAAGAGCCCCGGTAGGCGGTGGGCATAGGCCGGGGCCGCGCGTACGAGGTCGAGGGAGCGCATGCGAGTTGCAAGAAGGCTTTGATGCGCGTCCCGCATGGTCGTGTCGGTGACGAGGAGCGCGTCGCTCTCTCGGATCACGGCGACGAGGCCCTTGGGGCCGTCCTTGTCGAGGATCGTCTTCCAGCGCTCGGGCGGCGGGTCGTCCGGGACCTTAGGCGGCTCCGGCGGGCGGACCTCGGCTGGGGGTTTGGGGCGGCCCGCGGTTTCGGGATGGCCGTTCACGGTGATGTCGGCGATGTAGGTGAGGAGCTTTGTCGCCCGATCCCGGCGCTTCTTGAACTCGAAAAGCTCAGGCGTCGTGTCGATGAAGGTGGTCGTGTACTCCATCGACGTGAATTTCGGGTGCTGGAGCAGGTTCTCGACGAAGACGATGTTGGTCGCGACGCCCCGGATGCGAAATTCGCGCAGTGCGCGGTCCATGCGGCGCACGGCTTCTTCGTGGGTGGGCGCCCAGGCGGTCACCTTCTCCAATAGGCTGTCGTAGAACCGGGTGATCACGGCGCCCGAATAGGCCGTGCCGCCGTCGAGCCTGATGCCGAAACCCGTGGCGCCGCGATAGGCGGTAATGCGGCCATAGTCGGGGATGAAGTTGTTGAGCGGGTCCTCGGAGGTGATCCGACACTGGATCGCGTGGCCCGATAGCTCGACGGCGTCCTGGCTCGCGGCGCCCGTCGCCTCGTGCAGCGTCGCGCCCTCCATGATCCGGATCTGGGCCTTGACGATGTCGATGCCGGTGACCTCCTCGGTCACCGTGTGCTCGACTTGGATGCGGGGGTTCACCTCGATGAAGAAGAACTCGCCCGAGGTCTTGTCCATCAGGAACTCGATGGTGCCGGCGCAGCGGTAATCGGCGTGCTGCGCGATCTTGAGGCCTAGACCGCAGAGATAGTCGCGCTGGCCCTCGTCGAGATAGGGGGCGGGCGCGCGCTCGACGACTTTCTGATTGCGGCGCTGGACCGAGCAGTCGCGCTCCCACAGGTGGTAGATGCTGCCATGGCCATCGCCGAGGACCTGCACCTCCACATGGCGGGCCTCTTGGATCATGCGCTCGAGATAGCCTTCGCCGTTGCCGAAGGCGGCCTCGGCCTCGCGGCGGCCGGCGCGGACCTTTTCTTCGAGCTCGTCCGGGCTGTGGATCGGGCGCATGCCGCGCCCGCCGCCGCCCCAGGAGGCCTTGAGCATCATCGGGTAGCCGACCTCGTCCGCATGGGCGCGGATCGTGTCCATGGCGTCGGGGGCGTCGGGATCGGGCAGCACGGGCGAAGCGGGGACCACGGGGACGCCGGCGGCGATGGCGGCGCGCCGCGCGCTCGCCTTGTCGCCCAGCATGCGCATGGTCTCGGACTTCGGGCCGATGAAGGCGATGCCGGCGGCCCAGCAGGCATCGACGAAATCGGGGTTTTCGGAGAGGAAGCCATAGCCCGGGTGGATCGCGTCGGCGCCCGATTGGCGGGCGATATGGACGATATCCTCGATATCGAGACAGGCGGCGATGGGGCCCTTGCCGGCGCCGACCTGATAGGCCTCGTCCGCCTTGAAGCGATGGAGGGCGAGCTTGTCCTCCTCGGCATAGATCGCGACGGTGCGCTTGCCGAGTTCGTTCGCGGCGCGCAGGACGCGGATCGCGATCTCGCCCCGGTTGGCCACCAGGATCTTGTTAAACGCGGTCATGGGCGGTCCTCCTTCGTAGTTCGGGATAGAGGGCTCATTGGTGCACTGCAACAGAGCTTGACCCTAGGTTGCCGAAAAAGCGGGCACTATTCGGCGGCGTCACGCGCCTGTTCTGATCGTCGTTCGATGGCCGCGGGGGCGACGAGTGCCGCGAAGACCGGATCTTGGGCGAAGGTGCGGCGCCAATCTCGCCGGCTGAGGGTGAGGACGCGGCTGAAGGTGACGGCCACGATCTCGGTCTCCCGCCTGCGGGGCGCCGGGCCGAGCGCTTCGGCGCCGAAGAAGTCGCCATTGCCGTATTGGCGCTCGGCGCCGCCCCGTTCGACGAGTGCGCCGGAGGCGACGAAGACCATCGCGGTCTGCCGCTCGCCGGCGGGGGCGACGACAGTGCCCGGGGCGAGCATCGAGACGCGGAGGCGGCGCGTGAGCCTTTTCCGGCGCGGGGCGTCGAGGGCTGCGAAAAGCGATACCCGGTCGATCAGTGCCTTGGGCGAAAGCGTGAGGTCGAGCCGCGGTGGGCGGGCGGCGGCG
>JBCDFC010000180.1:0-10016 GCA_039178805.1 Pseudomonadota bacterium | reverse complement strand
CGAAACGGGACGTCGTGCACAATGTCGAACTCGGCCTTGCGGATTTCGAGCGTCATTTCAGCCCCGATTTCTGCCGGCGCGTGAGCGAGGTGATCTTCGGCGGGGCCTTTGGCGATCCGCTGGCGGGCAGTCAGCTCTTGCCGATCGTGGAGCATCTGACCGAGCATGGCGTGAAGGTAGCAGTCAGCACCAATGGCGGGCTGCGCAAGCCCGACTGGTGGCAGCGGCTCGGGGAGGCGATGAAGCGGACGGGCAGCCGCCTCGAGCTGCATCTCGACGGACTAGCGGACACCAATCACCTCTACCGCGTGAACACGCGCTGGGACCGGATCATGGCCAATGCCCGCGCCTATATCGAGACGGGCGCGCGGGCGGAGTGGCATTTCATCATCTTCCGCCACAACGAGCACCAGATCGCCGAGGCGCATCGGCTGAGCCGGGAGATGGGCTTTGCGAGTTTCACGCTGATCGACACGATCCGCTTCTCGGGCGGGCCGAAGTATCACTACGTCATGCCGGGTGGCGAGGAGAGGGCGTTGGAGCTGCCATCGGCGCGGGCGGCGGACTACGCGCTCGATGACGGGGGCACAGCGGTGCTGGAGCGACCGGTCGCTGAGAAGACCGAGGCGGTGCGCGAGATCTCACCGGATCTCGCGGCCTTGATCAAGGCGCTGCCACGGGTCGGCGTGAACGGAATCGACTGCAAATCCGCGGGCGAGAACCGGGCCTATATCTCGGCCCATGGTCAAGTCTCGGCCTGCTGCTGGGTCACGGGCGCCCCGGAAGAGGCGTCGTTTTTCGAGCGGCACGGCCTTCAGCGGGAACGCTACAACATCCGCAACCGGTCGCTCGAAGAGATCCTGCTCGACGAGCCTTTCGCAAGCCACTACGCGACCGCCTGGGCCGAGGACAGCCTGAAGAACTGCCGCCACAAATGCGGACGGATGCTGCGCAACAAGCGCAACACGCTCTGACCGCCACCGCACCTGGCGGCGGTCAGGCGGGGTCGGCGCGGTGTCTGCGTGGCGGTCTTTGGTAACGACCGCACTACCAACCGACGAGCGTGCTGTCGGTATGGATGACCTCAAAGGTTTCCGGGCAGTTGCAGGGCGCCGAGCCGCTGCCGACGAGCGCCACGATCCGTTGCGCGACGGCCGCGGGCCGGCCGGCACGGGCTAGTCGCACAGCGGCGGCGGGCTCTGCATAGCGTTCGTCGCTCACGGCCTCGAGCAGAACGGCATGGGCCAGCAGATCGAGCCGCAGCACCTCCAACTCGCTGAGCGCCCCATCCCTCTCGGCCGGGCGCAGGGCCGCGAGAAGCGCATCCTCGACGCCCTCGCGCAGCGCTGGCCGGATCGGCTCCTTGGCGGCTGCGACGGGGCGCAGCGCCTCGATCAGCAGCACCGCCGCTTCGGTGATCCGAATGTCGCGCAGTTTCGGCCGTGGCGGCAGCCCGTGGCCGCGGCGGCGCGCGTTCGGCGAGGGTGTTTGGCCGAGCGCTTCGCACCATGCTTCGTGATCGTCGCGGCGTTCCCGCCGTTTTTCGATTCTGTGTACCATCCCACGACTCCGTCTCTTTGGCAGCGTTCGGCTGCCTCTCCCGATGGTGTGATTCATCCACGCTTCGAGAGGACGGCGATGTGAGGGGTTTCACAGGCCAGACATCGGCAGGACCCGGCGAGAAGAAATCTGCGCCGCCGTAGCGCAGGGCTTGAGCCCAAGCCTCGCTATCAAAGGCGCCACAACACCCAGGGCTGAGAGAAGATCAGCCGCGGCCGCGGTAGAAGATATGGGCGCCGATGCGGGCCGTACGGGGGAAGACGCGGGACCAGGACGGGCTGACGCTGCGATTGTGGAAGAAGGTCGCGCCGTCGGTCGGGTCCTTGCTGGTTCCGTTCAGCACTTCGCGGGAGATCTCGCGCGCCGTGGCGAAGGGCGCGGCCTCGACCACTTCGTCGGGGCGGCCGTCGCACCACCAGGAGAACTGGCACGGCCCCTCTTGCCCGCCGGCGGTGACGACGCCGCAATAGGTGTCGGGGAAGCGCGGCGAGGCCACTCGGTTCGCCACTACGTGGGCGACCGCGCGCATGCCCCTCTCACCCTCCCCCTTCGCCTCCCAATAAAGCGTGCGCGCGAGACAGCTGATCGGGTCGTCCAACGGTGCGCGCCCCGCCGGGTCGAGGGCGACGGCGGTCGCGGAGGAGAGCGGCAGGGCAAGGGATGCGAGCGTCAACGGCCCATCGAGGGCGATCGCCGGTGCAACCGCACGCGAGGCATCCCGCGGCTCCCGCGGTGCTTCGGCCGTGCTGGAGGCCGATGGCCCGTCGGCCGTGCGCAGCGGCGCGATCGCTTCGCAGCCGGCGAGGGCGAGAGCCAGGATGAGTGGGAGCGTCAGCCGCACCATGAAGATCTCCGAAACACTGGACAGAACGCTGGGCAAAACATCGGGCGGCCTAAGCTCGTTGGGTCGCCCGTTCGCGTTCGGGGCAGAGGCCGTCATAGACATACGTAAGCTACCGCCCTCTACGGCGGTGGAACGGTCGATTTCGCGCTAGGCGATTTGGCGGGCGATGATGATCTTCTGGATGTCGTCGGTACCCTCGTAGATCCGACAGACCTTCTGGTCGCGGTAAAGGCGCTCGATCTCGTAATCCGCGAGGTAGCCATAGCCGCCGAGGACCTGGATCGCCTCCGAAGTCACGTACTCCGCCGTCTCGGCGCAGAAAAGCTTGGCCATGCAGGCTTCCTTGAGGCAGGGGGTGCCTTCGTCCTTCAGCCGGGCCGCGTTGAGGACGAGCTGTCGTGCGGCCTCGAGCCTTGTCGCCATCTCGGCGAGGCGGAACTGCACGGCTTGGAGATCGAAGATCGGTCCACCGAAGGCCGTGCGCTCCTTGGCGTAGGCGAGAGCGCGGTCATAGGCGGATTGCGCAAGGCCCGTGGCCTGTGCCGCGATGCCGATGCGCCCGGCCTCGAGGCTTGAGAGCGCGATCATGTAGCCCTGCCCCTCCTCGCCGATGAGTTGGTCTTGCGGCACTTCCATATCGGTGAAGGCGAGCGCGCAGCTATCGGAGGCTTTCTGGCCGAGCTTCGCCTCGACGCGGACGATCTCGTAGCCCGGTGTGTCGTTGGCGACGACGAAACAGGAGATGCCCTTCTTGCCCTTGTCGGGGTCGGTGACGGCGAAGAGGACGGTGGTGGCGCCGATGCGGGCCGAGGAGATGAACTGCTTCGCTCCGTTTACGCGCCAGCCGGCATTGGTGCGGGCGGCGCGGGTCTTGAGGGCGGAGGCGTCGGAGCCTGCTTGCGGTTCCGTGAGCGCGAAGGAGCCGACCTTTCCGGTGCAGAGGGGGCGGAGCCAGCGCTCGCGCTGATCGTCGGAGCCGAAGCGTTCGAGCACCGTGCAGACCGGCGCGTTATGCACACTGACGAGCGTCGAGACCGAGCCATCGCCCGCCGCAATCTCCATCAGAGCGAGCGCATAGGCCGTGTAGTCGGTCCCGGCGCCGCCCCAATCGGGGCTGACCGTCATGCCGAGGAAGCCAAGCTCTGCCAGCTCGCCCACGATCTCGGGCTCGATCGCACCCTTCTTCTCGCGCTCGGCGGCGGTGGGGGCGAGGCGCGCTTGCGCAAAGTCGCGCGCCATGTCGCGGATCATGATCTGCTCTTCGGTCAGCATACGTGTCCTTCCCCTTGGCTCCCTTGGGCTTCTCTCCGCCTTTTCCGGAGAGATAGCCCTTCACGCGGTCGGACCGCAATCAGGCGCTGCGACGGGGCATCGGCGCGAGCCAACGGGGCGCGGCACGCCCCGGTTGACGCGGGAGCGGCATGGGCAAGATTGCGTCAAGCGCGTTGGCGACGGCGCCTGTGCCGTTCCACCGCTCCGCGAGGCTGACGAGGGCGGGTTCCTGGGCCGTGGCGATCTCTTCGGCGAGGGCTGCGAGTGCGGTTTCGTCGAACGCCGCCCTTTCGGTCATGGCCTCGGCGATGGCGTAGAGGAGTTCCGTGCGGCGGCGGTTCATGAGCAACGCATAGCCGTGGCGGCGGGGGAGCGCTGTCCGTTGCGCTCTGCGAGCGCCCGGGGATCCCGTCTCGACCTCGAGCCAGAGGGTGCCGCCCTCGCGCCACATGGCGTAGCGGCCGGGTAAGCGGAAATGCTCCTCCCTCACTTCTTGGGCTTCACCTCTTCGATGGGTGCGCCCGTCCCCTTCCACCCTGCAAAACCGTCGGAGATGTGGGAGACACCGGTGAGCCCCATCTCCTGTGCGGCGCGGGCCGCAAGGGCCGAGCGCTGACCGCCGGCGCAGTAGAAGACGAATTTCTTATCCTCCTGGAAGATGTCCTTGGCATAAGGGCTCTCGGGATCGATCCAGAACTCCAGCATCCCGCGCGGGCAGTGATAGGCGCCGGGCACCTTGCCATCGCGCCAAAGCTCCCGAATGTCGCGGATATCGATGAACACGATCCCGTCCTTGGGCCCGTCCTCGCCAACCAACGGCACGGCATCGGCCGCGGGAAAGTGCTCCACCATCATGTTCGCTTCGGCCACCATGTCCTTGACATGCTTCATCTCTCACTCCCAGTCAGTTTTGCATGCGTCTCGGGCAACCGCTTCAAGCTGCGATCGAGCAGCGCCCGCCACTTTGGCCCTTTCTCGCGAGCGGCGGTGTAGGCGTCAATCAGTGCGTCCGGGTCCTCCTCTGCCAGGATCTCGATCAGGCGCGCTGCTTGGTCCCGGTCCTTGCGGGCCTTTGCAGACATGGGGCCCTCACGACGTCGGGACGCGACGATGAGCTTGTGGACGGCGTATCGTTCGGGCCTGGGGATCTGTACCAGAACGCCGCGTCGATAAAGTGCTGGCACCCGGATCGGATCTGCGATGAGGAAATTCAGGAAGTGAAGCGACTGCGCAGAGACCCCCAAGGCGGGAAGCTCTTTGAGCGGCTCATCCGCCTCAAAGGACGGGGTGAGAAACTCGACCAGTGTCTGACGCTTGGTCTGCCGCCATCTCCAGATATGTTTGCGGTGGAGCGAGGGAACAGGATCGAACTTCAGTTTCGAGAAGACCTCAGGCAGCGAGGGTGCGACGGTGTCGCCAAGCACGAGCGAGAGCTTCTCGAAACTTGCGATGTCGATATCGTCGGTCACCGCCATGTCGTCGGCGGCGAAGAAGTAACCGAGCACCCCTTCGTAGAGCCGGAAGGCATGGGTGCCGACCAAGGTTCCGCCTAGTCGGAACGCGCCTGCTTTGCTCATGGCCAAGAGGGCCTGCCCCGTTGTCACATCGGGGGCGCCATAGCCTTCCGCACGCAGGAGCCGGACGAGGCGACTACGCTCCCGATCTCGATCCTGCGTCCGGTCCTTCAACGTTCGGCGTCGATCGAGCCGCTCCCTAAGCTCGGCAGTATCCTCGCCGATGAACTTTGACAGCCGCTGATCGCCAAGCCGCTGCTCTTCGTACCAATAGGCCTTGGCGCCGATTTTTCGGAGGCGAGGCGTACCGCTGACCCCCGCCACCGCCTCTTGCTTCAGCAAGCGCAAGAGATCCGTCCAGGCCGCTTGTCCGATTGCCGATGCGACAGGGAGGTCGAGCATGGCCGGCTACCCCACAAAATAATCTTTGTTGGGTAGAGATATCATTGGAAACTTACCCAACAAAGATTTTTCTGTGGGGTAGGCGTCAGGCTGCGTTTGAGCCGATGCCGATCGCTGAGGGCTGCAGGGCTTGGTCTTGTCCGAGAACCTTCGACGCCCTAGACCGATTGGGGTGCAAGCATCGACCGAGACACATTCGAGATGGTTTGTGGCGGTGGATGTTCGGCGGTGTCCGGAGCACTGCTGCTTGGGCGCTAGGCCTGGTTCTTGGGGCTGGAGCGCTTTTGGGCGTCTGGGAGGACGTGATGAGCGATGACGCCTTTAACATGTCGATGCGGAAGTTTCTGAAGCAGGTGGGCGTCACCTCGCAGCAGGAGATCGAGAAGGCGATGCGGGCCGCGGCACCCGGCGCGCCTGTGCAGGCGCGGGTCGTTCTCACCATCCCCGAGATCGGTCTCGAACACGTGGTCGAGGGGGAGATCTCGGCAACCGGCGCCAAGGATGGGGGCGCTGAATGAGCGTCACGCGCGATCAGGTGCTGGAGGCGCTGCGCGAGGTCGTCGACCCTACGATCGGTCGCGACATCGTCTCGGCGGAGATGGCGAAGGCCATTGCGGTCAGCGAACAGGACGAAGGCGCGAAGGTTAGCTTCGTCATCGAGGTCGATCCTGCCAAAGGTCCGATGATGGAGCCCGTGCGCGCCGCGGCCGAGGCGGCCGTGAAAGCGCTGGAGGGCGTGGCCCAGGTCTCGGCCGTCCTTACCGCGCATTCAGGCCAGCCCTCGGCGCCTGCGCCTCGGCCAGCACCGAAAGGGCCGCCGCCGGAATTGAAGACGGGGCGGCGGAAGCCGACGGAGCCTGCCTCGAAGAAGGTGCCGGGTGTCGACCGGATCATCGCCGTCGCCTCTGGCAAGGGCGGGGTGGGCAAATCCACGGTGACGTCGAACCTTGCCGTAGCACTTTCCACCAAGGGCTATCGCGTCGGGCTGTTGGATGCGGATGTTTATGGGCCGTCGCAGCCGCGCATGCTCGGCATCTCAGGCAAGCCGTCCACGCCCGACGGCAAGATCATTATTCCGCTCAAGAACCATGGTGTGACGGCGATGTCGATCGGCTTCATGGTGCCCGAGGGCGAGGCTGTCGTTTGGCGCGGGCCGATGTTGATGGGCGCGCTCCAGCAGATGCTGGCGCAGGTGCAGTGGGGCCGGCTCGATGTGCTGTTGGTGGACCTGCCGCCCGGCACAGGCGATGTGCAGCTAACACTCAGCCAGAAGGCCGAGGTGACCGGTGCCGTCATCGTCAGCACACCGCAGGACATCGCGCTTCTGGACGCTCGCAAAGCCGTCGACATGTTCCGCAAGACCGATGTGCCGATCCTTGGCGTTATCGAGAATATGTCGCGGTACATCTGCCCGAAGTGCGGGCATGAGGAGCATATCTTCGGCGAGGGCGGCGCCCGGGCCGAGGCGGAGAAGATCGGGGCGCCCTTCCTCGGCGAGATCCCGCTCGACCTCGCGATCCGGCAGGCTGGCGATGACGGCACGCCCATCGTCGCCCATCAGCCGGCAAGCCCACAGGCCAGGGCGTTCCTGGATGTGGCCGAGAAACTCGCGGAGAGCGGGGCGCTGAAACCGGGCGCCGCGGCCTGAACGGGCGAAGACATGCCGGGCAACGTTGTTTGCGCGAAGCAGGTCCCGGTTCGGTATCTTGGGAGCGGCCGTAAGGTCGGGCTGCGGCTCTAACGTGTCGAGATGCGCGCTGCTAGGTTCGTCGCCCGCGGTCACCCGCAATGCGTGTGCCCGCGTATCTGCTCAACCACGCGCAAGACCTTGTGCCCTTCTCTCCGCCTCATGCCACAGTTTGGCCCAAGCGGCCCGGTACCCCCCTTTTTGGGGAGGGGCAGAAATGAAGCTTATGCGCGTTGGAGGATCGGGCGCCGAACGCCCGGCAATGCTGTGCCCGGCGGGGCGGATGCGCGATTTGTCGGGGCATGTGAACGAGATCGGCGGCGAGGCGTTGACGCCCGCTGGCCTCGATCGCCTGCGCGCCCTCGATCCGACGACCCTGCCGGAACTGCCCAGCACGATCCGCGTCGGCCCCTGCGTCGGACGCCCCGGTAAGCTCGTCTGCGTCGGCCTGAATTACAGCGATCATGCGGACGAGCTGGGCATGAATTACCCGGAAGAACCCATCCTCTTCAGCAAGGCGACGAGCAGCCTGGCGGGCCCCTACGACGATATCGAGATGCCGCGCGATGGCGAAGCGTTGGACTATGAGATCGAGCTTGCGGTCGTGATCGGCGCGAAGGCCCGGTATGTCTCGCGCGCGCAGGCGCTCAACCATGTGGCGGGCTATGCGCTCTTCAACGATGTGAGCGAGCGGAACTTTCAGACGCGCCGCGGTGGGCAATGGATGAAGGGCAAAAGCCATGATGGCTTCGGCCCCCTTGGCCCCTGGCTCGTCACCGCCGACGAAGTACCGGACCCGCAGGCGCTGGAGCTGGAGCTGAGCGTCAACGGCGGGGTGCGTCAGAAGGGCAGCACGGGGCGGATGATCTTCTCGGTCGCAGAGCTCATCAGCTACATCTCGCGCTTCATGACGCTGGAGCCGGGGGACATCATTCCGACGGGCACGCCGCCGGGCGTCGCCATGGGGATGAGCCCGCCTGCCTGGCTGGTGCCGGGCGATGTGCTGGAGCTTGCGATCGAAGGCCTCGGTGCGCAGCGCTGCCGGATCCTGCCGCCGCCCTGATCCCTGCGGGTGGCGGGCGCCGTTTCGTCCGATGGCATGGGTGCCAGAAGGTAGCATCGTGGCCGGGCTCGACCCAGGCATCCGCGGCCTTTGGCGCTGGATTGCCGGGTCGATCCCAGCAATGATGGTGCGTCGTCTTCCAGGCAGAGCTCTAGCCGGGGCGTGACCGTGGGGTTGAGGCAGGGTCTCACGCCACTGTCCGATCTTGCCCCCAACCCTACCCGCCGTTACCGCTCGAAGCTGCGGGGCAACGGGGATGGAGACGCAGGATGTCTGAGCGGCCAACGGGTACGGCTTCGGCTGCCATCGGACGCGTGGCCCTTCTCGGCACCGGCATCATGGGTGCGCCCATGGCGCGCAACATCGCAGCCGCAGGGTTCGACCTGAGCGTTTGGAACCGGAGCCCGGCGAAAGCCGAGGCGCTGAGCGATGTGGCGCGGGTCGCAGCGACGCCGCAGGCCGCCGTCGCCGGGGCGGATGCGGTGATCACGATGCTCGCCGATGGCGGGGCGGTGACCGAGGTCGTCTTGGGCGGCGATCTGGCGGCGGCGGCACCCGGAGCGCTCTTCATCGACATGTCCTCCATCGCGCCGGCGACCGCGCGCGATATGGCAGCGACCCTTAAGGCGGCAGGTGCGAGGGCGATGGATGCCCCCGTCTCGGGCGGGGAACCCGGGGCCATCGCAGCCCGGCTCGCCATCATGGCCGGTGGCGAGGTCGCGGATTTCGCTCTGGCGGAGCCGCTTTTCGCAGCCATGGGGAGCGCGCGGCATGTGGGCGGGCATGGCGCGGGGCAGACGGCGAAGCTCGCCAATCAGGTCATCGTCGGCATCACCATCGGCGCCGTGGCCGAAGCGCTGACCCTGGCCGAGGCAGGCGGTGCCGATCCGGGAGCCGTTCGCGAGGCGATCGCCGGGGGCTTCGCAGGCTCACCCATCCTCGAGAACCACGGCGCGCGGATGGTCGAGGGGAAGTTCGAGCCTGGGGCGCTCGTCACGACGCAGTTGAAGGATATGGAGAATGCGCTGGCAGCGGCCGAAGCTGCGGGCATCCGGCTGCCGCTGACCGAACGTGCCCGAGCGGCCTATGCGGAGCTTGCAGGCCCGCTCAAGCTCGGCGGCAAGGACCACAACGCCTACTTCCTGTGGCTCGCGGCACTCAATCGCGGGGAGGCGGGGGCATGAACCACGATCTGGTACTGCGAGGCGGGCGGCTCCTCGATCCCGCAGAAGGGCTCGACCGCATTGGCGACCTGGCCTTCGCTGGGGGCAAGATCGCGGCAATTGGCGGGGGTTTGGAGGCGCGCGAGACGGTCGATTGCAGCGGGCAGATCGTGACGCCCGGACTGATCGATCTGCACACGCATGTGTATTGGGGCGGCAACTCGCTGGGTGTCGATCCAGTCGCCTATGCACAGAAGACCGCGGCCGCGACGCTGATCGATACGGGCAGCGCGGGGCCGGGGAATTATCGCGGGTTCGAGGCACATGTGATCGCGCCCTGCCCCGTCCGGATCCTCGCTTATCTCCACATCTCCTGGGCCGGGGTCTTCGCCTGGGATCGTGAGGTGCAGGTGGGCGAGAGCCAGGACATCCGGCTGATGGCGCCGAAGACGGCGGCCAAGGTGGCGCTGGAGCATCCCGAAACAGTCATAGGGATCAAGATCCGGCTTGG
>JBCDFC010000179.1:0-10037 GCA_039178805.1 Pseudomonadota bacterium | reverse complement strand
GTGGGCGTGCCGAAGGGGACACCCGCCGAGAATCTAGAACCCGCGCTCCAGTTCTTCTCAAACCCTTGGAAAGTCTGGGCTTCCGGCCGCCCTGAGCTGCGCCGACTGGTCCTTAGACTGGGGTTTTCCGAGCCTCTCGCCTACTGCCGAGAAACAGGACCTAGAACCCCGAAAACATCGTTACCGTTCAGTATCTTAGGGGGTAATCAGGCAGCGGAAGTAAGGGGTGGTGGAGCCAAGGGGAGTCGAACCCCTGACCTCTTGAATGCCATTCAAGCGCTCTCCCAACTGAGCTATGGCCCCGCCGCGGAGGGGTCTATGCGAGTGGGCTGGCCAGAGCAAGCGTGAATTACGCTTATCCGGCCGCTCCCTCTCGCGACCGCATAGCTTCAGTTGTCGTCGTCGCTCGATGTTTTCCGTTCCGCGCCAAACTCGTCGATATCGTCGCTATCTTCCTCGTCATCATCGAGGAGAACGTCGCTGTCGAACTCACCGAGTTCATCGTCCTCTTCTTCGTCGTCGTCCCCGTCCTCGTCGACATCATCGTCGTCGCCATCGGACGTGTCTTCGTCTTCGTCGCCGGCACTCCCCATCTCGAGGTCGTCCTCAACGATCTTCGCTTCGTCCTCGCCGTCGCTATCTTCTTCGTCGGTGCTGTCTGCTTCCTGCTCGACGAGTTCCTCTTCCTCCTCGACCAGTTCTTTAGCGGCAACAGGCGCGGCCGTGGCACGGCTTGCCCTGCTGGGCTTCCGCTTATCCGCAGTCGAGATATCCACCACCTCACCGGTGAAGGGGCTCACGATGGGATCCTTGTTGAGATCGTAGAAGCGCTGACCAGTGGTTGGACAAGTGCGCTTCACACCCCATTCGGGCTTGGGCATTCGAGACCTCGGATAGTGGGATCGGATGGCCGCGCGTGCCACAAAGGAAGATGAGTGTCAAACCCGCGGAAGGAACGACAATGCATCGGAAATGCTGCACGTGCGAAATGGCAGGTTGTATCGTCCACCAACGCGTCATAGTGTCAAGCTCTCTACACATCTAAGGAAGCGCCTGTGCTTTATCATGCTTATGAGATGACCCACGCCGCCATGGGTCCTATGCGCACGGCGGCACGGCTGTCATCGCAGGTGCTCTCGAGCCCCTTCTTTCCGTTGAAGGAAGCGCTGCCGGTTCGCGCCTATGCCGCTGCCTGCGAGATGTTCGTGAATGCGACGCGGCGCTATGGCAAACCGGAGTTCGGGATCGAGGATGTCGAGATCTCGGGCGAGGTGGTGCCGGTTGTCGAAGAGGTCGTGCTCGAGAAGCCGTTCTGTAAGCTTCTCCATTTCAAGCGCGATGCGACGCTTGCCGAAGCGCGGAACGATCCGAAGATCCTGATGGTCGCGCCGATGTCAGGCCATTTTGCGACGCTCTTGCGCGGCACGGTCGAGGCGATGCTGCCGGAGCACGAAGTCTATGTGACCGACTGGACCGATGCGCGCGATGTGCCGATTTCCGAGGGGCGCTTCGATCTGTCCACCTATGTCGAATATATTCAGGACTTCACGCGCTTCCTGTCCTCGGATGGTGAACGCATCTCGATCATGGCGGTGTGTCAGCCCGGCGTGCCGGTCATGTGTGCTGCGACCATTATGTCTGAGGACAGCGAGAAGCAGCGGCCGTCCTCGATCATCCTGATGGGCAGCCCGATCGACACGCGCGTCAGCCCGACAGAACCGACGCGATTGGCGGAGGAGAAGCCGCTAAGCTGGTTCGAGAAGAACGTTGTCGTTCTCGTGCCCTGGCCGAACCAAGGTTTCCTGCGCCGCGTCTATCCGGGCTTTCTGCAGCTTTCCGGTTTCATGTCGATGAACCTCGATCGGCACGTGGACGCACATGTCGAACAGTTCCGCAATCTTGTGCGGGGCGATGGGGACAGTGCGGCGGCGCACTCGGCCTTCTATGACGAATATCTCGCGGTAATGGATCTTACGGCAGAGTTCTATCTTGAGACGGTGGAAAAGGTGTTTCAGCGCCACGATCTTCCGAAGGGCACCATGGTCGTCTGCAATCGGCGGATCGATCTCTCCAAGGTGCGCGATGTCGCCGTAATGACCATCGAGGGCGAGAAGGACGACATCACGGGGCGCGGTCAGACAGAAGCAGTGCATGCCCTTCTGACAAACCTCTCCGAGGATAAGAAGTTTCACTGGACGCAGCCCAAGGTCGGGCATTACGGCGTGTTCAATGGCTCGCGTTTCCGCATGCATATCCAACCCCGGATCCGGGAATTCATCCGGGCGCATCGCCGGATGGTGCGAGGCTGAACCCACCGCTGGCGTGTCGCGGCGATGAGCGGGCGACAGAGGGCGCGGCAGGCCGATAGCGTCATACTCGACGATCCGCCCGTGCGTGTCGCTCTGCGGTATCATGCGCGGGCGCGGCGCTTCACCCTCCGTCTTTCGCCTGAGGGCGACGGCGCCGTCTTGACCCTGCCTGAAGGGGTCGCCCCTGCGCATGCGGCGGCGTTTCTACGGGAACATCGGGGCTGGCTGGCGCGGGCTTTGGCAGAGCAGCCGACAGTGCCCCGGCTCGTACCAGGAACAGTCGTGCCCATCGACGGGATCGATCGGGTTCTCGTCGCGGGTACGCACCGAGGGGCACCACGGCTGGAGACCGATCGGATCGTCCTGCCAGCGGGTCGGCAGCCGGGCCCTGCTCTGTCGGCTCTCCTGAAGAAGCGGGCACGTGATCGTCTGGTGCCAGCAGTCCATCGCTACGCGGCGGTGATCGGGAAAGAGCCCGCAGCGGTCAGCCTGCGGGACACGAGATCGCGCTGGGGTTCATGCAGTTCGGCGCGACGTATCGGGTTCTCGTGGCGCCTCGCGATGGCGCCCGTCACCGTCCAGGACTATGTCGCCGCACATGAGGCTGCGCACCTGCAGCACATGGACCATTCGCCGCGCTACTGGGCGACGCTTCGATCCATCATGCCGGACTACCAGATCCACCGTTCGTGGCTTCGGCGCGAAGGCCGAAAGCTGCATGCGTTCCGTTTCAACGGAGACGATTGAAGGTTGGACCGGTGACGGCAGGCTTTGGCTGACCCAAGAGCTCAACGATCCAATCGGTCGCCCGCCGTGAAGGGGCGGAAGGGGCGATCCCGCTCGCGCGCCGCCTCACCATCACCACTGCCGAGCAGGCCGCCGAGCACGTTCTCGAAGACGCGGCTGACGAGGTTGTCCTCGGTGTCTTCGCGGATCGGCGCTCGTTCGGTGGGGCGAGCGATTGGGTCGGCGAGCGCTACCGGCGTGCCCGGACCAACGCCGCTCGGCCAAGGCAGCGGACGCAGAGGCAGATCTTCGTGGAGGCGAAGCATCGTCTCACGCCAAATCTCGGCCGGCAGGCCTCCACCGGTCACGCCGGTCAGGGGGGTGTTGTCGTCATTGCCCATCCAGACGCCGACAACGAAGTCCGCAGTGTAGCCGATGAACCAGGCGTCGCGGGCTCCCTGTGTCGTGCCGGTTTTGCCTGCGGCCTCTCGCCCAGGCAGGCGCGCACGCTTGCCCGTGCCCTCATCAATCACCGAGCGCATCATTTGACCCAAGCTGCGCGCTGTCCAAGGCTCAATCGCCTGGGCGCCGCGTCCCTCACCGCTCGCCAATAGCGGCAGGTCCTCGCCACGCAGGCGAACCGATGCGATGCCCTTGATCGGCGTGCGGCGACCGTCGTTGGCAATCGTCGCAAACACGCTCGTCACCTCGACCAGCGTCGCTTCCGACGTGCCAAGGGCGATCGCAGGGCCTGGGGCGAGGGTGGACGTGAAACCCATATCGCGCGCCAAGGCCAGAACACGCTCGCGTCCCGCCCGTTCGCTCACGCGGACGGCGACGGTGTTGATGCTACGGGCAAGCGCTTCGCGAAGGGTGACAGGCCCGAGATAGCGCCGCGTGTAGTTCTCAGGCGACCAGCGCTCCACCGTAATCGGCGCGTCGTCGATCAGATCGTCAGGACGCATACCCGCTTCAAGCCCTGCGGCATAGACGATGGGTTTGAAGGCACTGCCCGTCTGCCGGAGTGCCTGCGTGGCGCGATTGAATTGGCCAACCGCAGCCTGCCGACCGCCCACCATCGCCCGCACAGCGCCATCCCTGGTCATCACCACGACGGCAGCCTGGGCGACACTCGAGGCTTTCACTTTGGTCTCGAACACCTGCGCGACGGCAGCCTCAGCCGCGCGCTGAAGCTTCGGATCGAAAGTCGTCGAGATGGTGACGTCCTCGGTCGTCTCCGCCGCAAGATAGGCGGGCGCCGTCTCCATAACCCAATCGGCGAAATAGCCGCCGGCGCGCGCCGCGGCAGCCTGGCTCAGCACCGCGGGGTTCGCGAGCGCATCGACGACCTGCGCGTCCGAGAGATAGCCTTCACGCTCCATCAACCGGATGATGACACCGGCCCGGCCCTGCGCCGCCGCGAGATCGGCCGTCGGCGCGTAGCGTGACGGAGCGCGCAGCAGCCCCGCCAACATCGCAGCCTCAGTCGGTCTCAGAAGCCTTGCCGATTTTCC
The DNA here is from genome assembly GCA_039178805.1 of Pseudomonadota bacterium. GTDB lineage: Bacteria > Pseudomonadota > Alphaproteobacteria > Rhodobacterales > Rhodobacteraceae > Thermohalobaculum. The sequence goes on along the minus strand of JBCDFC010000179.1, from coordinate 5,488 downwards.
GAAGTAGCGTTGGCTAGCCGCTTCGAACCCGTAAGTGCCGGCGCCCAGATAGACGCGATTGAGGTAGATCGAGAGGATCTCTTCCTTCGTGTATTTGAGCTCGAGCGCCAACGCCATCGGCATCTCTTTGAGCTTGCGCTCAAGGCTTCGCTCGCTCGATAGAAACACGTTCTTCGCGGTCTGCTGTGTGAGCGTCGAACCGCCCTGCACCAAACGGCCCGCCCTGATATTGGCGAGCATCGCCCGTGCGATGCCTATCGGATCCAATCCAACATGGTTCCAGAACCGGCGGTCCTCGGTCGCGACGATGGCTTGGACAAGATGCGGCGACACTTCGGTGGCGGAAAGATCTCCACCATACTGCTCACCCCGCCACGCGAAGACGTTGCCGTTCCGGTCCAGCATGGTGACGGAGCCGCCTGCGCGCCCATCGAAGAGCGCATCGGACGGGGGTAGCTGCACATAGAAGTAGAAGGTGACGCCAGCCAACACGACACCGGCGACCAGAGCGATGCGGAAACCGATGGACCAGAGCAGTTTGAGGCTGCCCAGCACGAGCCCGCGCATCGCACGACCAATGAGGCCGGGACTGCGGCTGTCCGCGGCGCGACCATCGGCCGACTTCTTGCGCCCCTCAACAGGTTGACGTCGCCTGCGCCCCATACCTACCGCTCAACTGCCTCTTCATCACTTAACCATGAGCAGCAGCGGAAGCCAGTCAGAGTCGGGCGGCGCAGAACGATATCTTCTCAGTCGATCCTGCGCAGATTTTCAGCATTGCCTAAATAATAGGCATTCCTTGAGCCCCCGGGACCGGGAACTCGCGATCAGCGACCCGGCAACCCTCTCAATCGCCCACTCCAGCCGACCGCGCATGCCCCTACGACGCGCTTGGCACGGGTCTTGGATATCGACCGCAGTGTGATCGTTAAGGATCGCGGGACAGGTCGAGGAGAAAGATGAAACTGATCATCGCCGTCATCAAGCCCTTCAAGCTTGAAGAGGTCCGCGAAGCCCTCACCGGGATCGGTGTTCAGGGCCTCATGGTCTCCGAAGTTAAGGGCTATGGCCGCCAGAGCGGTCATACCGAAATTTACCGCGGCGCCGAGTACGTCGTGAACTTCGTGCCCAAGATCAAGATCGAGATGGTGATCCCCGATGACCAGATCGAGAAGGTGGTCGAGACGATCTCGACAACCGCTCGAACCGGCAAAATCGGGGATGGCAAGATCTTCGTCACCAACATCGAACAGGCGATCCGCGTGCGCACCGATGAGCGCGACGAGGACGCACTGTGATCTCGGACAGGCAGGGAATGACAAGGACCATGACCAAGCTTTCGACCCTAACCCGTACCGGAATCTTCTCCGCGCTCGCCTTGGCGATCCTGGCAGTTCCGGCAATGGCGCAGGATGCCCCAGTCGAGCTTCCGCGCGACGGCATCTTCATCATGAACTCCGTGCTGTTCCTCGTGGGCGGCTTCCTGGTGATGTTCATGGCAGCCGGCTTCTGCATGCTGGAAGCTGGGCTCGTACGCTCCAAGAACGTTGCGATGCAGTGCACCAAGAACATGGCGCTCTTCTCCATCGCAGCGGTTGGCTATTACGTGATCGGCTACAACCTCATGTATCCGCTGGGGAATTGGAGTGTCGGAACCGACGAGACCGGCGGCTATCTGGGTGCCTTCGGTTTTGCCGTGCTGGAAGCTGTCGGCGTCGCTGCTGATGCCGCCGACGATATCTCTTATGCAACGACCGGCTCCGACTACTTCTTCCAGCTTATGTTCTGTGCGGCGACCGCCTCGATCGTCTCGGGCGCGGTCGCTGAGCGGATCCGCCTTTGGCCGTTTCTGATCTTCACCTTCGTGCTCACCGCGGTGATCTACCCCGTCCAGGCCAGCTGGAAGTGGGGCGGTGGCTTCCTCGACAGCCAGTATGGCTTCCAGGACTTCGCCGGTTCGACGGTCGTGCACTCGGTCGGTGGCTGGGCAGCGCTCGCCGGCATCATCGTCCTTGGCGCCAGGAAGGGTAAGTATGTCGATGGACAGGTGCACCCGATGCCGGGTTCCAACTTGCCGCTCGCCACGCTCGGCACGTTCATCCTGTGGCTTGGCTGGTTCGGTTTCAACGGCGGTTCGCAGCTTGCCATGGGCACCGTGGGCGACGTCGCAGATGTGAGCCGGATCTTCGCAAACACGAACGCCGCCGCTGCTGGCGGTGCGATCACGGCACTGATCCTGACCCAAGTGCTCTACGGCAAGGTCGATCTCACGATGGTCTTGAATGGTGCGCTTGCCGGCCTCGTCTCGATCACCGCAGAGCCGCTGCAACCCTCGATCGGTGCCTCGCACCTCATTGGTGCTGTGGGCGGTGTGATCGTGGTCTTCACCGTGCCGATGCTCGACAAGCTGAAGCTCGACGACGTTGTCGGTGCGATCCCAGTCCACCTCTTCGCGGGTATCTGGGGCACTTTGGCCGTGGTTCTGACGAATGGAGATGCGACCATCTTCGGTCAGCTCATTTCGATCGTGATCGTCGGTGTCTTCGTCTTCGTGGTGAGCCTGGTGTTCTGGTTCATCCTCTCGATGACGATCGGCATTCGCGTGGACGACGAAGAAGAGCAGGCGGGTCTCGATAACTCCGAGCTCGGCATGGAAGCCTATCCAGAGTTCGGCAAAGGCTCCCAGTTCGTCTGACGGGTTCTTCCCGAGGGAGAGGCACGCGGCGGTGCCTCTCCCACCTCACCCCGGCGCAAAACGCCGGGGTTTTTTTGTGGCTGCGCGATACTGCAGATTTTTCCGATGGCACTCTGTGTGTGGTTATTTGATTTCCACATGCGAAATGAGTGAGAAATTTCATAAACCAGTTTTCATTCGCCCTTAGGCACACTAGGTTCTGCGCTTCGAACAGGAGGCGCGGATGAAAGCCTTTCCCCTATTCCTCGACGTCGAAGGGCGCGAGGTCGCGATCATAGGTGGCGGTGAGCAGGCCGCGCAGAAGGCGCGCCTGGTTGCGAAGACCGAGGCGCGCATGGTGCTGGTCTCGCCGACGCTGGATGATGAGCTTCAGGATCGCGTCGCGCATGGCGCGCGCCATGTGGCGCGCGTCGTGGATAACGAGACGCTTTCGGACGCTCGGCTTGCCTTCATCGCGACAGGGTGCGCCGGTGCAGACGCCGCGATTGCTGCCGTGGCAAAGGATCTGGGCACCATCGTGAATGTCGTGGATCGGCCGGAACTCTGCGATGTGACCACCCCTGCGATCGTCGACCGCGATCCGGTTATTGTCGCAATTGGAACCGAGGGAACGGCGCCAGTCCTCGCCCGACAGATCAAGACGCGGATCGAAGAATGGCTCGAGCCGACCGTGGGCGCCTTCGCCGCCGAGGCCGGTGCCCTGCGGCGCGCAGTCGAAGCCAGAGTTCCTAAGGATCGGCGTCGTGCGTTTTGGGCCTGGGCATTCAAAGGACCGCGACAGCGCTTCACCGCAGGGGATCGTGCGGGGGCGGAGGCGGCGATAGAAGCAGCGCTCGCCAATGGTGGTGCGCCTGGCCCGGATCGGGGCTTCGTCAGCATCGTCGGTGCCGGTCCCGGCGCACCCGATATTCTCACTCTCAGGGCCGTCGCGCGTCTACAGGAAGCGGACGTGATCTTCTATGACCGGCTGGTGGATCCCGCCGTCCTCGAACTCGCAAGACGGGATGCCGAACGTGTCTATGTCGGCAAGGCGCCGGGCGCGCATGCTTGGCAGCAGGCGGCCATCGATGCAGCGCTCGTCAAGGCGGCCCGTGAGGGCAAGCGCGTCGTTCGACTAAAGGGTGGAGATCCAGGGATCTTTGCCCGTGCGGCGGAGGAAGCCGCGGCGCTCGACGCGGCAGACATCGATTGGGAGCTCGTCGCCGGCATCACCGCTGCGACCGCAGCGGCGGCAGAGACCAAGATGTTCCTAACGGAGCGTGGTGCCATACGTTCCATCACGCTGACGACCGGTCAAACTCGAGATGGAATGCGCCCCGACTGGCGCTGTCATGCGAAGCCCGGCAATGCTGTGGCGTTCTACATGGGCGTAGCGAATGCCGACCAGATCGCGGACGATCTCCTCGATCAGGGAGTGCCCGAGGAGACCGTTGTCGAGATCGTGGAGAATGCGAGCCGGCCGGAGATGCGCCACTTCTCGACCACGCTGAGCGGGCTCGCCGATACCGTTCGGGCCGAGGCGGTCCAGAACCCCGCAGTCATCCTTTTGCGCTGGCCAGCGCATCCGACGGCGTCACCCGTAGTCGCGCGCACCGAAGATCGCAGAGCCGACACGGACGCAGGTGGCGCCGAGGGCGATCGCCCGCTCGAAATCGCCGCTCATTCCCATCGAAAGGCCGGACAGGCCGTTACGTTCAGCGAGCTTCGCTAAAAGCGCGAAGTGCAGCGAAGGCTCCTCATCGACCGGGGGGATGCACATGAGACCGCGAACATCGAGACCGAGCCTCCTGCAATCGGAGACGAAGCCATCGGTCTCCGTGGGAAGACAGCCAGCTTTCTGAGCTTCTTCACCGGTGTTCACCTGCAAGTAGACAGGCAGACTGCGCCCAGTTTCTGCGAAAGCATCGGCCAACTTCTGCGCCAGTTTCGGTCGATCCACCGACTGAATGACATCGAAGAGCTCAACGGCCTGTCGAACCTTGTTTGTCTGAAGCGGGCCGATCAGATGTAGCTTGAGATCGGCATATCGCTCGCGCCAATTGGGCCACTTCCCCGCAGCTTCCTGTACCCGGTTCTCGCCAAACACCCGGTGGCCGGCCTCCAACACACGCTCCACGCGATCGAGAGGCTGCACTTTAGAGACGGCGACAAGTGAGACCTCGGCTGGACCACGACCAGCCTCTCGTGCGGCTGTATCGACCCTGGTCCGGATTTCATCGAGCCCGTGTGACTGCCCCACTTGGTCACCTGTCATGCTCGTCCCGTCCCAGCGATCTCCTCCAACATCTCCGGGTACCACTTCTCGATGGCCGGGAGGAACGCCTCCCGCAAGCGGTCGACTTGCTTCGGCGTGAGCTCCTCACGCCAGCTTCCCGCCTTCCCTTTGGCGAAGAACGTCGGCATATGCGACGGCCGTTCCCTGAACCCGGCTTTCTTCTCCGCCGCGCGGAGACTGTCGAAGGCAGTCGCCTCGACCGCCGCCCTAACACGATCCGGCGGCACGTCGGCGCGCAGAAAGCCGAGAAGTTCGGTGAAAGCAGCGAGAGGATCGGCGATCATGTCCTCATAGCGCATCACGTGGCGGTTTAGGCCAGGGGCATCCAACCAGCTTGAAATATGGGTATCCCACCGCCCGATCACCTCGAAGATCCGGTTAGGGGACACGTTTCGCGCCTCCGGATCGGTCATCATCCCAATCGTCGTATCGAGATCGACCGCAAGATGACGGCTGTAAGACTGCGCAACGTCGAACGGATTGCGGATGAGGTAGATCGCGGCCGCAGTCACTGCAGG
>JBCDFC010000178.1:0-10080 GCA_039178805.1 Pseudomonadota bacterium | reverse complement strand
CCGTCGTACGCGCATGGATTGCGCCAGTGATCCCCTCGGGTGCTGGGCCGCCCGCGGGGATGTTGTACTTGATCCCGAAATCGCCATCGACGCCGCCCGGATTGTGGCTGGCCGACAGGATCAGCCCACCGTCGGTTCCCAAATGGCGAATGACGGCCGAGGCTGCCGGTGTCGACAGGAGACCGTTCTGCCCGACGACAAGCCGTGCCGCGCCGTTGGCCGCCGCCATCCGCAAGATCGTCCCAATCGCGCGGTCGTTGAAGTACCGGCCGTCGCCACCGACGACCAAGGTCTTACCTGTCATCGGACCCACGGTGTCGAACACGGCCTGCACGAAGTTCTCGAGATAGCCGGGCCGCATAAAGACCTTGGTCTTGGCCCGCAGTCCCGAAGTTCCCGGCTTCTGGCCCTCGATCGGCGCGGTCGCCACGGTCGTTATCGTCATCGGTTCCTGTCCCGTTCCTGCCCGGTCTGAACGGCGCGCAGCCGGGCGTGTTTTCTGGAAGCATCGTGGCAAGCGCACTGCACCGCGACGCCGGTATAGGCCTCAAAGCCCTCGCATGCGCCCTCGCATTCGGCGGAAATCGCGCTGCATCTGCGAAATGTGGTGGCGCCGCGACCCTACGATGCCATATGTCACACTGGTCGTAACGGGAGCGAGTCGCGCGGGGGGCGTTGGCTCGCAAGAAGGGATCGAACGATGTTTCGCAGCTTCATGCTCGTCATTTTCTGCGCGCTGCCGATGGTGATGGCGGCCGCACCGGCCCAAGCCTATATCGGTCCGGGCCTTGGGGCCGGCACCATCGCGGTTGTGATCGGCGTCCTTGCCTCCATCGCGATGGCGCTCCTCGCTGTGCTCTACTACCCGATTAAGCGGATGCTGAAGAAGCGCAAGCCCGCCGAGACCGCGCCCGCGAATGCGCGCGAGGGCGAGGGTTCGTGAACATCGTCCTCTGCGCGCTCCTTTGTGCGCTTTTGGCAGAGACGGCGCTCAGGCTTCCGTTCATCGGTGCCGCACGGCAGGTCACGCATAATGGTCAGCGCGCGCTGAAGACGGTGCAGGCGGCGAAGGTCTCCGACCATTGGAAGGAGAAGGCCCTCGGCGCCTATGCCAAGGGGACGTTCCTTGCGACGATGAAGCTTGCGGGCCTCATCGGTGTGATCGTCGTTCTGGCGCTGGTGGGGTCCTTTGCGTTGGAGCCGATCTCGGAGGGGTTCGGCGCCTTCTTGTTGGCGCCTGAGGGGTTGGTCGTGGGGCTGGTGGCTGCCACTGTCTACATCCTCGCGCGGCAGCGCCTCCTGCGCGGCTGAGGCGCGGTTCGGTTGTCGGATTACGGGGCGCTCGACCGCTTCCTCCATCGGCTCGCGCTGCAGTCGCGTGCCGTGGCGGAGATGAGTTTCGACATCGATCAGTCGATGGCGGGCAAGCCTCCCGAGGGTCTCAAAACCGAGCGTCATGTCTTCGTCGCAGGCCTGGCGCGGGCGGGCACGACAGCGCTCATGCGCCGGTTCTACGCCTCGGGTGCGTTCCGTTCGCTTACCTATCGCGACATGCCCTTCGTGTTGGCGCCGAACCTTTGGAAGCGGCTCTCCGGCATGTCGCGCCGGCGCGGCAGTGCCGCGGAGCGCGCCCATGGCGACGGCGTGATCGTGGACTTCGACAGCCCCGAAAGCCTCGACGAAGTGTTCTGGCGGCAGTTCGCGGGGGATGCCTATCTGCACCCCGGCCACCTTGCCGCGCATGAGCCTGACGACGAGCTGATCGATCGGTTCGTTTCCTATATCGGCGCGATCATTGCCTCGGGCGACGGCCCGCAGCGCTATCTTTCCAAGAACAACAACAACGTCCTGCGCTTGGGCGCGATCCGCCGTGCCTTTCCGAATGCGCTCATCCTGGTGCCGTTTCGAAAGCCGATGACGCATGCTGCGTCGCTCCTGCGTCAGCACGAGCAGTTCTCCGAGGCGCAGGGGCAGGATGCGTTCATGCGCAAATACATGGGCTGGCTCGCGCATCACGAGTTTGGCCTCGACCAGCGTCCCTTCGCCTTCGATGGAGCGGTGCCGACATCGGGTCGCGATCCATCATCCATCGACTATTGGATCGAGCAGTGGGTCCGGGTCTACGAAGCGGTAGTGGCCCGAGCGCCCGAGGACGCGGTGTTCGTCTGCTACGAAGATCTCTGCGCCGACGCAGGCGTTTGGGCGCGCCTTGCCAAGGCTGCTGGTATCGACGGAGAGGCGGGAGAGGCCTTCCGTCCGGCAAGCCCCAGCACATCGAGCGATGGCGCGGACGGCGCGCTTCTAGCCGAGGCAGATGCGCTCTACGAACGGCTGCGCCTACGCTCCTCCGCTGCGGCCTAGCTTGCGCTTCAGCGCCTTTCGACCTGACACGCTCACGTCATGCCCGGGTTTGACCCCTGTATTCACTGCCGGTGGTGCTGGATTCCCGGGTCAAGCCCGGCAATGACGCAATTGCGTTAGGTACGTGAGGTCAAAAGGTGCGCTGGCACAGATCAGAAGGCGCTCCAGATGCGCGGCCTAAGGTGGCGGCCAAAGCACTCGCGATCGAATGGGGTCGATCAGCTTTCGTCGTCGAATTGGGGTGCGTTCGTTGGTCGGTGCGGAGGGTTTCTGTCCACGCTTTGCTGGGGCGCGGCAGGGCTGGTCGGTTGGGTTGGCGCTTGACCGCCTTCGGCGCGGAGATGGACGGGCGGTGCGGTGCCGTCCTTGTTCTCGCCCATCCAGATCGTCATGTGCGGGAACGGGATCTCGATGCCGCGCGCGTCGCAGGTCTTCTTTAGGAGCTCGTTGTAGCGCCGGCCGACGCCCCATTGCTGACCCGGGATCGTCTTGATCCGGGCCCGCAGCACCACGGAGCTGTCGCCAAGCGATTGGACGCCGAACCAATCCAGATCGCCGATGATCTTACCGCCCCAGTCCCGGTCCGACTGCATCTCGGCAAAGCAGTCCAGCATCGCCTGCTTCGCCTCCTCCACATCCTCACGATAGGCAATGCCGAGATCGGCGACATGGTAGGCGAAGCCGCGCATGAAGTTCGAGACCATGTCGACCGAGGAGAACGGGATCACATGGTAGGTGCCGTAGAGGTCCCGCAGGCTGACCGAGCGAATGGTGAGCTTCTCGACGGTGCCGGTGATGCCGCCGACGGTGATGACGTCGCCGACATTGCAGGCGTTCTCGAACTGGATGAAGACGCCCGTGATGATGTCCTGCACAAGCTTCTGCGCGCCGAAGCCGATGGCGAGGCCGAAGACACCCGCGGAGGCGATGAGCGGCGCGATGTTGATGCCGATCTCGGACAGCGAGAACATCGTCGCGACGACGATGATGGCGATGCTGGCGGCGTTCCTCAACAGGGTCAGCAGCGTCTGCTCACGCGAGGTGACGATCCGGAACCCTCGGGGCGTGAGCCGGAAGTCGATCCAGCTCATGATCGCAATCCAGATCACGAAGGCGCCGAGGACGATCAGGACGACGCTGGTCACGATCGCTGCCGCATCGCCGCCAAGCTCACCATCGAGCCAGGCCGAGAAGTTGAAGAGCCCCACGATGTCGATTGCGGCACCGATGACCGCGACGAAGACGACGAAGCGAACGATGGAGAGGAAGGCCGGCACGAAGGTGTTCAACCGCTGCTCCAGCATCGGCAGCGTTCGCGTCATCGTACCGGGCAGTCGGACGCCGTGATTGCTCGCCCGGGAGAGGGCGTTGACGGCAGCCACCCCGATTGCGACGACGCCGATGACCTTGAGCGTCAGGATGACCGCCGGGCCCACCTGCCCTGTATCCGCCACCGCCAGCACGAAGAGCGTGATGAGATAAGCGATGATGGCCAGCGGAAAGAGATGCGCTGCGTAAGCGATGGTGCCCAAGGTCACGTCGCCGCCCGTGTCCTCCGCCCGCCTGCGAAAATAGGCGGCGGGCGCCTTGCGGTTGAGGATGACGAGGACCATCGAGATCAGCAGGAAGACCGCGAAGATCAGCACGGTCGTCGCCCGACCCGTGAAGAGGTTTACGACGTCGTTCACCAGCGGCACGGCAAGCATGAGGCCATAGCCCAGCAGGCTGATCAGGAAATTCGACCATCGGTGCCAGTAGACCGCTGCCCGGTCGGTTAGCGGCAAGGGACGGATCAGGCCCTCCGACGGGGCCAGGAAGGCACGGATCACAGCCTTGATGAACTCGACGACCAGGAAGGCGTTGAGAAAGAGCGCCTCATGGACGCTGAGATCGCCAGCCTCGCCCCGGCCGAAGACGGCGAAGGCATAGCCCGTCGCCCATGCCATCAGCAGCGTGATGAGGTCCAAGAGCGATGAGATCGCGATGGCTACGACGCCACGGGTATAGCTTCCGCCCGACGCGTAGCGGGCGAGCCGGCGCCAGACGGGTGTCGCGAAGATCCGCAGCAGGAAGAGGGTCGCGAAGGTCGAGATCAGGGTGATCCCGATATCCTCGGCGATCGCCGCGAGCCGTTCGGTGTCGACATTGGCGAAGCCGCTTAGCCGACGCTGCGTCGTGCGGACACCGTTGTAGAAGTCGGTCAGGGTCTCGACGATTTCGCGCACGCCATCGCGCGTGATCTCAGCCACGCGTCGTCCGAGCGAGAGCCTGGGCTGCGCCTCCGGGTTTGCCTCTTCAGCCGCTGCCGTGCCGTCCTCGGGCGGTTGTTCGTCTTCGGCCCCGCCCTCAGCCCCACCCTCGTCACTGTCGCCGGTCTGGGCCCCGATCGCCGCGAGTGCACCCAGCAGGCGTCCCCGTGCTTCAGGGTCCGAGAGAACGCGACGGAGTGCATTCAACGCCTCCTGATCCGGTTCCGTCCCGGCATCCTCTGGCGGTCTTGCTTGTTCCGCGGCGGAGCCGTTGGGATCGGAAGCTGCATCTGGATCTGGCGGCGCTTCGGTCGCGCCCCTCTCCGTGCTCGCGCCCGCTTGACCATCGTTCAGATGGCGAACGACGCCCCGCAGCGCAGGCTCTGCAGTTTCCGAGGCTGCTTCGGCAGCGGGTTCAGGCGGCGATTGCGCCTCAGCCAGATCGAGCGATCCAAAGACGACCGCAGTGCAGATGAGCATCGCAAGCGCGTAGATCGTTGAGCGAACAGTCATCTCGTCGGCATCCTGGAACAGCGTCCTTGCTGGGGCGCCGGTCTAGGCCAGCGGTGCGACAAAGGCCACGCCACTGAGCCGGACGACCGCCGCAACTTGGCCCAGATCCCGCCCAATATGCCCAGTGTCGAGCCGAATTGTCCTAGCGACACAGGGCTCTTGTGCTAACAGCGGCGTCCTAGGCAGCACAGGCTAGGCAGCACAGCGCGCTGCGAGTGGGGAACGGGCATGTTCGAATTTCTTGGCAGTCTCGGCATCAGCGGGCCGACCGTCGTCGGGATCGCGGCAACGATCTTTGTCATCTTCGTCATCGTCAGTGTGGCGCGGGCGGTGCGCACGGTGCCGCAGGGCGAAGAATGGACCGTTGAGCGTTTCGGCCGCTATAGCCGCACGCTCGAGCCGGGCCTGCGCTTCATGGTGCCGCTGATCGATCAGGTCGGCCGGCAGATCAACATGATGGAGACGGTGCTCGACGTCGACGGCCAGGACGTGATTACCCGCGACAACGCGCAGGTGCGGGCCGACGCCGTCGCTTTCTATCAGGTGACCGATGCGGCACGCGCCGCCTACGAGGTGCGGGATCTGGAGCTCTCGCTCCTCAACCTCTCGATGACCAATATCCGCTCCGTCATCGGTGCGATGGATCTCGACGACGTCCTGTCGAACCGCGATATGATCAACACCAAGCTCTTGCAGATCATCGACGAAGCGGCGACGCCATGGGGCGTGAAGGTCACGCGCGTCGAGATCAAGGATCTGAGCCCGCCGAAGGATATCGTCGAGGCGATGGGCAGCCAGATGAAGGCCGAGCGCGAGAAGCGGGCCGAGGTGCTGACGGCCGAGGGCGAGAAGCAGGCCGCCATCCTGAAGGCCGAGGGTCAGAAGGAGAGCCAGATCCGCGAGGCCGAGGGCCGGCGGGAGGCGGCGTTCCTGGACGCAGAGGCACGCGAGCGTCAGGCCGAGGCGGAGGCCAAGGCGACGCAGATGGTCTCGGCCGCCATTGCCGAGGGCGACGTGCAGGCGATCAACTACTTCGTTGCGCAGAAATACACCGAGGCGCTGGGGTCGATGGTGCAGAGCCCGAACGCCAAGACCATCATCCTGCCGATCGAAGCCGCCGGCATCGCAGGTGCCATCGCAGGCATCGCCGATCTGACTGGCGCGGGGGCGAGGATGGGCGGGTCGGGATCCGGATCGACGCCGCCCGACGGCTCCGGCGCGCGCGATGGCTCGCGCCGCAGCAACGCGCCATCCAGTGAGGACCGGCCGATCAGCCTTGGGCCGTGGAACGAGCCTGGCTGAGATGCCGTTCAACTTGGTCCTCTTCGCGTTTCTTCAGGGCATCTCCCCCTGGTGGTGGATCGCGCTGGGTCTGGCCCTGGGCGTGCTCGAAGTCAGCACGGGCACGACGTTCCTGCTCGGGCCCGCCATCGCCGCACTCGCGGTCGGTGGGTTGCTATTCTTCGAGCCCGATCTCGCCGGCACCGTGCAGATCACGGTCTTCGGCATTGCTGTACTGGTCAGCGCGGTGATCGCCTGGCTCGTGACCCGCCGCATGAAGCAGCGCGGGGACAAGACAGGGTTGAACCGGCGCGGCGAGGCGCTGGCCGGCCGGCTGGTTGAAGTGCGCGAGCCGTTTCGCGCGGGCATCGGTACTGTGAGCGTCGATGGCGTGGTCTGGCGCGCGCGTTTGGCGGAGGCGGACGGCGCCGATGCGTCAACCGGCATCGAGCCGAGCCCCGGCACACGCCTGCGGATCGCTGCCATCGATGGTGCAACGCTTCTGGTTGAGCCAGCAGCGCCGCGGTCGGAGTGAAATCGAGGGTTAATCATCCAAAAATCGCCCAACTTCCGCGCGAGTGTGGGATGGAGCCGGCGGACGGATCGGGGGATCCGTGGCGTGTCGATTCGCATACGCCAACGGCTCAGGGTTTGGCAGGCGCGCCGGGGCGCGGTTTGAGGAGAGAGCGGTCCTTTGATGCGTGACCGCGATTGGGGGGATACCGTGATGATCGAGTTGAGTGGGAAGGCGCGTGCGCTGCGGGCCGGCCTGTTATGTGCCGGAGCCGCGATCGCCGTGATGGCGGCAACCGGCGGCGGTAACGAAGCCCGCGCGCAGTCCATCGAATGCGGCGGCGATTATCGCGTGGTGCCCGGCGATACGCTGAGCGAGATCGCCGTGCGGACCTATGGCGCGGGCCGCTTCGGTCCGATCTTTGATGCCAACCGGAACACGATCCGCAGCCCGCAGACGCTGGAGGTCGGCGACACGATCTTCATTCCCTGCCTCGATGGCACCGGCAATCCGCTTCCGCGCGGTGTCCGGCCCGAGCGCACGGTCGCGGCAGAGCCCGAGCCGGAGCCGGAAGTCGAGGAGGCAGCGCTGAGCCCCAGTTTCCAGGCAGCGCCGGGACCGGCCGATGCGGCGGCTCTGCAGGGTCTTGCCAATGGCGGCGTCGTGAACCTGCTCGCCGTTCGGCCAAGCCCGCCCTTCGCAGGCGAGAAGCTGCCCGAAGGTGGCATGCTGACGGAGATCATCCAGCGCGCGCTCCTTCGTGCTCCTGTCCCGATCGACTTTGTCGTCTCCTTCACCGGTGGTGACACGATCGATGATATCGCTGTGGGCGACTACGACCTCGGCTACCCGCTTTCGCGCCCTGCTTGCGAGCAGCCTCAAGCGCTCGACGACGAGGCGCGTCGCGTCTGCGCGGACTATGTGTTCTCGGACCCGATCTACGCGACGGGCATCGGCATGTTCGTCACCAACGCCGGGGACTTCGCCGAGGCGCGCTCGGCCAGCGATCTCTACGGCAGCCGTCTCTGCCGGCCCGAAGGCATGGGCAATGGCGACCTCGCCGCCGCGGGCCTCATTGCGCCCAACGTAAATCCGGTCTCGGCGCGGGATGTGGACGAGTGCTTCATGATGCTTGCCTTGGGCGACGTGAACGTCGTGAGCGTTCCGCAAGCCGAAGGCGATGCGGCGGCGAAGCGCCTTGATGTGAGCGCGCGCGTCCGCAGCATCAAATCGATCGGCGAAGGTCAGCCGCTCTATGCCGCAAGCCCGCGCTCCAGCGCGCTCGGCGCGGCCTATATCGCGGTCATCAACCAGGGTCTGGCCGAGATGCGCGGCAATGGAAGCTACGCCGCCATCGTCGACAACCACCTCGCCTTCACCGGCATCAACTGACCGCGAAAACCGTCGTCGGAGCTTGATCTGGCCGGATGCAGCACCCGCTGCGTCCGGCCATTGGTTTCAAAGCACTTCTGCAGGGTCGCCTCGCACCCTCAGGCTCTTGTTCCGGCGCCGCCCGGGCGCTAGCTCGCCATGCAGATCCTGAGAGATGCCTAGGGGCGTGACGTGACCGAACCGCTGTTCCGCGAAGATGCCTATCTGCGCTCCTGCTCGGCCGTGGTGACCGCGCATACGGCTGAGGGCGCCGTGGTGCTCGATCGGACGGTCTTCTATCCCACTGGCGGCGGTCAGCCGGGCGATGCCGGTATGCTGCGCTGGGACGGTGGCGAAGTGGCGATCGCCACTGCAGTAAAGGCAGGGGAGGGCGTCGCACATGTCGCAGCAGAAGGCGCTCCTCTGCCGCCCGTGGGTGCAACGGTAGAGGCGATCCTCGACTGGGACCGGCGGTTTCGGCACATGCGCTGCCACACAGCACTTCATCTTCTCTCTGTCGTGATCCCTCTGCCCGTGACCGGCGGCAGCATCGGTGCGGGGAAGGGCAGGCTCGACTTCGACATGGTCGAGGCGCCCGAGGACAAAGCCGCCTTGGAGGAACGCCTTCTGGCACTGATCTCCGGCAACCATCCCGTCAGCCAGGAATGGATCACGGATCAGGAGCTCGAGGCCAATCCCGGTCTCGTGAAGACGATGGCGGTCAAGCCCCCGATGGGGCAGGGACGCGTGCGCCTCGTCCGGATCGGCGAGGGCGAGGCGACGGTCGATCTTCAGCCATGCGGCGGCACGCATGTTGCAGCGACCGGAGAGATCGGGGCCATCAGCCTCGGCAAGATCGAAAAGAAGGGCCGCCAGAACCGGCGGGTCTCGATCCTGATCAATTGAGAGGCGCCGCAGATGGCAGATCCTGCGCCGGTAGCGCCGTTGACCGAGACGGTCGCGGTGAAGCGCATGTCCGGTGAGCCCGACTGGGCCTACCTGCTCCGGGAAATCTACGAGATCTATCGGAACTCGGGCGCTGGCGGGTCCGAAGCGATCCGGCGGCATCAGCGCACCGTGCGTGAGGCGCTGAGCCGGGTGATCAAATCCGATCCGGCGCTGATCGATCGTGTGCCGGAGACGAAGCCCGTCGTCTCCCATTTGCCGCGCGCGTTGGACCTCGGTCGGCTCGAACGTTCCGCCCCGCTGATCAGGACGCTGGAGCGACTCATGCCGCGCCTCGCTTGGCTCTATGGCTACGACAAGGTGCCCAAGGCTTTGGTCGGCCGCTTCGCCTGGTGCGAGCTGGCAAGCCCCAATGGCCCGGTCGAGAGCCGCGAGGTCATCATCGGCCTCGTCCTCTTCGCGCCTGGCTGCACCTATCCCGCCCATGCGCATGCCGAGATCACCGAGAGCTACTACGTGCTGTCGGGCAGTGTGAGCCAGAACGACGACGGCGTCTTCGCGCCGGGCTCGATGCTGTTCAATCCGCCGGGGCGCCGGCACCGGATCACGGTCGGGCAACGCGCACCTGCGCTTCTGGCCTATGCCTGGACCGGTCCGAAGGACGAGCTCGCCCAGCAAAAGCTGGTCTTCCGCCGGCCGAAGGTTGCCTGATGGAATGGGACTGCGCGCCGCGTCGGCGTGCCAGCGATAACTCCTTCCTTGGCGGAGAGACCGTGCGCTCGTCCGGCTAAACGTCTCGGTTCGTCGCCAAGCCCGCGATGTGCGGATCCCTCCTTTGAATAAGGTTAACCCCTAGGTCATGGCCTCTCCCGATGCTATGACGGG
>JBCDFC010000177.1:0-10221 GCA_039178805.1 Pseudomonadota bacterium | reverse complement strand
CGTCGCCGAGATAGAGAGCCTGAACCTCCTCGTCTTCCTCGATCTCGGCGGGCTTGCCCTCCTTAAAGACCCGGCCGTTATGCATCATCGTCACGCTCTCGGCGACGCGCAGCGCCACATCCATGTCGTGCTCGATGATGATGAAGCCCATATGTCCGGGCAGCCCCGTAAGGATCTCGATCAGCTCCCGCCGCTCCGTCGGGCTCAACCCCGCTGCCGGCTCGTCGAACAGGATGAAGCGCGGTGCGCCGGCCAGCGCCATCGCGATCTCAAGCTGGCGCTGCTGACCGTAGGAAAGCGTCGAGACCGTCAGATCATGCGCTTCGTCGAGATGGACGAGCCGCACCAACGTCTCCGCCGCCGCCATCAGCGCATCGTCGCGCCGCGGCCGCAGGAACGAGAACCGCCCGCGCGACACACCGCAGCAGGCGAGATAGATATTGTCGATGACGCTCAGCCCCGTGAAGAGGAGCGAGATCTGATAGGTCCGCCGCAGCCCCCGCCGGATCCGCTCCTGCGCTGGAAAGGCTGTGATGTCCTCGCCAAAGAATCGGATCGACCCAGAACTCGCTGGGAAATCGCCCGTCACACAGTTGAACAGCGTCGTCTTCCCCGCCCCGTTCGAGCCGAGCACCGCCCGCCGTTCCCCAGGCCGGACGGTCAGGCTGATATCCGACAGCGCCTCGAGCGCGCCGAACCGTTTCGAGAGCCCGCGCAGCTCCAGCGCATTCGCCGTTCCCGTGGCGCTCAACCGCTCCGAGACGCTGCTGCCAACGGCGCGGTTCATGGCGCCCGCTCCCCAGCGTCGCGCAAGGGATCGCGCCCCCGGCTCGCGCGCAGCCGCTCCCACAGCCCCAGGATCCCGTCGGGCGAGAAGAACACTATAAGGAGGAAACCAAGCCCGATCAGGAGCTGGAAACGTTCGCCGGAAAGCCCGATGGCCACCAGTGCATCCAGCGCGAAGGTCTCCAATAGCACATAGATGAAGGCGCCGATGAAGGGCCCGATGGGATGGCGCAGCCCGCCGATCACGGCGACGACCAGCACATCGATCACCGGCCCGATCCCCGCCGTCCCGGGCGAGACCTGGGCCGACTGCCAGGTGAGGAGGATCCCCGCGATCCCCGCGATCAGCGCAGCAAAGCTATAGGCCGCCACGCGATGCGCCGTGACGCTGAAACCCAGCGCCGCCATCCGCCGCGGATTGTCCCGCACCCCCTGCAGCGCCAGCCCAAAGGGCGCCCGGCTGACATAGAGCACGGCCAGAAAACACGCCGTCGCCCAGAACAGGGTGAGGTAGTAGAACGCCTTCGGCCCCCGCCAGTCGACCCCGAAAAGCTCGGGTGGCAGCACCCCGTTAAAGCCCGAGAAGCCGTTGAAGATCACATAGTTCTGGCGCGTGAAGTAGAAGAAGGCCGACGCGATCGCCAGCGTGATCATGATCGTGTAGATGCCCTCGGTCCGCACGGCGAGCCAGCCCGCGACGGTCCCGAAGAGAACGGCGACCGCCAGCGCCAAGGGGATCGCCACATACCAGGGCCAGCCCTGGCTGATGGTCTCGATCGCGCTGTCGCCGAAGATCGCGACCATGTACCCGGCGAGGGCCGCGACCGACATCTGAATAAGGCTGACCATCCCGCCATAGCCCGCAAGGAACATCAGGCTAAGCGCGATCATGCCCAGGATGAAGGTCCAGCCCATGATCTGGAAGATCACGAAATCCGAGGCGAAGGCCGGCATGAAGAGGAGAATGACCCCCAGCACCCAGTACTGGAGCGGCACGCCGCTGGCCCGGCGCTCCTCCGCCACGCGCGTCACGCCGCCAAGATCGGTCGCCGCCATCACGCCCTCCCCAACAGGCCCTGGGGCCTAAAGGCGAGGACAACGACCAGGATCACGAAGGTCAGCACGACCGCATAGGTTGGGAAATAGACCGAGCCGAACTGCTCTGCGCAGCCGATCAGAAGTGCGCCGAGCGCCGCCCCCGGGATCGATCCCATGCCGCCCACGATCACGACGACGAGGGAGGCGAGCAGGAAGCGTACGTCCTCTCCAGGGGCCACGGACTGGAACGTGCCCCCGACAACACCCGCCACGCCCGCGAGCCCCGCACCGAAGGCGAAGACGCCGAGGAAGACGAGCTGAATGCGTGAGCCCGTGGCCGACAGCATCTCCCGGTCGTCGACGCCCGCCCGGATCAGCATCCCGATGCGCGTGCGATTGAGCAGGAGCCACATCCCGATCCCCACCAGGACCGAGGCCGCGAAGATCACGATCCGCACCATCGGGTATTTGAGGAAGATGAGCTCGCCCGTCCGCCGGCTCGTGCCCGTGACGAAGAACGTCTCCATCGGGCCCGAGAGCCAGGAGGGTGGTGCGATGTTGTAGAAGTCGCCGCCCCAGATCCACAGCATCAGATCCGCCATGGCGATGGAGATCCCGATCGTCACCAGCGTCTGGCGCAGATCCTGCCCCTCCATCCGCCGAAACACGACGTATTGCAGCAGGCATCCAAAGGCCGCGACCACGATGAAGGCCGCGGGAAAGGCGATCAGCCAATAGCCCGTCCAGTCCGCGAAGACATAGCCGATGTAGCCGCCAAGCAGATACAGCGAGCCATGCGCGAGGTTCACATTGCGCATGAGCCCGAAGATGAGCGTGAAACCCGAAGCCACGAGGAAGTAAAGCCCGCCAAGCGTGATCCCGTTGAAGAGCGCGTTGAGAAAGATCTTCTTCCGCCCGATCGCGTCCTCGAGCCAGGCGGGCCAGACGGCGAAGATCATCCACAACAGGATCAGCACGAGTGCTGCGATCACCGTCGCCCAGAACGGATGGCGGCTGGCGAAGGACCGCATCAGGCGCCCTCGCCCCGGCCATGCCCCGCCCTCTCGCGGCTCATGCGCATCCTACCCTCCCATGGCGCCCGGCGACCGCCTTCGGAACGGGCGATCTGCCAGGTGGCTCGGACGAGGTTAGAGAGGCAGGGGCGGCGCGCGCGTACCTTTCAGTCTGCTCCGGTCGCCTACCATCGCGAAATTGGGCCTCAGGCGATGTGCGCGACCCGGCGATATTCGGTCGGCGGAATGCCGACATTGGAACTGAAGAAGCGGGTGAAGCTCGCCTGGCTGGAGAAGCCGAGATCGAAGCCGATATCCGTTACCGTCTTGCGGGTCTCCATAAGCTCGGTGATCGCCTGCTCGGCCCGCAGCGTGTTGAGGAAGAGGTTCGGCGTGATCCCCATCTGCATTTTGAAAAGCTTGAAGAAATGCGGGCGGGAGAGGCCGACATCGCGGGCGAGATTGTCGATCGCCACATCCTCCGTAAAGTTCTCCTGCATGAGCCGGAGCGAGCGCCGGACGCGGTAGTCGTTGAACCGGGTATGGCGCAGACCCAGCGAGGGCCGCGCCTCCGCCCCCCGCCAGCTCTCGTCGAAGCAGAGCCGCGTCATCTCGAACAGGAACCCGTCGAACCGCTCCGAAGGTTGATTGTCGAGCAGGAGCGCTGTCAGCCGGGCGACCCAGCGTTTCACATCGGGCGTGATGGCGATGCGCGGGCAGCCGAAGCTGAGCGCAAACTCCGCCGACTGGCTCGCCTCGAGAAACCACATGGGCTTGATGTAGAGGACGAGGCAGATGCAGGCCGGCCCGTCCTCGATGGGGGTAAAGCTGTGCGGCTCCCACGGGCTGATGGCGACGGCGGTATCGCGGTCGATCCTGATCTCCTGATCGCCGACCGTCGTGAGCCCGTCGGACCCATCGATGTAGAAGATTAGATGCCCTTCGCGATGAGCATGGGTGATCATCGGCTGGTCGAGCTCATAGAGCGCCGCACGACCAAAGGCACCGTGATGCACGGAAATCGCACCACTCATGCGTCGGTCCTCCCTTAGCGGCGGCCGCTCTGCTGGCGACTTGTCCGCATCATCATCATTCGCGGAGAGTGACTTCGTTGCAATATCATGAGCCAGCAAAAGAGACTGTCGGGTATGACCTGCCGGCGGCCCGGCGCAAGCGGACGCCCCTAAAGGCCCAACTCGGCGCGGAAACGCGCGACGGCTGATACCCCGAAATCGGATCTGACTGCACCGTGGCGTCGCGCCTTGAGGCCAAGCTGGGAGCAGGGCTTCGAGCGGACCGTGAGTGCAAGCGCCTAGCTCCGCGCCCTCCCACGTCAGGGTACGCTCGAACCGATTAACATCCTGCGAACGCTAGTCTCTCTCAACGCGCAACACCCGCGGTTCGGCCTGCGGTGTCCACATGGCCGATGAGGTTTGGGCGGATCCGACGAACCGCCACGACCTCCGCGAATAAGGGCCCGTGGAAGGCGTTGCGCATTGTCGGCTGCGCACCGATCGCCCACCACATCCGCGACAACTCTCTCGCCTCTGTGACGGAGGGGTGCCGTCCTACGTCCCGCGTCGATGGAGGCCGTTAGCGCTTTCTTCGTGCGACTCGCGCAATTCTGTCGTGGGAGGGCGCGGAGATCAGAGCGGAGATCAGAGCGGAGATCACGGATCGACCGTCTGTTCGCGTGACTGGCGGTGTGGCCGAGACACTTGATCCCGTCATTGCCGGACCTGATCCGGCATTCCATTTTCCCGAACGCGCTTGAATTCGTTTGCTCTTTTGATCCCCGGCTCGAGCCCGAGCATGACGGGAAAGGGTGCGTTCAGTATGAGCCGGACCTCTAGGGCGCGAGATAGGCCGTCTTCACGGTCGTACAGAACTCTCGGGCGTGCGAGCCCTGTTCGCGGGGGCCGTAGCTTGAGCCTTTCCGTCCGCCGAAGGCCACGTGGTAGTCGACCCCCGCCGTCGGCAGATTGACCATCACCATCCCTGCTACCGCATGGCGCTTGAAATGGCTCGCATGGGTCAGGCTCGTCGTGCAGATCCCGGCCGTCAGGCCGAACTCGGTGTCGTTCGCGACTGCCAGCGCCTCTTCATAGTCGCGCACGCGGATCACCGAGGCGACGGGGCCGAAGACTTCCTCGCGATTGATCCGCATCGCGTTCGTCGTCTCCGTGAAAAGCGCGGGCGCCATGTAGTGGCCTGGCGTCGCACGCGTCAGCCGCTCGCCGCCTGCACGCAGCGATCCGCCTTCGCGCCGCGCGATCTCCACATAGTCGAGGTTTTGGGCGAGTTGCGTCTCGCTCGCCACCGGCCCGATATCGGTGCCCTCGCCCAGCGCATGATCGACCTTCAAGCCCCGGAGCCGCTCCGCCAGCGCCTCGACGAAGCGGGAATGGATGCCCTCGGTCACGATGAGGCGCGAGGACGCCGTGCAGCGCTGCCCGGTCTGGAAGAACGCGCCATCCACCGCCGCCGCCACCGCGCGGTCGAGATCCGCGTCGTCCAGCACTACGAGCGGGTTCTTGCCCCCCATTTCGAGCTGGACCTTCGCCCCCCGCGCCACGCAGGCCTGGGCGATGGCGCGGCCTGTGGGGACGGAGCCCGTGAAGCTCACGCCCGCGACCTGCCGAGCCCCCACGATCACCGGGCCCACGACGCGCCCCGCGCCTACCACCAGGTTCAGAACTCCCCGCGGCAGCCCCGCCCGGATCAGGCAATCCGTCAGCGCCCAGGCCGAGGCCGGTACGAGCTCCGCCGGCTTGAACACCACCGCATTGCCGAAGGCGAGCGCCGGCGCGATCTTCCAGGCCGGGATCGCCAGCGGGAAGTTCCAGGGCGTGATCAGGCCGACGACGCCTAGGGGCTCGCGCGTCGTCTCAACCGTGATGCCGGGCCGGGCGGAGGCCACGATCTCGCCCCGGTCGCGGAGCGCCTCGCCCGCGAAGAAATCGAGGATACGCGCGGCCCGCGTCGCCTCGGCGATCCCCTCCGCACGGGGCTTGCCTTCCTCCCGCGAAAGGAGTTCGCCGAGCTCCACCCGCCGCGCCATCATCTCGTCGCCTGCGGTTTTCAGCACATCGTGGCGGGTCTCGGGCGTGGTCATGGCCCAGCCGGGGGCTGCTTCGGCCGCTGCGCGCACGGCCGCCTCCGCCTCTGCCCGGCCGGCCACCGCGAAGACGTCGACCACCTCGCGCGTGTCGGAGGGATTGATGTCCTCCAGCGCCTCGGTGGTCGTCACCTCTTCGCCACCGATCAGCAGGGGCTTCATCCGCAACCCCCCTCAGTGCACGGCGGCGAGGATCGAGAGCACGTCGTCGCGGCCAAGCCGCCGGGGCCCCGCACTCATCGCCCTATCCGTCGCCGCCACATCCGCCGCGGGGCCGAGCGCCTCCACGCCAAGCCCCATGGCCGAGAGGCTGTTCGGCAGGGGCAGATCGGCCAGGAGTGCCGCCACCCCTTCGGCTAGATCCGCATCCTCCCGCAGCCCGAGCGCCCTCGCGAGCGGCGCGGCCTTGCTCCCAATGAGATCGCGATAGAACCGCAGGACCCCCGGCAGCAGCAGCCGCCCCACAGCACAGGGGTCGATCCGAACGCGGCTGACCGAAGCGAGCGCCGTGGTGATCGCGTGGATCGCGCAGGTCCCCTTCTGCAGCGACAACGCGCTGTTTAGGCTGCCCGCCATCATCTCCCGCCGCGCGCCCAAATCATCGTCGAGTGCGCGCGCAAGATGCGCCACCGTCCGCCCGATCCCATCCAATGCCAACCCATCCGCCGGCGGGTTGTAGGCCCGCGCAAGATACGACTCGATCCCGCGCGAGAGCGTGCCCGAGGCCGCACTCGCCCCCGCCGCAGCACTCTCGCCAAGCGTCAGCGTCGGGTCGCAGATCGTGACCGTCGGGATCAGCTTGCGCGAGGACAAGAGCACCTGCCCCCCGCCCGTCAGCCGCACCCGCGCATAGTCGCTGGCGGCGGAGGCAAACCCCCCGATCCCCGGCACGCCATAAAGCGCGGGCAGCCGGTCGCCGATCCGCCAGTGGCCGCCCTCGGCACTCGACAGGGCTGCGATGGGCTCGTCATGGGCGATGGCGATGCGCGCGACTTTGGCGAGATCCACCGCCCGGCTCGAGCCGAAGGCGACCAGATGATCCCGCCCCGTCGCCGCATAGGTCTCGGCGATCCGCCGGGCCGCGTCCTCGGTCGGCAGCGCCGGCAAGCTTACCGCGGCCTCGATGCTGGTGCGCACCGGGAAGCCCGCGAAGAGCCGGTCCGCGCGCGCGCCTTCCAGATCCGCCGCCTCGGCGATCACCAGCGGTCGGCGATGCTGGTTCTGCTCGAGCTCCGAGCGCAGCGCCTCCTCCAGCACCCCATCGGCGAAGTGCACGCGCGTAAGGTAAGTAATGAGCGTCATCGCCGCGCCGCCTCCGGCCACCCCGCCCGCTCAACAGGCCGATCTTCAGCCCGATCTTCAACCCGGGCACCTGTTGCGCCCGGAGCTGAGGCCTCGTCGCCCGCCAACCGATAGGCCGGGTCGGCGAGCGTCGTCATTCCTGCGCGCGACCCGGCGATCCCCGCCGCCTGGCCCCGGCCTGCAATCGGATCCCCCGGTCGTGCCGGGAGATCGCATCTGCACGTTCCAAGGCCTGGCGCCGCATGGTCAGCCCTCAGTAGGACTGCTTGCACTCCGGCACGTCGCGGCTCGGTAGCCCGATCGAGGCGAACTTCGCCGCATCCATGCCCAGCGTCTGGTTCACGCCTTCCTTCACAGACACGACTTGCGTCAGCAGATCGCCGCTATCGCTCTCGACCACCTCGATCACGAAGTTGGTGCCGATCGCCTGGCGATTATCGTCCAGCACGATCTTGCCGTTCGGCGCATCCAGCTCCAGCTCCCGCAGGCACTGCCGAAACGCCGCCTGACCGTCATCGAGCTTACCCTCCACGCTGTTCAGACACTCCAGCGCAGCACTCGTCGCGTTGTAGTAGCCGGTCGCCAGCAGCGAGGGCGAGGGGAAGCGATCCTCGGGCGCGAAGGTGTCCTGGTATGTTTTCACATAGGCCTGCCAGGCCTCGTTGTCCCAGGTATCCGCCTGCGGGCCCGCCGCCGGCACGCCGATCAGCGCGTCCTTCGCTGAACCCTTCGACGACAGCACCGTGCCGTCGACCATGATCGACCCGCCGATGAGGTTCGCGTCGCCGCCGGCCTGCTGATACTGGTTCAGGAAGTTGACCGCATCCCCGCCACCAAGGCCGAGATAGATCGCGTCCACATCCTCGGGCAGCGCCGCGATGATCGAGCCGAAGTCCTTCGTTCCGAGAGGCACCCAGAACCGGTCCGTGATCGTGCCGCCGGCCTGGCAGAATTCGAGCGCGAAGCCGAAGACCTGCGTGTAGATGAAGGAATAGTCCTCGCCGATGGTCGCAACGAACTCATAGCCCTTCTCGTTGAAGACATAGTCGCCGAGGCCCGCGGACCACTGCGCGCCATCCATGTTGAAGCGGAAGAAGTTGTCCGACGGCGTCACATAGGTGGTCTCCTGCGCGCCCGAGGAGCCGTTGATGAAGGTCACCTGCGGCTGCGTCTTCGAATAGTCGCGGATCGCGATCCCTTCGGAACCGGAGAGCGGGCCGATCACGATATCGACGCCGTCCTGCTCCACGACCTTGCGGGCGGCGCGCACAGCGCTGTCGGGGCTCGCATCGGTCGCGGCGATGACGAGCTCGATGGGCCGTCCGCCGGCGGTCTCCCCATGCGTGGCGAGCGCGGTCCTGAGCCCGCGGATGCCGTCCTCGCCAAGCACCGTGTAGGTGCCTTCCAGCGTGGCCAGCACGCCCACCTTAACGGGCTCTGCGCCCCAGGCCGACGTGGTGGCGACAATGAGCGCGGCGGTCGAGATGAGCGAGGCAGATTTCAGTGTCATGAAGCCCTCCCTGGGATTTCAGTATTGGCCGTCGCCGCGTGGCCGCAGCGAGGGGCGGCGGTATCCTGAGAGCGCAAGACGCCTCCGCCGCAGCCGCAGAGTCCGCCGCGCATAGCCCTAAGTCTGATTTTTGCGTGCACCCTTTGGCGCGGGCTCCAGGGTGCCGGGCGCGGGTCGGTCGCCCGGTCGTCATCGACGGTCGCCAAGTCGTCCCTCCAGGGCCTGGCCCAGTCGCCACCGGTCGCCTCCAGAAAGGACGACCGCCGCCCTCTCAGTCTGCCCCACAGTCTCCAAAAAGAGCGATTGCGGCCTTTCCGGCACATTTTTTGGGACGGCTCAGTTGACAGCGTCCTCTCTCTTTTCTATCTCGCGCCTCGATTGGCACTCTCCCGGTGGGAGTGCTAACGAAGGCGCCGAGAGGGGTCCGATTTGGCCGCTGTCGGCGATTGGTAGCAACGACAGAAAACGGGGCTCATAAATGGGTTTCACTCCCTTGCACGACCGTGTGCTCGTCCGCCGTATCGAGAGCGAAGAGATGACCAAGGGCGGTCTGATCATCCCCGACACCGCCAAGGAGAAGCCGCAGGAAGGCGAAGTCGTCGCCGTCGGCGCAGGCGCCAAGGACGATGATGGCGACCGCATCGCGCTCGATGTGAAGGCCGGCGATCGCATCCTCTTCGGCAAGTGGTCCGGGACCGAGGTGAAGATCGACGGTGAAGATCTCCTGATCATGAAGGAGAGCGACATCCTCGGCATCGTGACCGAAGGCGCGAGCGCCAGTCAGGCTGCGTAAGCCGCCGTAGGGTGGGCGGTTTCCGCCCACCTTGGGTCCTCAATCCCGTCGCGCGACGGTGGGCGGCAACCGCCCACCCTACCGGCGCAGACGGTCTAACCACTTGAAAACAGGAGCTATCAAGCAATGGCTGCCAAGGACGTAAAGTTCCACACAGATGCTCGCGAGCGTATGCTCAAGGGCGTCAACACCCTTGCCGATGCGGTGAAGGTGACCCTCGGCCCCAAGGGCCGCAACGTCGTGCTCGACAAGAGCTTCGGCGCGCCGCGCATCACCAAGGACGGCGTGAGCGTCGCCAAGGAAATCGAGCTTGCCGACAAGTTCGAGAACATGGGCGCGCAGATGGTGCGCGAGGTCGCGTCGCGCACGAATGACGAGGCCGGCGACGGCACCACGACCGCGACGGTGCTGGCCCAGGCTATCGTAAAGGAAGGCATGAAGTCGGTCGCCGCTGGCATGAACCCGATGGACGTGAAGCGCGGCGTCGACAAAGCGGTGCAGGCCGTGATCGCCAACATCAAAGAGATGTCGCGCCCGGTCAGCGACAGCAACGAGGTGGCGCAGGTTGGTTCGATCTCGGCCAACGGCGAGTCGGCCATCGGCCAGCAGATCGCCGACGCGATGCAGAAGGTGGGCAACGAGGGCGTGATCACTGTCGAGG
>JBCDFC010000176.1:0-10400 GCA_039178805.1 Pseudomonadota bacterium | reverse complement strand
CGCATCGCTCTCGCAGCCGCAGATCCCGGTGGTATCGGAGCCGGTTCCACCATCGACAACCAACAGGTCTCGGGGCTGGTTGCTCGGTTGCTCGTCACTACAGGTCTTCGCATCGGCGAGGTCACGCGCGTCCGCCTTTGCGATGTGTCGAGCGGCGGCACCAGCATTCGCGTTCGCGGAAAGGGCGATCGTGAGCGCTCAGTTTACGTTGCGAACAAGCATCTGCTCGAGGATCTAGACTCGTACATCAAGGCTCACCGGGCGAATGCAGAGCCTCACGACTACGTGTTTTTGAACACCAGAGGCACCAGACTCACAGAAGCCGCATTTCGGAAGCGGCTCCGAGGCATGTCGGCTGAACTCCGCATCGCCCCCCACCTCACGCCACATCGATTCCGGCACTCGGCGGCAACCTTGCTGATTGAAGAGGGGGTCGACATTCGTCTTGTCCAGCGCCTGCTTGGACACGCCAGCATCGCCACGACCGAGATCTACACCAAGGTATCGGACACTTCTCTCATCTCCGCGATTCAATCCGCCGACACGCTCGCGAAGGTCGATTCCTGAGTTATGATAACCAGGAATTATGGCGACGAATCCCATTCTGGCCGGCCTCGATGACTTCGTCTTTCAGGGCATCGGTTATGGAAAACCTCCTGTGCTGGCCATCGATCCCGAGCAGAGTCGGATCGGCCTCAATGAATTCTTCAAGGAGTTCTCACCCACGACGGCTATCATCAGGGATGCCGATGAGCTGACTGAGCACCTCGAACTGATCGACACTGCCATCAAGTACGTCAAACCGGCCAAGAAGCTGGCCAGCTACGGAAAGGCGGTGCTCGAGGGCCTTTCGGTGTCTCAGGAGGGGTTGTCATATGGACTGAACGGCATTCTTAACATGCAGGCACCGAGCGCGTCCTCGACGGGTCTGCCAACTCTCTATGTGGTCGACGAGGATTCGATCAACCCCGACCGTTTCTCCGAGTTCATGAGCCGTTTTCAACAACTCGGTCACGAGAAAAAGCCGAGAGTCGTCGTGGTGGCGAACAAAACGCTCGATAGCGCGTTGCGTCTGGTATCGGCATGCGGGGAAAACATCGACGCCCACGTGCTTTCGGCCACCGGCCTCAAACAAATCGGTACGCTCGCGCTCGAATGCCGAGATTTTGTTCAATTCGTCGACTTGTTCCTGACCGAAGGAGATGGTTACTGCTCTTCCACGGACGTCGTGGACCTCTTTCCAAGCGCCGATATGGACAGCAGGTTCAGAAGGTGCCTGGGGCGCATGCTGAAGGTTCAGTCGCTGTTCAGAACCAACAGAAAGTTCGAGGCGACCGATGGCGTTATGCTATTGGCCAATGAGATCGAGCAGCTCTCCAGCGCAGCGCATGGCGATGAGTTCAAGAATAAATTGCTTTGCATGAAGGCGATCAGCAATCTTTGGACATCCTACCTCACGGAGACAAATCCTGAACTGATCGAGAATAGCCTCAGCATTGCAGACCACCTGAAAGACGATCTTCTCAAGGCGCATTGCCTGAAATTGACCGGGCTGGTTACCGGCCGGTCCAAACTCACGCATCAACTTCTTGTCGACGCTCAAAACATCTTTGAAACCTGCGGAGAGGTGGAACAGGCGATCTTCGTGGAAACAAACATCCTCGAGAACAACCTCTTCTCGGAAAGGATCGACGTCGAGCGGGCCATGAAACTGATCGACTTTGTTTCCTACACGACACCGTACATTCGACGATCAACCACGATTTTCTCGAATGCCGCGATCGCTTTGATGCTTGCAGGAAACACCGTCGCGTCCCGGGACGCGTTCGGATTGGCAACATCCGCCGCCGGCCCTTCCGTCAATCTGCTGACATCCGAAGTCAACGCTCTGATCGCGGGCTACATCGACGGCGAGGACCTTGACCGCGAAGCTGTACTCAAGCTGACTAGGAGAATTCTGAGGTCCGGCATTGACCGTAATTTCAGCTACCATCAGGCTCTTATGTTCGCGAACCTTCTCAAGATGTCAGAGGGTGACCGCGAAATCTCCGGCCATATCCAAGAGATTCTCCGCAAAGAAAGGTTTTTGAAGTATGATGAATTTCTTGAAGACGCTGGCACCCTGGTGAAATACGTAGCGACAAAGTCGTACGACCTGACCGCTACAAGGCCCGCTAACCTCGGCGGAGTTCTTGGAGCATTCCTGGAGCGGCACGAATTGTTTCCGGCGCCACATGTATTCTATCGATAATGATGTAGCCTGCAAACCGATTTGTAGAGGAGACACGCAACGAGTACCGATTGAGCTGCGCGATCCCCTTTAAAGCCACGTTCCGACCGACCTGTAAGCGCGAGCCGAATGTGATCGTCGCTGACCGCCCGCTTGATGATTTGGCCAAAGTCGGTTTGCTCGGCCATTGTCGGCGTTGGGGTCACTTCGAGATACCAGCTGTTATCCAGCGTCATGACACTAGGCGGCTCGCCATTTGGCAGAGGTTCAATTCGGAAGTCGTGGCGATAGACGCCTCCGTCTCCAAGTTGCTCTGACAGTTTCACAACTTCAGTCGACAGGTCATCGCTGATCGCAATCCCAATCGATCTGAATTCGTCATTCTCCAGCGGTAGTTTCTTGAGGTCTTCCGTAAACATCCATTCAAAGTCCCGGGCTTTCGGCTCGTAGTAGACCGCGCCCAGAACGGTGTAGCCGCCGACATGGTTCGCCAGGACGGCGATTGTCGCATCGAAACCCGGGATGAACTCTTCGACAACAAGCCTTGGGTCGGCGTGGGCTGTGCTCAATTCGTCGGACTGACTGGACTTTCTCAAACCTACACTCATTCCCAGGTCACGGGCCTTTATGACGAACTCCCCCCTCTTGGAATGGTCGGGGGTCCAGGCTTCCGGTAGCTTGAATTTCAATGACCGGGCCAAGGCGCGAGTGATGTCTTTTCTTTCGCACGTGATGTGAACATCCGACGGGCAGGGACCTGCAGGCAATCCGCGCCAACTGGCCATGCTTGAGACAATGGGCCAACTTGAAATATCGCGTAAACCCGAATGGAGGTTTATGAGGTAATCATTCGAAAGACCGCCCGGTCTCGCGATTTCTCGCAGAAAAGTATCGACGTCGATGTAACGGACATCGAGCCCGAGCTCTTCACCTCCTTGCCCGAAATACATAATCGTCGAAGATCTCCACCGATCGTACCAGACACGATCCTTGTCGATCGTGTTGCTGAAGCTGTAGACCAGCGCCAACGTTTTCCCCGGCAGGCAGTTCAAAAAGCTCGGGAAATCGGGTGCCTGATCGGGCAAGTCTGGCATAGATAATTCCTGGTTATCATAACTGCTTACACTGTGTGAGATGTTCGCCGATCTGCCGTCGAGATCAAGGGTTTCCTGCCATCCTAGGTTATCTGGCTGGCGCGAAGGGGCGCCGCATCAAGCTACCGCCATCCACCGTAATACTGACGGGTGGCCCCCAGCTGGCATGGGTCTCCCCACTTGCCGGGTGGCAGCACTGGCCAGTGCCAATTGAGGTACTGCCCGACGTGCGCGGCCCGAAGCTGCCGTTCGCGGTTGACGCCGAATTCGCAATCGCATGTGTGGGAGCTGCCATTCGTTTCGGGCGCCGCAGTGTTGTACTCACCAGCGCAGTGAGGGGAGGAAACTGCCTCGCAGAACGTGCAGGCTTGAAGGAGTGCTGTGCCCGGTGTCGCCGGCGCCGGATCGGGGTCTTTCCGCGGTCGGGACTATAGTCGCTGAGCCTGGGACCGGCCAATCGGCAAAGCGACAATCCGATTGGCGGGTGATCGCTGCACCTCCTGAACAACCGCGATCATTCGCTCAGAGTCGCAAGCAGGCCATCGAGCGCCGGGCTAATGTCGTCACGGCGATAGGCCACGCCGTTCTGCAAGACCAGAGGGCAGTCGTCGAGATCTGCGACTTCAACATTTCCGGGTGCGCAGGCCCGTAGTTCCTCGGGTAGCAGCGCAGTACCGATGCCGGTCGACGCAGCGCCGACGGCGGAGAGGAAGGATCGAGCCTCCGCGGCAATGGTTGGCACGATTCCGAGTGCGTTGGCTGAGCTGATGAACGCGTCGTAGAGCCGGGGCGCTCGCCGCCGCCCATAGAAAACGATCGGGTCCCTCAAGACGTCGGCCCAGGGTCGCTTGGCTGCTTCATCGCTCCCACTACGGCGCCGCATCGCAAGGAAACGCGATGGAAGGCGCTGCAGGACAGCAAGCTCCAGGCGGTCGAGCGGCGGATGGAGGAAGCCGAGGTCGATTTCGCGGTCGATCAGCGCGGTCTCTTGATCGACCGTTCCGAGTTCCCGCAGCTCGACATGGATATGCGGGTGAGCCGCGCGGTACCGGCCGATCATCTCTGGCGCCGGACCGAGCATTGCGACGGTGGTCAATCCGATGCGCAGCACCTGTTCCTTGCCGCTCTTCAACGCTTCTGCGACCCTGCGCGCCTGTTCGAGCCGGTCGAGGATGGCGCGCGCCTCGAACAAGAAGCGCTGACCGATCTCGGAGAGACGCACCTCGCGCCTCGTTCGAATGAAGAGCTGTGCCCCAACCTCGTCCTCTAGGCGCTTGATCTGCACCGAGAGGACCGACTGCGCGACACCGGCGCGCTTAGCCGCCCTACCGAAGTGGAGGTCCTCCGCCAGCAGAACGAAGAGCCGGAGGCGTCTGGTGTCCATTGCGCGATACTCGCCGATCTAGCTGATCGTAAAAGACGATCAGCCTCATCAGAAGCAGAATTTCCGATCTCAGCAACCCTCCCTAGCTGCTGTTGTACCGATCAATCCAACACCAAGTCAGGGGATTTCGCGGCATGAGGCCAAAACTCTTGAGCGTATTCGCCTTATCGGCACTTGCTATGACCTTCGTCTCCGCGAAGGCGCAATCGCCCTATGCAGCCTTCGAGGGCGGAACACTCGTTGCGATCAGCGATGGGGACATGCTGGCCTCAGCCTATGTAAACGGCCAGCTCGGACCCCGTGAGAGCGCCGACACACTGATGGTAGCCCGGGTCAGCGAAGACCTGAGCGCGCTCAGCGTCTCGACCGTCGAGGTATCTAACTCGGTCGCTGGCGCGCCCACTGCGGTCGCGGTGACGCCGGATGGACGCTTCGCAGTCATCTCCGAGTCTTTCGGACCTCGCGGTTCGGAAGGCGAGACATTTCGGGATCTGCCTATCGGATCCCTGCTGTCGTTGGTCGACATCTCCGATCCATCGGCGCCGGCGGTGGTCGAGCGGCGGGAAATTGGGACCCGGCCCGAGGGGCTCTCCATCAGCCCAACAGGCGATCTTGTGGCCGTTGCCATGCATCCGGCGGACGGGCGCGGGATCGCATTCGTCCCAGTGGTGGACGGCGCGCTCGGCGAGCCAAGCTATGCTGCTGTGCCTGGCACGACACCTGAAGACCGGCTCAGTCATGTCGAGTGGCATCCCTCCGGCGATTTCGTCGCGATCACGGACGTGAACCGAGCCATCATTCGCTTCGCCAGCGTAGTGCGTGGCGACATAGGCGTGACACTGGAGGCCTGGGGCAATCCTGTGCTCGTCTCCAAGTATCCGTTCATGGGCCGCTTCACCCCGGATGGACGGCACTTCCTAACCGGCAACCTCTATTGGGGCTCGGACGTGGTGGGGATCTGGACCGAGGCGCCGGCCGGTGACGTGACGGCCATCCGCTTCGCAACAGAGGCCGGGGATGGCGAGCCGCGACACTTCCTCGTAGGGCGTGCGGGAACTGGAGTCTCGCCCGAGGGTATCGCGATCTCGCCCGACGGGGAGTGGGCCGTCACGACCAATCTCGAGGTCTCCTACGCCCCGGCCGACGATCCGCGGCATACGCCCTACTCCTCGCTCACCCTGATCGACATCGACCCAGAGACAGGGCGGCTCGAGAACGTCGGCACCTACGCCTTCGATGGGATCCTGCCCGAGGCGGCCGTTTGGGATGCCTCCAGCCGGTTCGTCGCGGTCGTCAACTACGATCAACTCGATCCGTCGCGGGAGGGTGGATCAATCGACTTTTGGAAGCTGGTCGAAGGCGCCGACCCTTTGCTCGTGAAGCAGCGCCCTTCGATCCCGACACCTCATGGCCCGCACTCAATCGTCCGGGTCGACTGAGGGCGGTCGTGGTCTGATCTCGGCTCCGGTTGATCGGGGTGCGGGGCTGGCCCGATCGGAGTGCGGCGCCTCCACGGTACCGCACGCCTCCAGCAACGAGGCCACGATGGGGCGCCGGTCGAGCCGCCGCCAAGCGATGGCCGTTCTCAGCGTCAGGTCGGTCTCCATGCGCGCCGAGCAGTCCACGAACCCGAACGGCGGAAAGCCGGCGACGACGACCGCCGCGCCGTAGCCTGCCGCCGAGAGGACGAGCGAGCCGACGAGTGTATCGGCCTCGACTGGCGGGACTGGACGGCTGTCCAGCGTCAGGCGGTTCAGGAGCCGGTCCAACTCCCCCACCAATACCGGAGCCTTGTGGCGCGGCACACCGACGGGCGGGCGGCTCTTGCCCGCTGGATGCAGCAGCCGGCATTCGATCGGCTCGCCATGCAGGTCGCGGTTGCTGAGCCCCGCAGCGTGCAGGGGCGGATGGAGAAAGGCCACATCGACACCGCCCTGTTCCAGATCGCGCTCTAGCGAGGCCGTGGTGCCCTCGGTGAGGCTCAGCCGCGCTTCGGGGCTCGCGCGGCGAAAGCGGTCCAATGCAGGCGCCATCACCTGGTGTGCCGCGATCTGCGTGAAGCCGATCCGCAGCATCTCGCCGAATCCGTCCTGCGCGGCCCGGGCCGCCTCGACCGAGGCTTCGGCCGCGTCGAGCGTTCGGCGGGCCCCTTCGACAAAGGCGATCCCGGCAGCGGTGGCACGCACCCCGCTGCGGCTCCGCTCGAAGAGCCGCGCGCCGATGGCTGCCTCCAACCGCCGTAGTCGAGCGGTGAGCGCCGGCTGCGAGATCCCCAGCCGCCGGGCCGCGCGCCCGAAATGCTGCTCCTCCGAAAGGGCGACGGCAGCGGCATGGTCGAGGAGGTCGGGCATTACGATAACCCCAGATTATCTAACATATCACTGGATCGCATTGCACGGGCGCAAGGTCGCCGCAATCTCAGGCGCGTCTGCAACCGGCCTGTGAGGATCCCGATGCCGCCGTTCGCCCGCCTCATGCTCTCAGCGGCCCTCCCGTGGGTCGCGCTGCCAGTAACGGCACAGGAGCAGCCCGCCTTCTCCGGTCGCTACATCGCGGCAATCTCCGACGGAGACATGCGCGCCTATGCCTATATCGACGGGGAGCTCGGGCCACCCCGGGGCCCGGACGAGCTGGCGCTGATCGCGCTGCCGCTGGAGGGTCGCGCGCCGACGGCGCAGATCGAGGTCTCCAACACCGTCATAAACCCGGTCTACTCCATCGCCGCCTCGCCCGATGGCGACACGATCTTCGTGGCCGAGACGCACACCCAGCGCGAGCCGGGCGACACGGTGATCGGTGATCTCGAAGCGGGCACGCCACTCACCTTCGTGAGCTTCGCTGATGGCGCCTTCGGCGAGCCCGTACAGCTCAGCTTCGGCGCACTCACGCCCGTCCCCGAACTGCCTGACGAAGGGCTCTTGCCCCACCATGCGGAGTGGCCCCCGGAGGCCGATATCGTCGCCGTGACCTTCGCGCTCCGCAACCAGCTCCGCTTCTACCGCTTCTACCGCTTCTACCGCGACGAGTTGGCGGCGGTATACGCCATCGAGCCGTGGGGCAACCCAGTCGTTACGACGAAGTGGCCGATGTCCGGAGAGTTCTCCCGCGACGGCCGGCACTTTGTCACCAACGACCTGAAGTGGGGCCCGGACCTTGAGGGCTTCTACGTCAACGCCCCAGACTCGCAGCTTACCGCCGTGCGCCTCGCCGATCTCGACGCGCCCGAGCCGCGGCACATGGTGGTAGATGGTGCACCCCTGCCGCGCCATGCCGAGAGCATCGCCTTCTCGAACGCGGGCGATCTGATCGCGACGCTCAATATCGGGCAGACCTGGATCGAGCCCGGTGCGCCCGGGCACTCACTCTCCTCGCTCAGCCTCGTCGCCTTCGACACGACAAGCGGGCAAATGCGCCATCTCGGCGACTGGGAGATGGAGGGTATCCTGCCAGAGGGCGTGGCCTTCGACGCGGACGACACGCATCTTGTCGCCGGCATCTTCGAGTATGAGGGCTCAGAGCCGCGCGACAGCGCGCTCGAGATCTGGCGCGTTGCCCGTCGGCCCGGCCCTGATCCGCGCCTCGTGCCCACGGGCTTCTCGATCTCGACGGGCCCCGGTGCTCACTCCCTCATCGTCATCAACGATTGACCAAAATGGAGCTTTCCATGCGCATCCTCATGAGCGCGGCCCTGGTCGCAGCAGCCACCCTCACCGCCGCGGCCGACGACCTCGCAGCCCTCTCCACAGGCTTCGATGAGCCAGCGGCACTCGATGCCTGGAGCGAGCATGCGCCCGAAGGCTTCTCCGCCAAATGGCAAGCACCGCGGATCGAGGACGGCCACCTCGTGCTCGAGCCGATCTCCGGCGGCTGGTTCGAGGAGCTCCATGGCGGGCATCTCTACCGAACCGTCGAGGGCGACTTCATCGTGACAACGCGGATCAATGTGACTGGCACCGAGGAGGCGTTACCGCAAACGCTCTTCTCTCTCGCCGGTCTCTTCGTACGCGCGCCGCGCGGCATCTCCGCCGCCAGCTGGGCGCCGGGACGGGAGAACTGGCTCTTCTTCTCCATCGGCACCTCGGCGCCCGCCGGCGAGCCGCAATTCGAGATCAAGACCACCATGAACTCGCTCTCGACGCTCAAGATCCATCCCGCGCCCACAGGCTGGGTCGAGCTCCGCCTCGCTCGCCACGGCGAGCTCTTTACGCTGCTGCATCGTGCGGAGGGAGCGAGAGAATGGATTGTCGCCGACCAGATGATCCGCCCCGACCTCCCTC
The DNA here is from genome assembly GCA_039178805.1 of Pseudomonadota bacterium. Classification (GTDB taxonomy): domain Bacteria; phylum Pseudomonadota; class Alphaproteobacteria; order Rhodobacterales; family Rhodobacteraceae; genus Thermohalobaculum. The sequence goes on along the minus strand of JBCDFC010000176.1, from coordinate 1,415 downwards.
AGAGCCTCAACGTCGGCCTGACCGCATATGCCGACTGGGGCTCGGTCGCACCGATCTACCCGGACATGATGCGCGTCAACACCGAAGGCACGCCGGAGAACAGAGCTGATCTCATCGCCCGCGTGGATTGGATCGCCTTCCGCCGTCCAGCCGTGGGGCGCATCCCCATCGCCAACATCGACGCCCCGGCCTTCATCGACGCCATCGAGACGCGTCGCGCCGATCTGCTGGCCGACTGATGGCGCGCGCGAGGATGATACGCTTCAGAGCGGTGGCATGCTTGGCCGTGGTAACGCTGTGCAGCACCTTCGCGTTCGCCCACCACGGCTTCGGCGGGCGCTACGATCGTTCGGCACCGATCTACCTTGAGGGCACGGTGCTGGAGGCCTACTTCGCGTTCCCCATGCCGAGGTCGTGATAGACGTCGACCCGGACGCCACCGTGGCGCCCGCACCGGTTGCGACACGCGACTTTGCAACGGGTCTTACCTTCTGGCGAGCCGCGCTCGGTCGGAAAGTCGAGGTCGAGTTCCTGCCCGTTGCGCGCTTCTTCGCGCTCGAAGGACGTGTAGAGGTCGGCGACCGGATCGCCCTCGTGGTCCTGCGGAACTGCGAGGCGCCTCATCAACTGCGTGCGCAGTGGGTGGCGGCCCCCGAAGGCCCTCCGGTCATCCGTGAGGGCACCATGCAGACCGAAGAGCTGGGCGGATGCTAGCCGAGACCGTTGCGCCGCTCGAGAGCCTTGAGCTCGCCCGTCCGATCCGCACGTCACGCACGCTCTACCCGCTTGCGAATGGCGCCCACATCCTGGTGTTTGCCATCCTGGTCGGCAGCATCGCCGTCTACGATATCGCGATCCTTCGTGGGAGCAGCGACCGCCAGCGCGCGACGACAGCCCTTCCTGTCATCTGAGCGAGCTTCGCCGCGCCGGTGCTGTCGGGTGCGCTCCATTTTGCAACAAGGGCGACGCACTACGCCGGAAACCCGGCCTTCATCTTCAAGCTTGGTCGTATCGTAGCGGCCGCGCTCAACATGCCCGCTCTCCGCCGAGCCATAATGCCAATGCGGGCTTCAGCGGCTCTCTCCCCCGTCTTCTGGGCAAGCACCCTGATGGCTGGACGGTGGATCGGATTTGTGTGACGGCGTGACGTTACAATAGACTTCGGCGCACACGGCCCACCACGAAGGTGGACGGCCTCCTCAGTTCGCACTCGTCAAGCCAGGAAGCGGCCGTTAATGCTGCTCCGCAACATGCTGCACGCACTGCGTGCAGCGATACTCTCCCCGAACATCGAAACTAATCCGGTCTGAGCCCGGCTCCGTGATCGATACCCGCTGGCTATTGTTTCGATACTCGGGCCGGGGATGGCCTCGGAGTGGGGGTTTGCGGGAAACCGCTGGCGGGGGACAATCTGG
>JBCDFC010000175.1:0-10428 GCA_039178805.1 Pseudomonadota bacterium | reverse complement strand
GGGCAGTTTGGTGAGGGTTGTTCATCCTTCGGGGCTCCCGGTTGTGGTTTGGCGATTGCAGCCTAACCCCGAAACGGGTGAACAACCTTCCGAGATTTCACAGCTAGTGGTTCGGCCAAGACCCGTAGCGCCATCACTGCCAGACGTGATACGGCAATCCAAATGGTTGCGAGACGAACGTCGTCGTCAGGCCTCATAGATCCCGGAGTGAAGCCTGGGGACAACCACGAAGCGTCTCTTCCTTATCGGCCAGTCCACGAGTGGCAAACTGCCAGCCGACCAGTTGGGTTCTCGCGTTAGCGAGGTATCGAGACGAACGGCAAGCGAACTGGGCGACAACACGGCCGCCAAGCGCCCGCTCCCACGACAGGTTGGCGTGATTCGCGTAAAGGAAGCGTCTCGGCTCTGGTGGGCGTTGCGCGAAATTCTGAGGGAGCGTTCGCCCTTCGTTTACCACACCATCGATAACCTGTCGTGGGTGGGCGCGGCGCTGACGCTCTCACGCCCATTGCTCTCGTCCCTTCGCGTTGATCAAGGGCGCGGTAGGCCGAGGCGGGTGAGATCAGCGAACTCGTCGACGTCATCTCGCGTCGCCGTGTAGGAAACCGATAAGGGACGGAGACGGGTGACGGTGTCCTTAAGGGCATGGGGGCTCGACCAGCGGACCGGTTCGAGCGGACCGGTCGAGCCCGATCCCACCCCATCCGCTCGCCCTCTCGGCAGTCTTTTTCCTTGGGCAAGACCGATCAGCCAAAAGCCACCATCTCTCGAAGGGCCGAGGACCGCTCCAGCCCCTCTGAGCGCTGCAAAGGCTGCTGCGATGTCGTTTGGCCCGATCCTTGGTACGTCCGAGCCAATCAAGAGCACCGGGCCCGGGCTCGCCGCACTGAGCGCACGGGCCATGCGCGCGCCGAGTGTTCCGCGACCCTGCCGAATGCGTCGCAGTCCTGGAGGCCAGCAAGGACTGCGCACTGCCGTATCGGGACTGACCGCCAGCACCGTGCGCCAGCGCCGATCCTGGCCGAGGCGCCGGAGAAGCGCGGCGCATTGCCGACGGTACCAGAGGGCCGCGGCAACAGCACCAACATCCCGTGCAAGGCGCGTCTTCACCCGGCCGGGGCGTGGCTCCTTCACGAAGATGATGAGGGTCGGCTTCATCGAGCTCTTCCAGTCGACCCGGGCTGCGGTCGGCGAGCGGCGTACTGTTCCGCCAAGAAGGTGGGATCTGCACCTAGCTTCCATCGCAAAAGGATCCGCAGATTGTGTGCTCCTCGCCGCAGCCAGCCCTCCCGCCGGAAACGCTCGGCAGAGGTCGTGACCACAGTGCCGAGAGGGCGCAACGACTGGCGCCTGGCCACGCGTCGGACGGCGTCGACCAGCGCGACATCCTCCATAAGCGGGATCTTCGGATAACCCCCGGCGCGGTCGTACAGCTTTCGTGGGATTAGGAGACCTTGGTCGCCATAGGGCAGTGCGAAGGCACGCGATCTGAGATTGGCCCAGCCTGCGACGAGCCGAGCTGCCAAGCTCCGATCATCGAAGCGGAGCGCGAACCAGCCGGCCATCTCGGGCTGGCGGTCCGTATGCGCGACAACGGCTGCGACCCAGTCCGGCGGCAAGCGACTGTCCGCGTGCAAGATGAGCAGCCAAGACCCGGCCGCCGCTTCACAACCAGCCGCGAGCTGCTGTCCGCGGCCAGCAGGGGTCGTGATGAAACCCGCGCCTACGCCCTCGGCCAGCATCTCGATATCGTCCGTAGAGCCGCCATCCGCGATGATCACCTCACGAACGAGGCCCTGCGCCGCGCCCTCTGCCAAGGCCGCAAGCAGCGGTGCGATCACCGGCGCCGCGTTGAGCGTCGGGATCACCACGCTCAGAGGTGCGCGCGCGATCATGGTCATCGCCGACTGCCCTTCGCGCATCTCATGCCGGCGCGTCCTGCGGCTCCTCCCGAATGAGGGCGAAAAGCGCAAGAGCCGCGACACCGAGGACGGCGAAGCCAGCGAAGAGCGGAAGGAGCGAGCCGTCGTATTGCTGTGCGATTACCGTGCCGATGCCTGCGGCGCAGAGCGTACCGGCAGCCAGCATGAAGGCCGTCGCCGTCCCCGCCGCATGGCCGAGCGGCGCGGTACCGAGCGCCACCATATTGCCGAACACGATGGCGACCGCGACGAAGACAAGCGCGAGGAGAGCAAGCGTCACCCAGAGAGGCGGCACCCCCGCCGATGCGATCGCGACGATCGTACCAGCAGCGCTCGCCCCGATCATCAAGGCGATGCCACCCGCCGTTAGCCGACGCATCCCTAGTCGCATGACCAGCTTGCCATTGATGAAGGAGGCGGCTGCAAAGGCGAGCGCCAGGCTCGCAAAGGCAAGCGGGAAGAGCGGCCCAAGATCGTAGAGTTCCTCAAAGATCTGCTGTGCCGTCGCCAGGTAGGCGGTAAAGGCACCGAAGACCGCAACGATGATCGCCGTCGCAACGACCGCTTGGCGACAGCGCAGAACCTCTCCCCATGTCGTAAAGAGCGTGCTGAGCGCGAGCGGTCGGCGATCCCGCTCGCTCAGGGTTTCCGGCATGGCCACGAGATACCAGACGCCAGCCGCGAGCGCCGCGAACGCATAGAAGCCGAAGATCGCGCGCCAACCGCCAAGCGCTTCAAGCCCTTGCCCGATCAAAGGGGCCAACATCGGCACCGCCATGAAGATCGTATTGACGAGGCTGACGACCCGCGCCATCGCCCGCCCCTCGAACAAGTCGCGCGCAATGGCCACGCTGACGACGCGAGGGCCCGCCGCGCCGACACCCTGCAGAAACCGCGCTGCGATCAGCATCTCGGGACTTGTCGCAAGCGCACCGATCAGTGCGGCTACGAGATAAAGGGCGAGACCGGCGAGCGCCACGCGCTTGCGCCCATAGGCATCTGCCAACGGTCCGACCAGCGCCTGCGCCGGAGCCAGCCCCGCAAAGACGGCCAACACGACGAAATGGCGGTCATTGGCCGAGGCGAATTGCAGCTCACGGTCCATGCCGTCGAGCGCTGGAAGGACGGCATCTATGGTGAGCGCGACCAACGACGTGATGAGCGCCAGGAACAGCAGGAGCGCGAGTGGCGCCCGACCTTGGGCGCGGTCCTCCGCACTCGGCAGCAGCATCGCTCGCTCCTTCGGGATCTGCGCACGACCCCTGGCCGCTCGATCCCGGATGGCATATCTGCTCCGGGAAGGCCAGATCGCGGAGAAGACGGATGACGGCAGGCCTCACAGGCCATCCAGCACCGGATCGCAGCGTGTTGCTGATGACCGGCAGCGCGGCAGCGGACGTTCTGCAGGATGTAGTGACCAACGACGTGCGGCCGGTGACGGCGGCGCCGGGTCAGTTGGTCTATGCGGCGCTCCTGACACCGCAGGGCAAGTATCTCTTCGACTTCTTCTTACTGGCGGCGCCCGGTGGGGGCATCCTGATCGATGTGGCGGCGGACCGGGCCCAGGCCCTCGCCAAACGCCTGTCGCTCTATTGTATTCGACGCGATGCGAAGGTGCTGGGATCCGTGGATGTGGGCGTTGCCCGGATCCTGGCCGCTCCAGACGCGTCGGTCACTGCCGAAACGCCTGTGGAGGCATTCCCTTCGGGCGCTCTCCCCGCGAGCGCTCTCCCCGCGAGCGCTCTCCCCGAGGGCGTCACGGCTCATCGAGATCCCAGACGTCCTGAGCTTGGCTGGCGGCTCTATGCAACCGACCCTGCTGCGGCTTTGGCGGCGATGGGCCTCGCTCTCGGTGAGGATGCTGTCGCCGGTGAGGACGCCCTGCGCGTGGCACTCGGCGTTCCGGCCACGGGAATCGAGCTCGTCCCGGAGGAGACGTTCATCCTGGAGGCTGGCTTCGACACCCTGAACGGCGTCGATTTCAGGAAGGGCTGCTATGTGGGCCAAGAGGTCACCGCGCGGATGCGGCACAAAACGGACCTCAAGAAACGCCTAGTGACAGTCCATGTCGAGGGCTCAGCACCGCCCGGAACGCCAATCACGACAGAGGCAGGAAAACCCGCTGGCACGCTCTTCACTCAATCGGGTGGCAAAGCGCTGGCCCATCTCCGCCTTGATCGCGCCAAGGGCCCGTTAAGTGCTGGAGAAGCCCGTCTGCGCCTGGCGTGAACGAACGACACTGCCCTCTCCACGAGTGCTCCCGAGCAAAGGCTTCAAGCGCCTCCCCCACGATAGTTTGGACTGAGTCGGACGAACGGAATGCTAACAACCTGCCGGCTCTTGCGCCGGCGTTGCGCATTGGGACCGAGTAGCGTTCGGCAGACGTTAACCTGAAACTGCTTACACTGTCGTGGAAGGGCGCGGAGCCCGGCGTGAGCTGCTGCTAGGACCCCACCAAAGCGGTGTCAGTGAGGAGATGCATATAGCAGGGGTAGCTATCAGCCCGTAGATCGACCCGACGGTAACGGGGGCCTCTCGCTCCGGCCCATCCGCTTACCCGCATTCAGGCGCTTTGATCTCGATCTCGCACCAGACGTCGGAGCTCGTAGAGCAGATCAAGCGCTTCCCGCGGGGTCATCAGGTCGGGATCGGCGCTTGCCAGCCGTTCGATGATGGCAGTCGCGTTCGGATCTCCCCCTGTCGGGGAATGATCAGCCGGCTGCCGCGCCGCCTGTTGGAACAGCGGCAGGCCATCGAGCAGCTCCGGCACGCCATCCCCACGATCGGCAGCCTCAAGCTTCTCAAGAACCGCCTTCGCGCGCGTCACCACCGCGGGCGGCAGGCCTGCGAGCCGCGCGACCTGAACGCCATAGCTCCGATCGGCCGTGCCGGGGCGCAGCTCGTGCAAAAAGACGACTTCGCCCTCCCATTCCCGCACGGCGACCGTCGCGGGGCGGAGAGCTCGTAGCCGATCGCTGAGCACTGTCAGCTCATGGTAGTGCGTGGCGAAGAGCCCACGGCAGCGGTTGACGTCGTGCAGATGCTCGAGCGTCGCCCAAGCGATCGACAACCCGTCCCAAGTCGCTGTCCCGCGTCCGATCTCGTCCAAGATCACAAGCGCGCGGGGCCCAGCCTGGTTCAGGATCGCCGCGGTTTCGACCATCTCGACCATGAAGGTCGAGCGCCCGGCCGCGAGATCGTCGGCTGCGCCCACCCGGCTGAAGACCTGATCGACGATGCCGATATGCGCATCGCGCGCTGGCACGAAAAGCCCCGCCTGAGCGAGGATCGCCAGGAGCGCATTCTGGCGAAGAAAGGTCGACTTGCCCGCCATGTTGGGCCCGGTCACAAGCCAAATTGGTGCGGGTCCCTCGTCATCTGCTGAGAGATCCGCGTCGTTCGGCACGAAACTGCCGCCCGCCCGGCCGAGGGCGGCTTCAACCACTGGATGACGCCCACCCTGGACCGTAAAGGCGCGGCTCGCATCGATCCTGGGGCGCACCCAGTCGGCTTCGGCGGCTAGGGTCGCGGCCGATGCCGCAACGTCCAACACGGCGAGGGCCCCAGCGGCATCGGCGATCCGGTCATGGGCATCGAGGAGCCGTGCTGCGAGGTCGGCGAACACGCCCGCTTCGATCTCCATCGCCCGGGCGCCGGCATTGACGATCCGTCCTTCCACATCGCTGAGCGCCTGTGTGCCGAAGCGCATCGCGTTCGCCATGGTCTGACGATGCACGAAACGGCTGCCGTCGGCGCGCTCATGGGTGAGCATCGCATCGCCATGGCGCGCTGTGACTTCGACGAAGTAGCCGAGGACATTGTTGTGCTTGATCTTGAGCGTCTCGATGCCGGTCTCGGTGGCCAGTTCCGCCTGCAGCCTGGCGATGACACTGCGCCCTTCGCGCGCAAGAATGCGTGCTTCATCGAGCGCTGCGTCATAGCCCTCTGCGACGAAGCCGCCATCGCGTGCAAGGTGCGGCGGGCTTTCGACGAGTGCCGTTCTCAACACATCGGCCAGCGGTTCGTGACCGCTGAGCGCCGCGCGCGCCTGGTCGATCTCGGTCGGCAGATCATCTGCCGCGATCGACGACGCGATCTCCTCCGCCGCCGACAGCGCGTCACGCACGGCCGCCAGGTCGCGGGGCCCACCTCGACCGAGCGCAAGCCGCGAGAGCGCCCGCTCCAGATCGGGGACGCGCGACAGCGCATCCGCCAGTGCATCGAGCCGGCCAGGCGCCGAGAGGAGCCAGTCAACCGCATCGTGCCGTGCTGCAATCGCGGCGGGATCGGTGAGCGGGCCGGCCAAGCGCGCCCCTAGCAGCCGCGCTCCTGGCCCCGTTCGCGTACGGTCGATGGTGGCAAGAAGGCTCCCCTCGCGCCCGCCCGAAAGGCTTCGCGCAATCTCGAGATTGCGCCGGGTTGCCGCGTCGATGCGCATGACACGCCCCGCACTTTCGCGCTGGGGTGGGCGCAGGCGTGGCAACGCGCCCTTCTGCGTAAGCTCAAGATAGGCCCCGATGGCGCCAAGCGCGGAGAGCTCGGCCCGCGAGAAGGAGCCAAATCCGTCGAGCGTCGCGACACCGAAGAGACGCGCCAAGCGATCGCCCGCTCCCTGGCTGTCGAAACTCGCCCGCGGGAGCGGCGTCATCACGGCACCCGACCCTTCGATGACGGTAGCGATGGCATGGGCATCGTCTCCAGGATCGCGCCCATCGGCGGGTGCGAGCACCAGCGCTTCGTTGGCAAGAACCTCGCTTGGTGCGAGGCGCGCCAGCAGCGGGCCCAGATCGCCACGCGACACCGCCGTCACGCCAAGCGCGCCGGTCGATAGCTCCACCCAGGCAAGCGCGCCCTCACCGCGAAGCTCGGCCCATGCGGCGAGGTGATTGGCAGCGCGTGCTTCGAGCAGGCGATCCTCGGTCAGCGTTCCGGGCGTGACGAGGCGCACCACCTCGCGGCGCACGACCGACTTCGAGCCACGTTTTTTCGCTTCGGCAGGATCCTCGGTCTGCTCGCAGACGGCGACGCGATGACCCTTGGCGATCAGCGTGTGCAGATAGCTTTCGGCCGCATGGACGGGCACGCCGCACATGGCGATGTCCTCGCCCAGATGCTTGCCACGTTTCGTGAGCGCGATGTCGAGCGCGCCCGCCGCGATCTCCGCATCCCGAAAGAACAGCTCATAGAAATCGCCCATCCGGTAGAAGAGGAGTGCATCCGGATGCTCGGCCTTGATGCCGAGATACTGCGCCATCATCGGGGTCGCCCCCGCCGGCACCGCCGGCACCGCCGCGTCCTTCGCCGTCATCGCACCTGGTTCCAACCGCGTGCCATCAGGCCAGGACCACGACGCCGGCCGCCGATAGATCCTGCTTCGCTGCTGCGAGCGAGCCGTCGAGATCGATCGCGGCCGTCAGAGGCTCGATCAAAACGGCATCGAACCCCTCACGGCGGCTATCGAGGGCCGACCAGGCGACGCAGAAATCGGTGGCGATGCCGACGAAGATGCAGCGGCGCACGCTCCAAGCCCTCAGCGCATCCGCCAGCCCCGTGCGCGTCGCATGGTCATTCTCGAAGAAGGCCGAGTAGCTATCGATTGCCGGGCGGTATCCCTTGCGGATGATCATGCGTGCCGAAGGGACGTCGAGATCGGCGTGGAACTCGGCGCCATCGCTGCCCTGGATGCAGTGATCGGGCCACAGCGTCTGCGCGCCATAGGGCATCTCGATCGTCTCGAAGGGCGCGCGGCCCGGATGGCTGGAGGCGAATGAGGCATGGGCTCTCGGGTGCCAGTCCTGCGTCAGCACGACCACCTCGAAACGGTGCGCCAACGCGTTCACGCCCGGCACGATGGCATTGCCGCCGGCGACTGCGAGCGCGCCGCCCTCGCAGAAATCGCGCTGCAGATCGACGATGATGAGGGCGTCGCCCTGGTCCGGCTCGAACGTCATCGCAGTTTCCTCCCAAGGTCGCAGCACCATGCGGAGATGGCGAGGCTGCTGCAAGCCACGGGTCGCTCGCGACGATGCCATGGGCCATCATCGCGTTCCCACCCGATGGAAGGCCTGCGACCGCTCTGCCCTTGCTTCCTACGATGGTCCTGGTACTTGGTATCCCAGTCAGGCATCAGGGCGAGCGCGCGCAGAATGGGCAAGGCGATCAGGCTCGAGCCGGTGGACGGCAATTTCAGCCTCCGCGAGCACATCTACGCGGTGCTGAAGCGGTCCATCATGGAACTCGACATCTACGATCCCGAGACGCAGCGGCGCATGGACGAGCGCAGCTTGGCCGAGCAGCTCGGCATCTCGCGCACCCCGATCCGCGAGGCCATCAACCGCCTGGCGCAGGAAGGCTTCGTCGATATCCAGCCTCGCCGCGGAGTCTTCATCCGGCGCAAGACGCTGCCCGAAGTGCTCGAGATGCTGGAGCTTTGGTCCGCGCTCGAGAGCATGGCGGCGCGCATCGCCTGCCAGCGCGCCTCGGATGCGGAAATCGCGGCACTCCGCACCCATGCCCGGCACACGGCCGAGGGCGCGAAGGCGGAGCTTTCGGAGTATTCCGAGGCCAATGTCGCGTTTCACCGCGCGGTACTCGCGCTTTCGGGCAACAGCCTGATGATCGCCACGGGCGAGGGCCTTCTGTCCCATCTCGCGGCTGTGCGCCGCCGGGCAATGATCGACCCTTCAAGGACCGAACGGTCAGTAATCGACCATGGCGGCATCATCGCAGCGCTTGAGGCGCGCCAAGCCGACCTCGCCGCCCGGCGGGTCGAGGCGCATACCGCGCGGCTCCACAGTTACCTGCGCCGCTCATGGCGCTATCTGACGGGGGAGGAGCCCGCAGTGGCCACCCCGCGCGCGACCATCAACGAGATCAATTAGGGAGAGAACAATGGCGCTCGCATCGCAAACGGCCCATGACACGCTCGCGCAGAAGAGCACCGATGAGAGCGTCGTCTCAGGCGGCCGTCTGGTCGCCAAGGCGCTGAAGGCGGAGGGCGTCGATACGATCTTCACGCTCTGCGGCGGGCATATCATCGACATCTATGACGGCTGCATCGACGAGGGCATCCGCATCGTCGATGTCCGTCATGAGCAGGTCGCAGCCCACGCCGCCGACGGCTATGCGCGCCAGACCGGGAAGCTCGGCTGTGTGGTGACGACGGCGGGACCAGGCTGCACCAATGCCGTGACGGGGGTAGCCACGGCCTTCCGGTCCGAGAGCCCGATCTTGCACATCGGCGGGCAGTCCTCGCTGACCCAACACAAGATGGGCTCGCTGCAGGATCTGCCGCATGTCGACATGATGGCGCCGATCACGAAGTTCTCCTCGGGTGTCTTCTCGACCGAGCGTATCGCCGACATGATCTCGATGGCCGCACGCGAATGCTTCACCGGCGCCTATGGGCCGAGCTATCTGGAGATCCCGCGCGACATCCTGGATGCGGAGATCCCGATGGAGGCGGCCCGGGTGCCCGCGCCCGGGAAGTACCGCGCCAGCCCCCGCATGATCGCCGATGTGAGAGATATCGAGCAGCTGGCCGATATCCTGGTCAACTCCGAGCGCCCGGCGGTCCTTTTCGGTCAGCAGGTCTGGGCCTCGGGCTCGGCGCAGGAGGCGATCGACTTCGTCCGCGCGCTGGATATCCCCTGCTACATGAACGGTGCCTCGCGCGGCATGCTGCCCCCGGGCGACCCGCATCATTTCGACCGGACGCGGAGCCTCGCCTTCAAGGAAGCGGACGTGATCCTGATCGTCGGCACGCCATTCGATTTCCGCATGGGCTATGGCAAGCGGATCTCGAACGATCTCAAGCTCGTGCAGCTCGATCTCGACTACAAGACGGTGGGCAAGAATCGCGATATCGACCTCGGCATTCCCGGCCATCCGGGCGCGAACCTGACGGCGGTGGTCGCGGCGGCCTCGGCACGGATGGATACCGGCAAGCGCCAGCTTCGCCAGCAGTGGATGGAGAAGCTGCGGGGGGCGGAGGCCGCGGCGCTGACGAAGCTCATGCCGCTCTTCACCTCGGACCAGTCGCCGATCCATCCCTATCGGCTCGCTTGGGAGATCAACGAGTTCCTGGGCCAGGATACGATCTACATCGGCGATGGTGGCGACGTGGTGACGATCTCGGCCCAAGCAGTCCGCCCCCGCGGGCCGGGTCAGTGGATGGACCCCGGTGCGCTCGGCTCGCTCGGCGTCGGCACGGGCTTCGCGATGGCAGCTAAGATGGCCCACCCGAACAAGGAGGTCATGTGCCTCTACGGCGACGGCTCCTTCGGCATGACCGCCTTCGATATGGAGACCTCGCAGCGCTTCGGCGCGCCGTTCCTGGCGGTCATCGGTAACAACTCCGCCATGAACCAGATCCGCTACGGCCAGATCGCGAAATACGGCGAGAACCGCGGCGATATTGGCAACAAGCTCGGCGATGTGGAGTTCTCGAAATTCGGCCAGATGATCGGCGGCTATGGCGAGGAGGTGCGCGAAGCCTCCGAGATCC
>JBCDFC010000174.1:0-10502 GCA_039178805.1 Pseudomonadota bacterium | reverse complement strand
GCGATCCTGAACAAGCTGGTCGAGGCCGAGGGTTTCGAGAAGTTCCTGCATGTGAAATACACCGGCACGAAGCGCTTCGGCCTCGACGGAGGCGAGGCGCTGGTGCCGGCGATGGAGCAGATCATCAAGCGCGGCGGGGCGCTTGGTGCGCGCGAGATCATCATCGGCATGCCCCATCGCGGCCGGCTGAACGTGCTCGCCGCCGTGATGGCCAAGCCCTATCGCGCGATCTTCAACGAGTTCCAGGGCGGCAGCTTCAAGCCCGAGGAGGTCGAGGGGTCGGGCGATGTGAAGTACCATCTGGGTGCGTCTTCGGACCGGGAGTTCGACGGCAACAGCGTCCATCTCTCACTGACCGCGAACCCGAGCCACCTGGAGGCCGTGAACCCTGTCGTGATCGGCAAGGCGCGGGCCAAGCAGGACCAGATCGGGGAGGGGCGGCATACGGTGATACCAGTACTCCTCCATGGCGACGCGGCCTTTGCAGGCCAAGGCGTGGTGGCGGAGTGCTTCGGGCTTTCGGGCCTTAAGGGGCATAAGACCGGTGGGACGATCCATATCATCGTGAACAACCAGATCGGGTTCACCACAGCACCCCATCACAGCCGGTCGAGCCCCTATCCGACCGATATCGCGAAGATGGTCGATTGTCCGATCTTCCACGTGAACGGGGATGATCCGGAGGCGGTGGTCCATGCCGCGAAGGTGGCGACCGAGTTCCGCCAGAAGTTCGCCCGCGACGTGGTGATCGACATCTTCTGCTATCGCCGCTTCGGCCATAACGAGGGCGATGAGCCCATGTTCACCCAGCCGAAGATGTACAACGTCATCAAGAAGCAGAAGACGACGCTTCAGGTCTATACCGAGCGGCTGGTGGCCGATGGCCTGATGGCCGAGGGCGAGGTGGAGGAGATGAAGGCGGGGTTCCAGGCCTTCCTCAATGACGAGTTCGAGTCCGGCAAGGACTTCAAGCCGAACAAGGCCGACTGGCTCGACGGGCGCTGGCAGGGCTTCGGCCCGGGCGAGGGGGCCTATCAGCGCGGGCAGACGGCGGTGCAGGAGCCAATCCTGAGGAAGGTGGGCGAGGCGCTGACCCGGTTGCCCGAGGGCTTCAAGCCGCATCGGACGATCTCCCGCATCCTCGATGCAAAGAAGCAGATGATCGAGACGGGCGAGGGCATCGATTGGGCCACGGGCGAGGCGCTCGCCTTCGGCACGCTTCTGACCGAGGGTTATAAGGTGCGGATGGCCGGGCAGGACAGCGTCCGCGGCACCTTCAGCCAACGCCATTGCGGCATCACCGACCAAGAGACCGAGGAGCGATACTTCCCGCTCAACGATATCGAGCCGGGCCAGGCCTCGCTCGAAGTCATCGACTCGATGCTCTCGGAGTACGCGGTGCTGGGTTTCGAATACGGCTACTCGGTCTCCGAGCCCAAGGCGCTGGTCCTCTGGGAGGCGCAATTCGGCGATTTCGCCAATGGTGCGCAGATCATGATCGATCAGTTCATCAGCTCGGGTGAGCGGAAATGGCTGCGCATGTCGGGCCTCGTGCTGCTGCTGCCCCATGGCTATGAGGGGCAGGGGCCGGAGCACTCCTCGGCGCGGCTTGAGCGGTTCCTGCAGCTCTCGGCCGAGGACAACTGGATCGTCGCGAACTGCACGACGCCGGCGAACTACTTCCACATCCTGCGCCGGCAGCTTCACCGCTCGTTCCGTAAGCCTCTGGTCCTGATGACGCCGAAGAGTCTCTTGCGGCACAAGCGCTGCGTCTCGAAGCTTTCGGATTTTGCGGAAGGTTCGTCCTTCCACCGCGTGCTGTGGGACGATGCGGAGATGGGGGCTTCGCCGCTGAAGCTCCGCCCGGATGCCGAGATCGAGCGCGTCGTGCTCTGCTCTGGCAAGGTCTATTTCGATCTCTTGGAGAAGCGCGACGAGGAGGGGCTCGACGGTGTCTACATCATGCGTCTCGAGCAGTTCTATCCGTTCCCGGCGCTCAGCCTCACGCGGGAGCTTGCGCGGTTTGCGAATGCCGATGTGATCTGGTGCCAGGAGGAGCCGAAGAACCAGGGCGGTTGGTCCTTCGTGGAGCCCAATATCGAATGGGTGCTCGGCCGGATCGAAACGAAGGCGCAGCGTCCGCTCTATGCGGGACGCGCGGCCTCGGCTTCGCCGGCCACGGGCCTCGCCAGCCAGCACAAGGCGGAACAACAAGCACTGGTCGCGGTCGCCCTCGGCCTCGACGTGGATTGAGCCACCAGCCGGGCGATCGGATCGGCGGGTAGCGAATGACTGGGAGCGGATGATGACGACTGAGGTGCGGGTGCCGACGCTCGGCGAAAGCGTGACCGAGGCGACGGTGGCAAGCTGGTTTAAGAAGCCCGGCGAGGTGGTCACGGCGGACGAGGTGCTGTGCGAGCTCGAGACCGATAAGGTTTCGGTCGAGGTCCCGTCGCCCGCTGGCGGCACGCTCGGCGAAGTGGTGGCGCATGAAGGGGCGACCGTCGGCGTCGATGCGCTTCTTGCCACGATCGAAGAAGGTGCTGGCGTCGGAGCCCCAGCGGCCGCTCCCGCAGCAGTTCCGGCGAGCGCCAATGGCAGTGCGTCGGCGTCCTCGGGCGCGGCTGCGAGCGTCGATGTCGTGGTGCCAACCCTTGGGGAGAGCGTGACGGAGGCGACCGTCAGTACCTGGTTCAAGAAGCCGGGTGATGTGGTCGCCGTCGATGAGACGCTCTGCGAGCTAGAGACTGACAAGGTGGCCGTCGAAGTGCCCGCGCCCTCGGCCGGTACGCTTTCCGAGATCGTTGCGGGCGAGGGCACAACGGTGTCGCCGGGGGCCGTGATCGCAAAGCTCGCCGCCGGTGCCGGTGCCCCTGCGGCCGCTGCTGCGGCGGCGTCGACCCCTGCCGCCGCCGCACCGTCGGGTGGAGCCGATGTTGAGCATGCGCCTTCGGCGAAGAAGGCAATGGCGGAGGCGGGGCTGTCGCCCGATCAGGTGGAAGGATCGGGCCGCGATGGGCGGATCATGAAGGAAGACGTCGCCCGCGCAGCAGCGCAGCCCCGGCCTGTGCCCGCACCGGCCCCAGCACCCCGGGCGCCTGTCGCATCCGACGACCCGTCGCGCGAGAAGCGGGTGAAGATGACGCGGCTCCGCCAGACCATCGCACGCCGCCTCAAGGAAGCGCAGAACACCGCCGCGATGCTCACCACCTATAACGAGGTGGACATGTCGGGCGTCATGGCGATCCGCAAGGAATTCAAGGACCTCTTCGAGAAGAAGCACGGCGTGAAGCTCGGCTTCATGTCCTTTTTCGTGAAGGCCTGCACCCATGCGCTTCTGGAGCTGCCGGCGGTCAATGCGGAGATCGATGGCGACGAGATCGTCTACAAGAACTATGCCCATATCGGCGTCGCCGTCGGCACGCCGCAGGGCCTTGTCGTGCCCGTGGTCCGCGACGCCCACGCCATGAGCTTCGCCACCATCGAGAAGATCATCGCCGAGTACGGGGTGAAGGCCCGGGACGGCAAGCTTTCGATGGCGTAGATGCAGGGCGGCACCTTCACGATCTCGAACGGCGGGGTCTATGGCTCGCTGATGTCGAGCCCGATCCTCAACCCGCCGCAATCCGCGATCCTCGGCATGCACAAGATCCAGGAGCGGCCGATGGTGGTGGGCGGTGAGATCAAAGTGCGTCCCATGATGTATCTGGCGCTCAGCTACGACCACCGCATCATCGACGGCAAGGAGGCGGTGACGTTCCTCGTGCGCGTGAAGGAGAGCCTTGAGGATCCCAGGCGCCTTCTGATGGATCTTTGAGGCGCGAAGAATGGGCATCGATTTCCTGCTGACGGCGCTCGTCGTCGTCATCGCGCCGGGCACGGGCGTTATCTACACGGTCGCGACCGGTATCGCGCAGGGGCGCAAGGCCAGCATCGCAGCCGCTGCGGGCTGCACCATGGGCATCGTGCCGGGGGCGGTCGCCGCGATCCTGGGGCTCGCGGCGCTCGTCCATGCGAGCGCGCTCCTGTTCCAGGCCGTGAAGATCGCGGGTGTCGCCTATCTCCTCTATCTCGCTTGGATGACGCTCAGCGACAAAGGCCCGCTTTCGTTCGAGGACAAGGCGCCGAGTGCGAGGGGGCTCCGGCAGATAGCGAAGGCCGGGTGCCTCATCAATGTGCTGAACCCCAAGCTCTCGGTCTTCTTCATGGCCTTCCTGCCGCAATTCGTGGATCCGGCCGCGGGTGCTGTGACGCTGCAGATGGCGAGCCTCACGCTCGTCTTCATGGCGCTCACGTTCCTCGTCTTCGTGCTCTACGGTGCCTTCGCCGCGAAGGTGCGGGACGGGCTGATGCGCCGGCCTCTGATCATGACCTGGCTCCGGCGCACGGTGGCAGCAGCCTTTGCGGGCTTCGGCCTTCGCCTCGCCCTGGCCGAGCGCTGAGCACCAGAGGTTGAGCGGGGCTGTGGAGGCCCGGTGGATGAGCGCGATGGCATGGCTCGATCAGCACTGGGTCTGGGGCGCCGCGGGCGGCGCGCCGGTGCTCTTGATCGCGATCCTTGTCTTCCTGGGTGAGCTCGTGCCCGCGCAGATCGCAGCCGCCCTCTGCCTGCCGGTCTACATGGCGCATCAGGTCGAAGAGCATCTTGGCGGTCGGTTCAAGCACTTCGTGAACGAGGCCTTCGGTGACGGCAACGCGCTTCTGACCGACCGGGCGATCCTGGTGATCAATGTCCCGCTTGTCTGGGGGCTGACCTTGGGCGGGTTTTTGCTCTCGCTCTTCGTTGCGCCCTACTGGGGTCTCCTCGGGATCTATGCGCTTGTCGTTAACGCGCCGGCGCATATCGGGCAGGCCGTTCTGCTGCGGCGATACAATCCGGGGCTCGCGACGGCGGTGGCGTTGTTCCTGCCCGTCGGGATCTGGGGTCTTGTGCAGAATGCCGATGCGCCTGTCGCTGCGCATCTCGCCTGCCTTGCGATCTCGATCGGTCTGCATGCGCTGATCGTCGCGCATCTCTTCGTTCGCCGCAGCGCCTTTCGGACGATCGTGTGATGGGCATCGAGCTTCAGATCCTCGGCCTCGCCGTGGTTTGGGCAGTGGTGCAGCTTGGTCTGTTCGCCGTGCCGGCCAATCTCGAGATCGGATCTCGTTGGCTGGCCGGGCCGCGGGACGAGCCGCCGGAGGAGTGGATGTCGAAGGGCACGGCGCGGCTGCAGCGTGCCTTTCTCAACCATATCGAGGGGCTGGTGCTGCACACAGCAGCGACGGTCGTCGTGGTGATGGGCGGTGCGACCGGCCCGCTCACGGCCTGGGGGGCGGGGATCTATCTCGCTGCGCGCATCGCCTATGTGCCCTGCTACTGGACGGGTGTGCGCTACCTCCGCTCCGCCGTCTGGGCGGTCGGGCTCCTCGGCACCCTGATCATGCTGGGTGCTGGGCTTGTCACAGCCTGGATCGGCGGGTGGCCAAGCGCCGCGGCAGGAGGCTGATCGTGCCTGCTCGGTTGATTTCGCCCGACACAGTTGATGCATTGACCCTGCTCGGATCGCGCAGGCGCCCCGCCCGCCGGGACCGGGCCGCAAATCGGAAGGAACGGCACGATGGCCCAGTATGACATGGTGGTGATCGGAGGGGGGCCGGGCGGCTATGTCTGCGCGATCCGCGCGGCGCAGCACGGGCTTAAAGTGGCCTGTGTCGAGGGGCGCGGCGCCCTTGGCGGGACCTGCCTCAATGTCGGCTGCATTCCGTCCAAGGCGCTCTTGCACGCCTCGGAACTGGTGCATGAGGCCGAGGGCAATTTCGCCACCATGGGCATCAAGGCGAAGTCGATCGAGGTCGATATGCCTCAGATGCTGAAATACAAGCAGCAGGCGATCGACTCGAACACGCAAGGGATCGAGTTTCTGTTCAAGAAGAACAAGGTCGATTACGTGCGCGGCTGGGGCGAGATCGTCTCGCCAACGCAAGTCAAGGTCGGCGAAGAGGTGTTGGAGACGAAGAATATCGTCGTCGCCACGGGCTCGGAGCCTGCCTCGCTGAAGGGTGTCGAGGTCGATGAGAAGCGCATCGTCACCTCCACCGGTGCGCTGGAGCTGGAGAGCATCCCGAAGCGTTTGGTGGTGATCGGCGGCGGGGTGATCGGGCTCGAACTCGGCTCGGTCTGGCGCAGGCTCGGCTCGGAAGTGACAGTGGTCGAATTCCTCGACCACATCATCCCCGGCAACGACGCGGAAGTGCAGCGTCAGTTCCAGAAGATCCTGACGAAGCAGGGGATCAACTTCATCCTGGGCGCCGCGGTCGAAGGCGTGGACAAGGGCAATGCGCTGACCGTCCACTACAAGGCACGGAACGACGACAGCGCGCATGAGATCGAGGCGGATATCGTGCTGCTCGCGACGGGCCGGCGGCCCTATACGGCGGGGCTCGGCCTCGACCGGATAGGTGTGGATGTGACGGAGCGTGGGCAGGTGCGCACCGATCATCACTGGAAGACCAATGTGCCTGGCATCTGGGCCATCGGCGATGTGATTGCGGGGCCGATGCTGGCGCATAAGGCCGAGGACGAGGGCGTGGCCGTCGCCGATGAGATCGCCGGCAAGCATGGCCATGTGAATTACGGCGTGATCCCGGGCGTCATCTACACCGCGCCCGAGGTCGCGAGCGTCGGCAAGACCGAGGAGGAGCTGAAGAAGGAGGGCCGGAAGTACAAGGCCGGCAAGTTCCCTTTCCTCGCCAACGGCCGCGCGAAGGCCAATCTCGTGGCCGATGGTTTCGTCAAGATCCTGGCGGACGCCGATACCGACCGGATCCTCGGCGCCCATATTATCGGGCCGGGGGCGGGTGACCTTATTCACGAGGTCTGCATGGCGATGGAATTCGGCGCCGCAGCCGAGGATCTGGCCATGACCTGCCATGCGCACCCGACCTATTCCGAGGCCGTGCGCGAAGCGGCGCTCGCCTGCGGCATGGGGCCGATCCACGCATAGGGGCCGGCGGGGCTGCGCCCGAGCCTGATCCGGTCGGCCGCGCGTCCAAGCTCCAAGCCCCAATGGTTGCCGATCAGAACACCTGCGGGGGCTGATCGGCGGCGCGGGCCCGCTATGCTCAGGGGTTCACGCGCGCGAAGAAAGGTTCCCATGAAAAGGCTGCTAGGCATTTCCGGCTCTCTCCGGCGGGAGAGCTTCAATACCAAGCTCGTGCATGAGGCGTTCCGGCAATACGGCGCCTGCGAGGCGAACGTCGCTGATCTCAACTTGCCGCTCTATAACCAGGACGTGGAGGACGAGGGCATGCCGGCGTCTGTCACGGCGCTGAAGGAGCAGGTCGAGGCCGCGGATGCGCTGATCATCGCGACGCCTGAGTACAACAAGAACCCGCCCGGGGTGCTGAAGAACGCGCTCGATTGGCTGAGCCGGTTTCGGCCGATGCCGACGGCGGGCAAGCCGACGGTGATCCTCTCGGCCACGGCCGGGGGCGCGGGCGGCCAGCGGGCGCAGTCGGCGCTTTACCTGATGCTGGTGCCCTTCGACGTCGATGTCCTGGCCAATCCGGAAGTGTTCGTGGGCGCCGCCCACACGAAGTTCGGCGAGGACGGCACGATGAGCGATCAGGCGACGGCGGATTTTCTCGCGAAGAAGATGGCGCTCCTGCGGGCTCGCTTGGAGGGCTGAGGCGGCGCGTCGGTTCAGCGAGCGCGGGGATGGGCGGCGGCGAGCGTTGCGGCCAGTGAGGCATCGTCGACGGCGGTGTAGACCTGCGTCGTGCTGAGCGTGCGGTGGCCAAGGAGCTTCTGGATCGTCCTGAGATCGCCGCCCGCCGCCAAGAGCTGGGTGGCGAAGGCGTGGCGGAGGGCGTGGGGAGTGGCACTTGCCGGTAGGCCAAGCGCGTGCCGCGCCTCGGCCATGGCAGCCTCGACCCGCTCCCGCCGCAATGCGCCACCGCGCGTGGCGAGGAAGAGCGGGCCATAGGCGCGGGCGGCATGGGGGCAGAGGGCGCGATAGGCCTCGACCGCTTCGGCCGCGACCGGTAGCACGGGCACCGTCCTCTCTCGGCCACCCTTGCCCGTGATCGTGACACTGTCGCGGAGGGGCGCGTCGCGCCAGCGGAGGCCGAGCGCTTCGGAGATCCGCAGACCCGCCGCCCAGAGGAGGGTGAGGACCGCCGTGTCCCGCGTCCTTTCCCAAGCGGCCCGTGGGCCCGTTGCGACGAAGTCGAGCATCGCGCGCCCTTCGTCGACTGAGACGGGGCGTGGGACGGCGCGCGGATGCTTAGGTGTCGCCACGGTTAGGATCGCTGCGTTCTGGATGCCTTGCGTATCCTCGAGCCAGGCGAAGAAGCCGCGCACCGCCGCCAAATCCCGCGCCAGGGCCCGGGGCGAGAGGCCGCGCCGGCGCTCCGCCGCCATCCAGGCCCGAAAATCGGTGATCGTAAGGGTGGCGAGCGCGGCGGGCGTCGGCGCCCCGCCGACATGGCCCGCCGTGAACATCAGGAACCGACGGAGCGCACCGGCATAGGCGTCGAGCGTAAGATCCGCCCGCCCGCGCGTTGCGCCGAGATGCGTGAGCCATCGCCCGAGAAGCGCTGCCACCGCCTCGGGCAGAAGTTCGGCACCCGGCTCGATCCGGCTGATCACGGCACTGCGGCACCGTTGGCCGTATCGAAGGCTGCGAGATGCTGCGTTGCGATCCGGGCCACGACACGGGCGAGGAAGGCCAAAAGCTCTGTGCCCTGATCGGCCGAGAAGCGTTCGGGGTCGGCCGAGGCGAGGGCCAGAAGCCCGGTCTCGGCGCCAATCGCAAGCGGCAGAAGCGCTTCGGAGGCGACATGCTCGCGGGGGAAAAGCGCCTCGGCCTCCATCGGTGCCTCACGCAGGACGATCCCCTCCGCCGAAGGGACGCCTTCGATCGAGAGATAGTGTTCGACCGTGCCGCGCGGCAGGAAGAGGAGCGCGCGCCCGGCGGCCCCGAGCCCGTTCGCCTGCGTCACCCCATCCACATCGCCCTCGATGCAAAGCCTTGCCGCCTCGATCCCCACGCGCGCGGGCAGCGCATCGGTCAGCGCCGCGGCGAAGCCCGCGAGATCCGGCGCATCGACGAGATCGCCGATGGCGGCATGGAGCGCACCGGTGGAAGCGACGTTCTCATAGGCTGCGGCGATCACCGAGCGGTTGGTGTGCACGAGGCGGCTCAGCCGATCCTCGAGCCGCTCAACCAGTTTGTCGCGCAGATCCACGACCTTGCGCATGGGCTTGGGCGCCCCACCCGGCAATGTCGCGCCGATGAGCGCCCGCATCACCCGGTCGTCGCTCAGCACAAGCTCGGGCTCGGCCATCACGAGGCTGCGGACAAGATCGCGTTCTTCCTCGCTCAGCGTGCCTTCGGTGGCCGTCTCGGGCCCGATCTCCCCATCCTTCATGGCGTCCCCCTCAGCTTAGGATCGTCTGGCCGGTCTTGGCCCAGTCCGAGAGGAAGGCCTCGAGCCCCTTGTCCGTCAGCGGATGATCGGCCAGCTTCTTCAAGACGCCGGGCGGCAAGGTGGCGACATCGGCGCCGATCCGGGCTGCGGCCGTGACATGGTTCACGCTGCGGATCGAGGCGGCCAGGATCTCGGTCGTTAAATGGGGATAGTTGTCGTAGATCTCGCGGATCTCGGCGATGAGCGCCATGCCGTCGAGGCCGATATCGTCGAGCCGCCCGATGAAGGGCGAGATGAAACTGGCGCCGGCCTTGGCGGCCAAGAGGGCCTGGTTCGCGGTGAAGCAGAGCGTGACATTGACCATGCGCCCCTCGTCCGAGAGCACCTTGCAGGCGCGCAGCCCGTCCCAGGTGAGCGGGACCTTGACCGCGATGTTGGGCGCGATGGCCGCGAGATGCCGGCCCTCGGCGACCATGGCGTCCGCTTCGGTCGCGGTAACCTCGGCCGAGACGGGGCCCGGTACGATGGCGCAGATCTCTTTCGTGACCTCGATGAAGTCGCGGCCCGATTTCGCGATGAGCGAGGGGTTGGTGGTGACGCCATCCACCATGCCGGTGGCGGCAAGCTCGCGGATCTCGGCGATATCGGCCGTGTCGACGAAGAACTTCATGGCGCGCGCTGCTCCCGCCGCTGATTTGGTTTGGCATCATGGTATCGCGTCCGGGCGGCGGGGGCCAATGGGTGGTGCGGTTTGCCGGGGCATGGCGGGGTTGGCGGTGTGAGCGG
Source organism: Pseudomonadota bacterium (assembly GCA_039178805.1). Taxonomy (GTDB): domain Bacteria; phylum Pseudomonadota; class Alphaproteobacteria; order Rhodobacterales; family Rhodobacteraceae; genus Thermohalobaculum. The sequence continues at coordinate 302 of JBCDFC010000174.1, read as the reverse complement.
CGTTGCCGAAGGGACTCAGGGCGCGCTCTTCGGGGCCGGTGATCAGGGTGGCGATGCCGGATCGCTCGATACCGACCGTGTCGGCGTTTTGGTTCCGATGCCCTTCGACACACCGCTCGATTACGCCGTGCCCAATGGGTTGGAGCTCCGCCCCGGCGATTTCGTGCGGGTGAGCGTGGCCGGGCGGTCGGGGCCGGGTGTCGTCTGGGGGCCGGGTGAGGGCCGGCTGCCGATCGAGAAGCTGAAACCCGTCGCTGAGCGGCTGGACGTCGCGCCGATGCGCGCACCCCTTCGCGCCTTTC
>JBCDFC010000173.1:0-10531 GCA_039178805.1 Pseudomonadota bacterium | reverse complement strand
GGTGGGGTTGCCGCGGCAGGCTGCGTCGGCAGGAGCGGCGGGTTCGTGACGTTTTCCATGGTGTGGCGTTCTCCGTGCGACCGGCGGGGTCTTAGAGCCTGAGATCGACATGGCCGGCGGCGAGGCCGCGGCGACCAGGGGCGGGTTGTGCTTCGCCTTCGCGTTCGGGCAGCAGCGGTGTGAGTTGGGGGTCGCCGCTACTTGAGCCGCGTTGGCCGCTGGACTTCCCATCGGCGAGGTCGAGGGTGGTGTTCTCGAAGCCCGCGGCGCGGAGCTGACCGAGCAGGAGATCGGCGTGGCGGCGCAAAAGCTCGATCGTGCCCGCGCGTTCGCCCGCGACGGTGGCGCGCAGGCCGTCATCGCTGAAGTCGAAGGTGATCTCGACCCGGCCAAGCTCTGGCGGATCCAGTTGGAGTTCGACGCGGCCATCGGGCAGGCGCAGGACGTGGATGGCGTTTAACTCGCGAAGTCGGTTGGCGCTCGTATCGCCGGCAGGACCGTTGTCCGTCGCGGCGGTTCCGATGAAGAGCGCGAACTCCCCAGGCTGTGAGCCAGCGGCCGTCGTGACGGTGCTGGACCCGGTGAGCGCGCCCGTGCTGCCGCCGCGAAGCGCGGTGTCCGCTGTCGCAAGTTGGGGGAGCGGTTGCTCCGATCCCGCAGCGCCCGGGCCAGGTGGCGGTAGGGGCGCGTCGACTGTGGGCAGGGCGGCTGCTGTCGTCGCGCCGTGTGGTGCCAGGATCGGCGTTTTCGGCGTCTGCGGGTCTGAGGCACCGCGGCCGCGTTGGTCGAGGCCGGTTTCGGCCGCAGCCGCAGCGGCACCCGCCGTACCCGCCGCCGTGGTTTGGGGCGCGAGCGCAGCCGGAGAGGATGCAGGAGCCGGCGTTGGTGGCGTGCTCTGAGGAGGGTTCAGCCCCTCGATCTTGCGCGTTGCCTGCACCTCGACCGATGGCGTCTCCCCGAGACCGACCGTCTGCGCCCCCTGCCCCCCCTGCGCCGACTGACGCGGTGACGGTGCGGTGGGAAGTTCCGACGCTTTAGGTTCCAGAGTTTTCGCGGCATTTGCCTGCACACTCGCCCGGGTCGGATCGGATGCTGGTGCGAGCGGAGATGCCGCTGGGGACCGGGTTTCCGCGTTCAGCTGAGAGGAGCGGAGTGCTGAGTTGCTCGCGACTTCCGATTCGCGTGAAGCAGAAGAGCTTTTGGTGGACGTTTCGGCATCTGACTGCGCCGTCGTCGCCTCGGTCGTAAGAAGCGGGGTCGGTGTCGCGGCCACTTCGATGGGAGAGACGTTGCCTGGCGCCGGTCCTTTGGTCGCTGCAGGCACGGTGAGCTCGGCAGGTGTGCGCAAGGATTGCCCGGAGTGAGGCGCGATTGCCTGTGCCACACGGGGCTGCGCGGAACTCTCCAACCCTGTCGGCCTCGGCGGCGCGGCGGCGGCCGAGACTGCGTCGAACGCGGCCTCGAACGCTTCGTCGGTCGTCGGTGCTTGGCGCCCGCCAGCCACCTCTTGTGCCGATGGCGCGCGGCGCAGATCCCCGCGCTGTGACGATGCAAGTGACTGGGCGGACGGTCCCTTGGGATCTTCCGCCTGCGCCTTTGCCTGCGCCTGAGCAGAGGGGGGCCCACCCGAGCCGCCCGAGCCGCCCAAAGCGTTCGACGCGGCACCGCCGCCACCGGTTCCGAGGGGAAAGGGAATGATCTGCGCTGTATCCATCAACTCACCCGGTTTCTTCCGACGCCCCTCTGCTATCCGCGAAAGGCTAACCAAGCCTTCACGCTCAGGCCGTATCGCTATCGGTCGGTGAGCGGGTTGGGAGCGTGCGGTGGAAAGCGGGTTGATCAGAAGCGTCGCGGATGCGGCGAGCGTTTCGGGTGCCTCGAAGGGGGACCCCAAGGCATCAGATGGCGAGGCTCGACTGCGCGCGGTTGGGGAGCGTTTCGAGGCTGCCTTTCTGGCTGAGATGCTGCGCCATAGCGGGTTTGGCGAGATGCGGGGCGGGCCGAATGGCGGGGCGGGCGAGGCCGCGGTGGCGCCCTTCATGCTCGAGGCTGTCGCCACCGAGATCGCACGCTCGAAATCGCTCGGGATCGCCGAGATGGTCTTCGCGCGTCTCACGAGTGCGGGCGAGCAGAAGTGAGCGAGGCAGGTGCGCGGCTGGAGCGTTTGCTCGACGAGGCGGATGCGCTGCTCGCAGAGGAGCGGGCGCTGTGCCTATCCGGCGCGCTTTCGGGCGCTGCGGCACTGGCGGAACGGAAGACCGCGCTTGTCGAGGGCCTGGCGGAGGCGCTGGCAGCCGCACGCGGCACGCTCGATCAGGATCTGGCGGACAGGTTGCGCGGTCGTGTGACGACGTTGAGCGAGGCGGCGCGCGCCAATGAGGCACTGCTGCAGGCGGCGCGTGCCGGGCTGAAGCGGGCGGCGCGTGAGCTGGCCCGCGTGGAAAAGATGCGCCGCGGAGCTGTGGCCTATGCCGCGGATGGTGGCTCGATTCTAAGTCGCGAGGATGCGGCTGGCCGCTCGAAAAGGGCGTGATCGCTTTACGTGGACTTAGGAAAGTTCGGGGCAGAAGACCCTTGCGCGGTTCAAATCCGCGCGGCCGGTGAAGGCACCGGCGCTCCTGTCAGAAGGCATCTCTCGATCGCTCAGGCGGTCGCAGCGGGCCGGCGCGTTGCCGGGCCGACAGTGAAACCCGGCGCGGAATGCGCCGCTCGAAACAAGGGATACCGGAAATGACCTCGAGCATTCTGACCAATTCAAGCGCGATGATCGCGCTGCAGAACCTGCGGAACACCAACTCGCAGCTCTCGGACATCAACAATCAGATCTCGACCGGCAAGAAGGTCGCGAGCGCGCGGGACAACGCCGCCGTCTTCGCCATCAGCCAGGTTATGGAGTCGGATGTTGCCGGCTTCCAGGCCATCACCGAATCGCTGTCGCTCGGTTCGTCGACGCTCGCCGTCGCCTCGAACGCGACGACGCAGATCGGCGAGCTCCTGAACGAGATTAAGGGCAAAGTCGTTGCCGCGAACGAGGAAAACGTCGATCGTCCGACACTGCAGAACGAGATCGATCAGCTCCGCGACCAGATCACCGGGATCGTGGATGCAGCACAGTTCAACGGCCTCAACCTGCTGAAGAACGACGAGACGATTTCGGTTCTCTCATCGCTCGACCGCTCCTCCACCGGTGAGGTGACGGCCTCCAGCGTCTCGGTCGAAGGCCTGAACTTCACGACCGATGCGGGTGCGGCGGGTACTCAGAACGGCGGGCGGCTCTCGACGCTCTCCGGTACGGGCCTGACGGCGTCTGACCAGACGATCACGCTGACCAGCAGCGCGAGCTTCCTGGATCTCGACACCACGGCGACTGAGAGCTTCGCGGTGAATGTCGGCGGCATCGAGATCGAGGTTACGGGTCAGAAGCTCGCCGATGAGGGCCTGATCGCGAGCGCGACGACAGATGCGACCGACGAGAACGTGCTCGACTACGTCGCTGCTGCGATCAACGGCACGCTGTCGGAGGACAATGCGGCCGACAATCTCGGCTTCAACGGCGTGACCGCCGTTCGCCAGGCCAACCCGACCACGGCCGCGAACGCCGAGATCGTGATCAGCTCGACCTCGGGCACCTCGATCACCACCTCGGCGGATGCTGCCAACGCGACGGGCGCGGTTGCGGCGGGTGGCGCCACGGCGACGCTCTCGGGGGTGCAGGGTCAGACGAACACGGGCTCGACCGTGACGCTCGACTTGGTCGACTCGGAAGCCAGCGCCGATGGGCAGACCCTCAGCGTCACGCTGGGTGAGAACACCTTCACCTACACCTCGGACAACACGCCGGCCAACTCGGCGGCCGAGGCGACGGCCGCCGTTGAGGCCCTCAACGCGGATGCGGCAGCGCAGGGCGTCCGGGGCGTGGTCTTCCAGGTTAACGCCGATAACAACACTGCCATCGACGTGGTCAATCTCGACTCGACCTCGGGCGGCGATGTGACCTTCAGCACGACCTTCGGCACCAATGCCGGCAACATCACGCAGTCCGCGACGCAGGTCGACGCGGCCACCGCCGGCTCGGTCGGCGTGAATGTGAGCGGCAATGTTGTCGAGGGCGACACCTTCTCGGTCAATATCGGCGGCAACACCGCAACTTATGTCGCGGGCGCCGACGAGAACGTGAACGATGTGGTTCGCGGTCTTCAGGCGGTGATCGCGGCGGAAGGTCCGGCGGGTGTCAGCACCGTGCTGAGCTTCGCGGCCGATCCGGCGTCCGACACAGCCACGATCTCGATCGCGAGCGACACCGGGGAGACGGTGAGCCTGTCCGAGAACCGCGGCGGCACGGAGTCGACGGGCGACCTCTTCGGTCTCTCGACCATCGACGTGACCACCGGGGACGGCGCGACGCGGGCGCTCGACACCATCGAGAGCCTAATCCAGATCAACATCGATGCGCAGGCCGAGTTCGGCGCCTCCGAGCGGCGGCTCGAGATCCAGTCGGATTTCATGAGCTCGCTGATCGACAGCTTCAAGTCGGGTATCGGCGCGCTGGTCGATGCGGATTTGGAGGAGGCCTCGGCCCGGCTGCAGGCCCTGCAGGTCCAGCAGCAGCTCGGTGTTCAGGCGCTCTCCATCGCCAACCAGGCGCCGCAGAACATCCTGGCGCTGTTCCGGTAATCGCTCCAGCCGCCCCGCGCCCTTTGACGGTGTGGGGCGGCCCGACGTCGCGGCCGGGGGTGACATCGTCTCCGGCCGTCCACCGAACCCGATCGCGCCCAGAGCGGCGCCGCTGTAAAGCGAGAGGATCCGATCATGACCGCGCCTGGCGCTTCCCATGCCGCCTACGGCCAAGCGAGCCGCGCCCTCGGCACGCCGCGGTCAATCGAGTATCAGGTTTTCAGCCGCGTCACCGGGAGGTTGCGCGCAGCCATGGCGCCGGACGCCCCGTTTCCCGACCTCGCGGCGGCGCTGTGGGAGAACCAGCGCCTCTGGACCGCGCTGATGGGCGATCTTGCACGGGCGGACAACGAACTGCCTGAGGCGCTGCGCGGGCAGCTCGTCTCGCTCGGCGTGTTTGTTCTCTCCCACAGCCGCCGCGTCATGACACGCGAGGCCGCCCCGCAACCGCTCCTCGAGATCAACACCGCGGTGATGCGCGGGCTCCGGGGTGAGCCTGCGGTCGCCGGAGCAGCTTGAGGAAACGCCGATGCCAGGCCTTATCCTAAAGCTGCGCGCCCATGAGCAGATCCTCGTCAACGGCGTGGTGATGCAGAACGGCGAGCGCAACACGCGGCTCATCATCAAGACGCCGGACGCAAAGATTTTGCGCCTGCGCGACGCGATCCATCCGGATGAGGTGGACACGCCCGTCAAGCGCGTCTGCTACGTCGCCCAATTGGCGGTCGCGGGCGAGGCAGAGCCGGACGACGCCGTGCGCGAACTCGACCGCGGGATCCAGCAGCTGCGCGATGCGTTCGCCGGTATTCCGGTTGGCGAGGCGCTGGATGGCGCTTTGGCGGAGCTCAGGCGCCGCAATTTCTACGGCTGTCTGCGCCGTCTGCGCCAGCTCTTGGCGGTCGAGGAACGCCTTCTCGCCAATGGCAGTCTCGATGGAGAGATCCTGGAGGCTTCGGCCAAGGATGGTGCGCGTCCTTCGCCGGCAGATCCTTCGACTTCGGATGCTGTGCCGCTCACCACATCCATGAGAAGGGGAGGGGGTGCGGCCGAGCCTCAACCCCGATCGCTCTCAGCGGCTGCGACAGACAAAGCGGCGCGATGACGGTCCAGCCAGCAATACCGTTCGGCGGCGTCGCGGGCCTTCGCCTCCTCGACAGCACTTTCGACCGGCAGTTCGCCGCGTTCTCTCAGGGCGCCGTGCTGACCCGCGAGACGGATGACTTCGTCGCGCGCGCGGGGAGCATCACGAGCGCCGAGGCGTTGGTGGAGGATCGCCAGCTCCTGAAAGTCGCGCTCGGCGCATTCGGGTTGGAAGATGAGCTGCCGAAACGCGCCTTGATCCGCCGTGTGCTGGAGGAAGGTACGGTCGCGCAGGACAGCCTTGCGAACCGGCTGGTCGACCCGGCCTGGCGCCGTTTTGCCGAGGCGATGGGGTTCGGGGATTTCGGCGGTCGGCTGGATCGCGAGTCCGTCCGCCAAGAGATCGTGGAGAACTATCGCGTCCGCCAGTTCGAGCGGGCGGTGGGCGACGCCGACGTGGATCTGCGTCTGGCGCTGAACTTCCGGCGGGAAATCGGGACGATCGCAAGCGGAGAGAACGCCGATCGCTTCGGTTGGTTCCAAGTCATCGGGTCAGAGCCACTTCGCATCGTCGCCTTCGGCGCGCTCGGCCTGCCGGAGAGCCTTGGCGCGATCGATCTCGACAATCAGGTGCAGCGGATCTCGGCCCGGGCCGAACAGGTGTTCGGCTCGTCGAGCCCAGCGCTCTTCGTTGAAGAAGCCAATGTCGAGGAGGCGGTCGAGCGGTTCCTGTTCCGCGCACAGGCGGCGGCGGGGCCGAGTGTCACCTCGCCGGGCGTGACGGCGCTGACGCTTTTGCAAACTTCGCCGCTTGGGCCGAGCAGTACAGCCGGGCTCTTCGCCTCGCGTCTCTGACGGTCTCAATCCCGCCGTAGCACCCTGAGACCTGAAGGGCGCGTGGTTCTCGTGGCGTTTGACGAGGTCCAGTCGCTACGAGCTGCCGGGTGGCAGCGCGTCACGCAGCAAGCGGAAGGCCCAGCCTGGCCCGGGCGCCGCTTCAAGCGTCGATAGGAAACGGTCGAGCGCTGGGAAGGCGGCGACCGCCGTGTCGAGCGTTGGGTCGTTGCCCGGTGCGTGCAAACCAGCGCGGAGGAGTGGCAATACCTCCGCATGCCGGGCAAGCAGCGCCCTGAGCCGGGCCGCCAAGGCCGCCTCATCCGCGGTCCAGGCCGCGGGTGCCGAACGAGAAACTGAGCGTGCGAGATCGATCGCCGGTAGGCGCCCCCGCTCTGCCACCGCTCGGTCGAGCACCACATGACCATCGAGAATGCCGCGCAGGACATCGGCCACTGGCTCCTCCATGTCGGACCCTGCCACGAGGACGGTGAGGACGGCGGTGATGTCGCCCTGAACCCGCCCATCGGGCATCGGCGCCTCAAGACCCGGCCCCGCCCGTTCGGCGAGGGCCGCAAGCATGGCGGGCATCGAGGCGGGATAGCCGCGCACGGCCGGAAGCTCCCCCGCGGCGAGGGCTATGTCACGATGCGCCTCCGCCACGCGCGTGACGCTGTCGAAGAGGAGGAGCACCTGCGCCCCCTCATCGCGAAAATGCTCTGCCACCGCGAGCCCGAGCCAAGCCGCCCGACGACGGCGAACGGCGGGCGCGTCCGAGGTTTCGAGAATGACGACCCGGCGTTCGCCACCCGGCGCAGGCGGGAGTTGGTCCCTGAGAAGCGCGCCGGCTTCTCGCCCACGCTCCCCGGTCAACACGATGACGACGACATCGGCGGAGGCCGTGCGCGCCAGATGATTGAGCAGCATGGTCTTGCCAACGCCGCTGCCAGCGAAGATGCCGAGCCGCTGGCCCTGGCAGAGCGGCAGGGCCGCATCGAGGGCCGCAACGCCGGTCTCGAGCCTCGGCCCGAGGCCGCGGCGCCCAGCACCCTGCGGCGCGCGGGCCTGCAACATCGCCGGCCGCGGCCCCGGCATCGGATCCGGACCCGAGAGAACGCGCCCGTCGGCATCGAAGGCCCGCCCGAGCCAATCCGCGCTGGGTGCCGGCGGCGTCCTCCGCTCCAACAACGCGCGATCCCCGCCCCGAACCGCCTGCCCAGGCGTGCCGAGGAGCGCCACCACCCGCCGGGCCTCGACAGCGATGATCTCCGCCGGTTCATCCCCGCCGGGGAGGTGCAGCGTGTCGCCCAGCCGCGCGATCCCATCGAGCCCTTCGACGAAAAGGCGCGTGCCGTCGCAGCCGACGACCTCCCCCCAGATTTCCATCGCGCTGTGAAGCATTCGGCCCCTCGCGGTGTCCTGAACCTCGCATACACCCTCTTCGCATACGGGATGTTAAGAGCCGGCCGATAAGCACGGCGCGACGGAGCCAAGAAATGGGTCGCGCATGCTCAATGACCTTTCCATCGTCACCGAGGCTGGCCGGATGGCGCGTTTCGCCGCCGCCCGTCACAGCGTGATTTCCGAGAACATCGCCCAGGCGGATGTGCCTGGATACAAGGCGCGTGACATGCCCGCCTTTGCTGCATTCGCGGCGCGCGGTGCGGATGCGACCATGCCCAAGGCGACGCGTCAGGGGCATATGACCCAACCGATCGCACAGGTTTTGCCGCAAGCATCCGAGACCGACGATCCGGTTGCTCCCAACGGCAACAGCGTCGTGATCGAGGAGCAGAGCATGCTCGCCGCGGAGGCCGCGGGGCAGCATCGCCTGGCGCTGAGCGTCTATTCGAAGACGCTCGACCTTCTTCGCCTCGGCCTTGGCCGGCTGCGCTAAGGAGGCGAGGGATGGATCTTAAGAAATCCATGATGACGGCGGCGAGCGCCATGGGTGCGCAGAGCCTGCGCATGCGCCTCGTCAGTGAGAACATCGCGAACAACGACACGCCCGGCTATCGGCGCAAGCTCACGACATTCGAAGCGCGCATGGATAGGGCGACGGGCGCGATGGAAGTGCGCCCCGGCCGCGTACGCCTCGGCGATGGTGCGATGCGCGAGGAGTACGATCCGGGCCATCCGCTCGCCGATGGCCGCGGGATGGTGTCGTTCTCCAACGTCGATCCGGTTGTCGAGATCGCCGATGCGCGTGAGGCGAGCCGCGCCTACGAGGCCAGCCTCTCGCTCTTCGATCAGGCGCGAAGAATGCGCTCAAGCCTATTGGAGTTGATCAGACGCTAGCCGCGGGATCCGTTTTCGGCCCCGCCGCGCATCACTGAGGGAGAAGCCCCATGACAGTCGAGACAAGCCTCGCCACAACGCTCTATGCCGCCGCTCGCCGCGAAGGGATCACACCTTCCGCGGACACGGGTGGTAGCGATGGGTTCGCCGATGCTTTAGCGGAGGCCGCGCGCGCACTCGAGCAAAGCTTACGGCAAGGAGAGTCGGTCGCAGGCTCCGCTGTCCGCGGCAGCGGCGACATGCAGGGCCTGGTGGAAGCATTGAGCAGCGCGGAGATGGCCATCGAGACCGCGGTCGTCATGCGCGATCGCGTCGTTGAGGCCTATCAAGAAATCCTTCGGATGCCGGTCTGAGCGCGGTCCGGGGGAACAGTCTTGGACACGACGCAGATGATCGAGATCCTGCGCCAGGCGGCGTGGACGGGCTTAGTGATCTCGGCGCCGATCCTGGTGATCGCGCTCGTCACCGGTCTCGCGATTGGCTTGCTGCAGGCGCTGACGTCGATCCAGGAACTGACGCTGACTTTCGTGCCCAAGATGGCGGCAATCGTGGTCGTTTTTCTGGTGACCTTGCCCTTCATGACGAACGGCCTGCTGCGTCTCTTCGAGGAAGCGATCTTGCCGGCGATCGAGGGGTCATGAGCACGGTTGCGCAAAAGCGCGGTAGGGCGCTCTTCCGGCTCATGGTGGCTTGGATTGCGGGCCTTGCCGTGTTGGCCGGCGCGACGCCATCGCTTGCTGCGCCCTCGGCCTGTATCGAGGCGGGGCAGCGGGCGGCTGCGGCGCATGGCGTGCCGCCGGCGCTGATGCAGGCTGTCGCCCTCGTCGAGACGGGGCACAGGCGCGATGGCAGCTTCGTGCCCTGGCCTTGGGCGATGAACGCCGCTGGGCGTGGCACTTGGTTCGACAGCCGTGGCGAGGCCTTGGCGGAAGCCAAGCGCAAGCTCGAACGCGGTGAGCGGAACTTCGATCTCGGCTGTTTTCAGATCAATCACTTCTGGCACGGTGAGGCGTTTCCATCGCTTGAGCGGATGATCGACCCCGACAGTAACGCGACCTATGCGGCCGAGTTCTTGGTGGCGCTGCACAAAGAGAGCGGCGACTGGCTCGTTGCGGCCGGTCACTACCACTCCCGCACGCCAAAGCACGCGACCGCCTATCGCGCGCGGCTGAGACGTCAGCTCGCCCGTCTGGGTGGGTTGGACGCCGTCGGGGCCGATCCGGTTCGCGTCGCCCGGGGTGCCGATACTCGTCCGATGGGCACGCGTCATGCGGAGCGAAACAACCGTGCGCGATCGGGTGCAGTCGGGCCCCTCCCGGCAACGAGCAACGGTGTGCCGGGAGGCGGCGTTGCCGCAAGCGGCACGGCGGACGGAACAGCGGGCGCGCTGGCTCCCGCGCCCCGGTTTCTGCGTGCTGGTGCCGGCCGGGCGTTGATCGAGGTCGCGACGAACCGATTGATCCTGCCTGCAGCGCGCGGACCCCTTATCGCGCGGCTTCCCGGAGCGGGACGCACTGCCGGCCGAGCGAGCTTGGCGGGTGCTATCGCTCCGTTGCCGGGATGGATGCCAGCGCCGCAAGGCGAGGGAAGCGCGCGCCAGTGAACGGGATTTTTGAGCGGCCGCTGTCCGCGTTGCCGCCCACGG
>JBCDFC010000172.1:0-10535 GCA_039178805.1 Pseudomonadota bacterium | reverse complement strand
GTGCACCCCGGCCATGTTCCGCCCGATCGAGATGTTGGCCGCGAGCTTGTCGAGCTCACCCTGGATCGTCAGTTCGCCCTTGAACTTCGGATCGGGGATGAGGCTTGTCCCATGCGCATCAGGGACGAATTTGAACGGAAGCTTACGCTCGACGAAGCTGTCGCAGTCCTCGAACATCTCGAAGAACGCCTTCAGCATGGTCACGCAACCGCCCGCGACCGTCGCATGGCCGGCGCCATAGGCGGGGTGCATGGGCGAGCCTTCCGGGAAGGCCATCGGCAGAAGCAGATTGTGCGCGTCGAAATGCGCGGCCGATACACCATCGGGCAGGCAGTCGCCCTTGCAGTGAAGCCCACGCATCTTCGCCATCTTCTTCTGCAGCTTGTTGTGCTCGATGATGGCTTTCTTCAGCTTGTCGGGCAGCCCGGTCTTGTTATCGATCGCGGCACAGAAGGCGTCATACGCGCAGCCGAACTTGTCCTCTTCGGTGATCGGCTTCTTGTGGGCGTCCGTGCCAAGCGTGACCTTCCCAGCCTTCAGAAGGCTCGCCAGCGTGAAGCGCCCGCCGAGCGCCTCCGGCCTTGCGCGGCGGTGGTAGTTGAACTTCTGACGCCGCACCGCCTTCAGGCACCGGGTCGCAACCTCGCAGACGAGCGACAGGATGTGCGGCCCGCCGAAGGTCGCGAACGCCGTGCGCTTGCCCGATGGGCTGTTCTCGGGGAAGCCCTTCGAGGCCGGGGTGTCGAGCGACAACAGCAACAGCGCCGCGTTGAGATAGGCTTCGTAGAGCGCGTCGTAGTGCACATAGGTGGCCAGATCGCGCGGGGTCGTGATGAACCGACGCTCGCCTTCGAAGAGCGCGGCAGATGCGACATTGGCGCCGTTCTGCACGTCGAGCCACGAGCACCAGTCCGTCATCCAGTCGACGCAGTTCTTATGCGTCAGCGTACGCTGGTCGATCGTGATCGAGCCGTAATTGATTTGCCCATCCTCGGGCCCGTAGGTCGAGGACAGCCCGGGATGCAGTTGCCCGGTCGCCGGCCCGCCAGCGAGCGAGGTCGAGCCCATCAGCAGGAATTGCGAGATGTAGGGGCCCATTTGCGCGCCCTTGGTGGAGCCGCGAAAAACGGTCTCGCTGGTGAGCTTGCCGTCCTTGGCCAAGATCGTCCGCGCCTCGCGCCGACGCGCTTCGAACTTGTTGTAGCCGTGCTCGGGGTTGTGCGGCGTCGAGGAGATGACGTGCTTGCCCGAGTAGAAGGGCATTTCGTTCAGGATCTTAACAAGGTCATCGGTCGAAAGGACCGCCTGGCCCTTCTTCTTGTCCTTGCCCGTTCCGCAGAGCGTCTCTTTCCCGCCCGCGCAGATCGTGGTGAAGGGAACATCGCGCAGGATCGCCAGCGCGTAGACCTCCGCCATCTCGGCGGCGAGTTCGCTCGATCCGACGCGTGGGGCCGGGGCCATGCCGACCGCACCTGCATCCGGTCCCTGCAGCTCGTAAACATGGCCGGCACGCGGGCTCTCCCAGCCGCGCCAGGCTGGCTTTACCTTCTTGTTTTTCTTCTTGTCCTGGATCTCGCAATTGAAGAGCTCATTCGGCGGCATCCGGTCCGCAGCGCTCTGCACGTCTTTCTCGAAGAGAGTCGGATCCGGCGCATTGATCGCCTCGACAAAGCAACGGTAGTCGGCGTCGAACTGCAGCAGGCCGCATTCGTCGTGCTTCAGACCCTTAGTGAAGTTGGCCGGATAGGTCGGCCCATGGTCGTTCTCTTCACTGTTCGTGCGGGTCAGGGCCTGCGGCGTGAGGCGCGACACTTCCGTGGCGAGATCGCGCTGCTTTTTGGCAAGCCGAGCGCGCTCCGACCCCGCCGGGTCGGGCTCGGAATAAGGCAGTTTCATGAGAAGTCTCCCAATTAAAGGCATCCTGGAGCGGCGAAATGAGGATACAAACGACCACGTGAGTGATGAACGCGACTGTCCCATTTTGGTAAAATCGCGAACTCATGATGCGCTGTGACGAATGTTACCAATCCAAAAGTCCCATGCCTCTACGTCAAATAGGTCAGTTTTCTTGACGAGTTCGGCCGGCGCGCCTGATAGCGATAGCTCCAAGACCGTTCGGCCTTCGCGCCAACCCTACAACCTGGTCACGCGTTCTACGGCCGACGTGCCTCAGCGAAGAAACCGGAGGCTTGGATCGTGTTGCGCCAGGCGCTCGCCCGCGCATCGAGCATCCGGTTCACGCGCCCGCCGAAACGGCGTTCGACCACGGGCTTCCACCATTTGAGGAGATTGGCGATGCTCGAATACTTACCCCGCAAGGGATAAAGCGTGACGTCCTCGAAATCGCGCAGGAGATAAGCCATGCCGTCGCGGCTCAACCTTTGGTAGTCCTGGAATACCAAGCTGCGTGGCGCATGGTAGCGCCAGATCCATGGGACATAGAGGAAGAGCGTCCCACCAGGTCGAAGGGCTAGGCGAAAGTTCGCGACCGCAGCGGGTGGATCGTACACATGCTCGATCACCGCCAAGGCGATCACGGCATCATAGCGGCCGCTCATCCAGTCCGGGAATGGTGAACAGACATCCCCCAGGATATCGGGTCTGAAAAGGTTGTGGTTGTCCTCGATATCGTTGATGTCGAGCGTCTCGACCGCGCCGGCGAAATCGGCGAGCGCGCCGCGCATACTCCCACCCACGTCCAGGACCTTGGCGTCTGACGGCAGCGTCGCCCGGATGTGCTCGCGGGAGCGGTCGTCGTGCAGAAAGCGCATGTCGACGGTCGCACGCTCGGTGATCTCTTTGAGCCGCGCGCCCAGCGCTTCCGTGTCGTGGATGCGCCTCGGTCGCTCGCTTCGGTCGCTCATGCCGCCTCCCCAAGGATCAACCGTGCGGATCGGCGCGCACCGTCGAGATCGAGAGGGAGCGGTGGCCGGCGCGGACCAGCGGCAAGCGCCTCGACGCGAGCGGCGAGTTTTGCGGGGTCGAGGGTTTCGAGCCTCGCAACGTCAATGCCCTCGAACTTTGCCAAAGCCTCGGCACGGATCGCCTGCTCACGCTCGCCAGCCGTCTCATCGGGGACCAATAGGGCCGGGACACCGAGGGGCGCGAGATCTGTGACCGTGTTGTATCCGGCAAGGCTCACGCTCACCGCCGCCGCCGCAAGACGCTGCCGATAATCGCTCGCGGCAGGTTCGATAATGAGGCGTGAAGACGGGTATCGAGTACGCAGTGCCCCGGCGCGGGCGGCTGCATCGTTCCCCCCGACGCGCAGGCGCCACGTCAAGCTGGTCGATCCCGACCCTTCCGCCGCGATCTCAAGGAGTGCGGTTCCGAGGTCCCCTCCCCCGACTGCGACGAGCACGTCACCGCCTTCGGCCGACGTCTCAGCATCTTCGGTTCGGGTCGCCACGTAGCCGGTGTGGTGCAGAGGCGGTCCACCGGGTGCCAGCGGCCAAGTCACTGAGAGCGGCAGGAACTCACTTTCACCATGGACAAGCAGTGCTTCGAACCCGTCCTTCAACCGCGCCGCCGCCGCCTCCAGTTTCTGAGGCCGCGACGGGGGCTCGGGCACGTCGCGGACCGATGCGATGAGGCGGAGCGCCGGCCGGGCCGCGCGCGCCACGCGGATCGCCGCTTCAAACTCGGAACGGAGGTTCCGCCGCCCGAACGGCCAGGTCTCCGTGACCAGCACATCGGGCGCGAAAGTCGCGACCGCCGCCTCAAGCGCCGCAACCCGCGCCGACATCAGCGCAGCGTCCGCCAGCCGCCCCTTGCTGTCGAGGGGGCGAGAGAAGTCCCGGCCGGCGACGATGAGCGGCGGGAGTTGGGCCATGGGGATCGCGTCGCGTGCAAGATGCGCGATCGGCCTCCCACCGGAGATCACCAAAACCCGCGCCCCAAGCGCAGCCGTAGCCTCTGCCAAGGCCAGTGTTCGCACGAGATGTCCGCTGCCGCTGAGCGAGGTGACGAGGAAGGCAACCCGCTGGGCCCGACCGTCAGGACCGTGGCTCATGGCGCCGTCGCGCTCTGCGTCTCACGCTCGACCAATCGTACTGGCTCACCGGGGTTTTGCGGCCTTCCGGCGGTAGAGAGCCTAAGTGGGTAGAGGCGCGCACGTTTGATCTCGGCACTGCCCCGGTCGGGGCCCTGCCAATTCCAGGCGACGCCGAGGATCAGGCGCATCAAGGCCTTGTGCGTCACCACGACCGCCGGCATGCCCCCTTGTGCCAGGCGCTTGAGCGCCGGCTCGACGCGCGCCCAGGCATCCGCGGCACTCTCTCCACCCGGCGGTCTGCCGGTCCAGCCGAGGCGGTCGACCGGGCGCAGCCCCGTTTCCGGATCACGGCCGAGATCGTCGGAGAGCTTGCCCTCCCACTCGCCCCACGAAATCTCGACAAAGCGCGGATCGAGACGAGGCGGGCGTTCGGGAACGAGGCGCATCGCCGTCTCGCTGGCGCGCGATAGCGGGGACGCCACAAGGTCCGCCGCATCCCAGGGCGCTGGCAAGCGCAAGCTATCGAGGCGCGCCCGGGCGGCGTCGGTAAGAGGTCGATCCGTCTGACCCTGCAGGCGCCGCTCAATGTTCCAATCCGTCGGGAAGTGGCGGATGAGGGCAATGGAGGCCCCAGTCATCGCAGGATCTCCAACAATGCCACGCCAAGCCGCTCGGCCGCTGCGTCCAGGCCGTGTCGTGCGACAACCGCCTCACGAGAGGAGATCGAGAGCGCTGCGCGATCCTCGGCGGCGGATCGGATCGCCTCGGCAAAGGCGCGCGCATTACCCGGCATCGCGAGGCGCCCGGTCACCACGCTGCGGGCGGCCGGGCCGTCTTCGGCCACGACCGGCAGTCCTGCAGCCTCCGCCTCAAGCCAGGCCATGCCAACGCCCTCCCCCACCCCGGGCCAAACCATGAGATCCGCGCTCTCCATTGCTGAGCGCATCGGCTCGGGCCCGAGTACACCCACGAACGACACCCTCCGCTCGGGAGTTTTCGCAGGACCCGGTGAGTTGAAATCGGCGAAGAGCGTCGCGACCTCCTCTCGGCAAGGGCCGTCCCCAGCAATCGTGAGGGACCATGGCGCCTCCAGATGGTGAAGGCTGGCGGCAAGGCGGCGGTAGCTCTCGATCTTATCGCCGGGGCGCATCATGCCGACGGCGAGCAGGCGCAAGGGGCGCGATACCGGGGCGCCCAGTCTTTGAGGCGTGGGGCCAGTGTCTATGAAGGGCGGCAGGTGGACCATTCGCGCCGCATGACCCTCGGCATCGAGCGCCGGCCGGTCCCGCTCCGTGGTCCAAAACAAGCGATCCGCTGCAGCGATTGCGGCCTCAGACGCTTCTGCGAAACGCGCCCAGGGCCCCTCGCGACGGCGCGGCGAGATCGACGGCTCAACAATGGCGTATGGAAGCCCGAGCTGCTTCGCGACCGCGTGGCCGACCAAGTCTGGTGCCTTGTAATGACAGTGATAGGTGAGCCAGAGGCGGGCGGGCGCAGCGTTCTCTGCCACGATGCGCGCGACTTCTGCGGCGGCAGCCTGCTCGATCCGGGACTGCGCTTCCGTGTCACCCTTCGTGTCGATCAGGCGCAGTGATGAGGCAAGCGTCACAGCGGCACCCGCTTTGGCGAGCGCAGCGCAGAGAAGCCGTGCGATTGCGCGGTCACCGGATGGCACGGGATGATCCGGCGGCTTCATCGGCGCGAAGAACATGACCGGCAGTGCGCGGCCGTCGATTGCAAGCGGCCCCTGAAGATTGGGTGTCGGTAGTCCCGGCCAATCGGATCGAAGCGACGCCTGGGTGCCCGCGCGCTCCGCCAAGTCGCTCATGCCCCCGTCTCCGCTGCCTGCGATGCGGGGGAGGCAGCGTCACCGGTTGGTAGCGGCATCGCCAACGCCTCTTCCAACCGCTGGGCAATCGCTGCGATCCCGGTTTCCATCCCGAACTCGTCGATCAGGCGCACATGCGCGGCATCCGCCAGGGCAGTCGCACGCTCGGGATCGGTGGCGAGTGTCGACAGCGCCTCGGCCAAGCGCACCGCATCCTCGGGTGCCACCAGCAATGCCTCTCGGTCGTGCCGCACAAACTCTGGGATCGCGGACACGGCGGTCGAGACGATGGGGAGCCGCTGGCTCGCGGCCTCCATCAAAACATTCGGAAGGCCGTCCCGGTCGCCGTCCGAAGCGATGCGCGATGGCAGCACGAAAACGTCGCTCGCGCGCATCGCCTCGATCACCGCGCGCTGATCGCGTTTGCCGCGCCAATCGATGCGCTCACGAAGGCCGGCTTGATCGGCGGCGGTCCGAAGCTCCTGCTCAAGTTTACCGCCGCCGATATGAACCAGCCGCCAATCGAGCGCCGCGGGAAGGAGGGCTAGGGCCCGCAAGAGGACGTCGTACCCCTTCTTCTCAACCAGTCGACCGACCGAGAGAATGGTGAACGGACCCTCCCGCGAACGACGTTCCGGCGGCGGAGGGAACCGCGAAAGGTCGAGCCCGTGATAGGCGAGTGCGATGCGTCCCGGCACAGGCGATAGTCCGGCAAGATGCGCGGCACCACTGGCCGTGCAGGTCACACCAAAGCGGGCCTCCGCGATTTTCTCGCGCTTCTCCCAGTCCGGGATCGTCCAGATATCCTTGGCGTGGGCGGAGAACCCCCAATCGAGCCCACGCATCAGCCCCGCATAGCGCGCCACCGAAGTCGGGGTGTGGAGGAAGTGGACGTAGAGAAAGCGCGTCGCCGACGGCAGCTCAGCCGCCAGCACCGCCGCCTGCCCGAACCGGCGGATCCGGTTGCGCGTCCTGTCCCGCATCAGATCCGCGAGAAACCGACCGAGCGCCGGCCAGAAGCCCCGCAGTCGTGCAGCTTGGGCCAGCCCGCGAAGGACGCGGAGCGGGGCTTCGTGCAGGTACTCAGGCAAGTACTGCAGCCCGGCGCGGATCTCATCGTGAATGGGATGGGTGCGGTCGTCATAGGGCAGACGCAACGACCAGATGTCGAAGCGGAAGCCGCGATCCTCAAGCGCCTTCAGTTCTTGGGCAATGAAGGTCTCGGACAGGCGTGGATAGCCTTTCACGACCACGGCCAGTGGCGGGCGCGACGTGTCCTCGCCCGCATCGACAGGGGCTAGCGCGATCACTCGCCGGCCGCGGCGAAGCGCTCGGAGCCAACCAGGCGCGCCCGTTCCATGATCGCTTCGAGACCGCCGAGGAGCCCGCTCATTGCCGCCGCCGAGGGACGCGGCTGATCGGCGATGGCACGGATCGCGGCGGCCATCGCGGCAGCGCTCATCCCATCCCGCTCAGGCGTCAGCATCCGAACGAGCCCGAGCTCTTCCGCCGCCGCTGCCCGGATCAGTTGCTCTCGACGCGGACTGGTGCGGGGTGCAATCAACGCCGGGCGATCCGCCGACAGGATCTCGCAGAATGTGTTGTAGCCGCCCATGGCGACGACGCCCTGCGCACCCGCTACCAAGCGCTCCAGCCTTGGGTGGAAGCCGATCGCCGTCACCCGCTGGCCGAGCTGTGCGACCCGCGCATCGAACCCAGCGCGCGCCGTGCTGGACATGAAGGGGCCGTAGATGATGAAGGCCGGCGGCTCGAGCCTCCGATCCGCCTCGTAAGCGCGGAGCACCCAGTCGACCAGCTCCTCACCATCGCCGCCGCCGCCGGTCGTCACCAGGAGATAGGGCCGCTCAGGCGCCTCCCCTTCCGGCTCGGCGGGCCAGTCCGGCAGCGCGCGCCTCAGATAGCCGGTGTAATGCGTCCGTGCCTCCATCCTGGCCGAGAGCCCAAGACCCGAGAGCGGCCGACAGATCTCCGGTCGCCCATAGACCCAGATCTCGTCATAGAAACGCTCGATGGCCTCGATCGCCCCCTTGCGCTCCCACTCCCGAGCGAGTGCGTCCTCGTCGTCCAAGACGTCGCGAATGCCGAGCACGATCCGCGCGCCCATGCTTCGGAGGAGCGGGAGCGCCTGGCTCAGCTCGCCCCGGAAACCCCAGGGTTCCTTGTCGACGATCACCAAATCCGGCCTGAAGCCTGCTGCGGCCGCGCTGATGATCTGGCCCCGAAGACCCGCCATCTCGTCAATATCCAGCGCGAGGTTCAAAGCCGAGTAGCTGCCATCGGCGTTCTTCACGACGCCAGGCAAGCGCACGTGATCGACCCGCGGCGGGAAATCGAAGCGCGCAGCAATCGGCGACCCGGTAACGATCAGCGCCGACGAAGCCGCATCGCAGCCCACCAGTGCGCTCGCAATCGTCCGCGAGCGCCGGATATGACCGAGCCCGAAGGTGTCGTGACTATAGAGGAGTGCCCGAGTGTCGGGCCGATATCCTGGCGCGTCCATCGGCTGCTCCAAGCCTCGCTCCTGCAGGGGCGTCGCCCCCAGCTCCCCTTCCTCGGCGCGTTCGGCAGGCGCATCAACACAATTGCTATAATCGCGAAGGCGCGACAAGTCAGGCCAACATGAATGAAACGTTGCTGCCACACCACACAAATCGGTGACACTTTGGACGCTGCTCACCATATGAGCCGACGCAGGCTTCTCACAGAGCGACAACAGGGTGTTACGGGCAACTTTCCGATATGCCGCGCCGGTGTATCATTGTCCCCTGAGGAAACGCGTGGGGAACGGCGTGGCTGAGGCCGCGCGCGAGCTGAGGAGAGGGAAAGTGTCGCGACTATCCGGTTGCTTGGTCGGTTTGTTGGCCTGCTTCCTCGTGCTGTTCCTCACAGCGCCAATGAGCGTTTATCCGGCGAAGGCGCAGGTGCCGCTTCTCCAGCTTTTGTCGAGCAATGACGATGCTGAGGAGCCGAGAGCGTCCTCCCCTGTGCAGTCCCGGCCTGCCCCAGGCTTTCGAAGCAGCGAGGGTCCGTCCGCACAAGACTACGCGCGCTTGGAGGCCGCACAACGAGACACCCGGGCGATGACGGCGTCGATGGAGGCCGCCGGCGACTATCTCGGCGTCTTTCGAAGTCGCCTTGTCGCGACGCTGAAACGCGTTCCCTCGGCTCTCGATGAGTTGCAGGTGACGATGAGCGCCGCGAGCCCGACTGGCCGCGCGGTGCACTTCCTCGGCATCGGCGTCTTTGCGCTCCTTCTGTTATTGGTCGGGCAGGCCGTATCGGAGCTCTATCTCGCCTTCGTTGCGCGCCCGATCTTCGTGCGCATGCAACGCGCAGCCCCGCGCGGCTATAGCGACAAGCTGCCGATCCTGCTGTTGCGTGTGCTTCTGAGCGCATTCTCGGTCACGATCTCGCTCTCGGTCGCGACGGCGACGGGTCTCTTCTTCTATGACGAGCATCCGGAGACATTGCTCACCGTCGTCACCGTCTTCGCGGCCTATGCAGCGATCCTGATCGTGCACACGGTTTGGCGGATCGCGTTGGCGCCGTATCTGCCGCAGTACCGTATCCCGTATCTCAACGACCCGGCGGCGCGCTCGCTCTATCGCTGGTCGACCTTGGCGAGCGTGATCGCGATCCTGGGCGCGGGCTTCACCTATTGGATGGACGGCATCGGACTGCCGCGGGAAATCCTGGTGATCGTCACGGCGGCGACGACGCTGCTCACGCTGCTCCTGTTGATCGCGTCGATGCGGATCAATCATGCGGGCATCACCGGGATCCTGATCGGCGACCGGCGCGGCCAGCCAATGACCTGGCCGCAGCGGATCGTTGCGGCCGTATGGGCACCCGCTGCTGGGCTTTACCTTGTGTTCAGCTGGGGCGATCTCGTCTTCAGGCTCGTGATGGGCGTCGACGCGGGCCCTGAGCGCATCATGATGCCGTTCTTCGTGATCGTCACAGGAGCGCTGGTCTACGCGTTGGTGATCTACGCGGTCGAACGCGTCTTCGACCGTAAGCGCCGCCTCGATGCCATCAATGCCGAAGCCGCAGCGCGGGCTCGCGCGGCGGAAGCCGATGCACGGGAGCGGGCAGCGATCGCGAGCGAGGCTTGGCGCTCCGACGGCGTCGACATGGACGACGACGGGGACGAAGAAGGGGGCGGCCGACGCCTATCCGCAGTCGTCGCGGCGGACAGCGCCGAGAGCACGGAGAGCAGCAACGAAGCCTCTGCCGAACCGCCGCCGCCTGGCATGCGGACCTTCGAGGACCTTGCCCGCCGCGTCGCGAGCCTTCTGGCACTCGGCGTCGGTGTCTGGCTTTTCGTCTGGTATTGGGGCGGCCAGGCGATGTTCGCGGAAAGCGCCTTTTTCGGCGTGGCGGAGGATGTGGTCGACATTCTATTCGTCGGCTACATCGGCTATCACGCAGCGCGCATCTGGCTCGATCAGAAGATCGCCGAAGAGGGCGCTGACGATGAAGGCGCGGGCGCTGTGCTCGATGGCGAGGGCGGCGGCGCGGGTGCTACGCGGATCGCGACGCTGCTGCCGCTTATCCGCAACTTCATCCTGACGATTATCGGCGTTACCGTCGCGCTGCTCGTGGCGATCGAGATGGGCGTGAACGTCGCACCGCTCTTCGCCGGTGCCGGTGTCGTCGGTCTCGCCATCGGCTTCGGCGCGCAGACGCTGG
>JBCDFC010000171.1:0-10685 GCA_039178805.1 Pseudomonadota bacterium | reverse complement strand
GGCGGCGCTGCGCGAGATCGCGCGACTCCGCCATGCGCCGCTGCAGCGCTGCCGATTTGCCCGAACCTCATGGAATACCATCCCGCGGGATGGGCTCTGGACGCATGCCCGAGGCGCGGCTACCGCACGATGTCATGGAGTTCACGGGCAAATCGGCAGCGCTGCAGCGGCGCATGGCGGAGTCGCGCGATCTCGCGCAGCGCCGCCTCGCGATCCTGCACGAGCTCGCACCCCGGCGCGGCGAGCGCATGCTGGAGATCGGCTGCGGCGCAGGCCTGCTGCTGCGCGAGATCGGGCTCGCCACAGGACCGCACGGCCTCGCCGCCGGCATCGATATCTCGCCCGATCAAACCGCCGCGGCCGAGGCTGAATGCGACGGCGTCCCCGGCGTCCAGGAGCGCACCGGCGATGTGCTGGCCCTCGACTGGCCCGACGCGGTCTTCGACGGCGCCGTCGCCGCCCATGTCATCGAATATCTCGATGCGCCCGAGCAAGCACTCGCCGCGATCCGCCGCGTGCTGAAACCCGGCGCCCGCTTCGTCTGCCTCGCCGTGAATTGGGACAGCGAGTTCTGGTACGGCCCCGATCCTGCCCTCACCGCACCTGTCGTCGCCGCCTGGCGCGCCGGGCTGCCGCGGCCGAACCTGCCGGCGCAACTCGGCCCAATGCTCGCGCGCACGGGCTTTGGCGCACTCCGCCAAGTGCCGGTCCCCGTCGTCAATGCAAGCCTCTCCGAAGATCAGCTCGCCCCTTGGATGGCCCGCCTCATGGCTGCTACCGCGGGCCCTGCAGCGGGCCCCGCCTGGCTCAAAGCACTCGAAGCCGCCGATGCCGCCGGCGAGATGTTCCACTCCTCCGTCCCCATCCTTACCTCAGCCACGGCCATCTGACCGGAGCCACGCCCATGCACCCGAACCGAGCTTTCCGCGGCCAGCCCCAAGACGAAGCGCTCGCCATAGCGCGGAGCCGCGGCTTCGGCATCCTCACGGCCGCCGGCCCCGAAGGCCCCCTCGCGAGCCATGTGCCCTTCCTGCTCGATGCGGCGGGGACGGAAGCCGAAGCCCATCTCGTCCGCTCGACCGCGCTCACCCGCGTCCTCATGCGCGCGGACGCCCCCCTGCCGGCGCTCCTCGTGGTGAGCGGGCCCGACGCCTATGTCTCGCCCGACTGGTATGGCGAGGACGACAAGGTGCCGACCTGGAACTACGTCGCCGTCCATCTGCGCGGCCAGCTCCGCCTTGCGCCCGAACGCGACATGCGCGCCCATCTCGACCGGGTCTCAGCCCATTTCGAGACGATGCTGCTGCCGAAGCGGCCGTGGAAAACCGACAAGATGGAGCCCGATACACTCACGAAGATGATGCGCGCGATCCTTCCCGTGGTGCTAGAGATCTCGAGCATCGAGAGCACCGTGAAGCTCAACCAGAACCGCAGCGCCACGGCCCGCACCGGCGCAGCGGACGCCATCGCCGCCGGCGGCACGCCGGGCCAAGAGACCGCCGCCATCGCCGCGATGATGCACGCCGTCGAGGATGGCTGAGCCCCGCAGCCGCGCCGTCGGCTCATCCTCTTCGGACGCAGACCGCGCCTACCTCGAGGCCGCGATGGCCGCCCTCCAAGACTTCGAGCGCGAGATGGAGCCGAACCGCTTGCCAAGCGCCGAGATGACCGCCGACCAGATCGCAGCGCTCCTCGCCCAGGATGAACGGGCCCCAAAGGCTGTCTGATCCACAGCGTCGACGAGGAACGAAGCCCCTGCGCCCTCGGCGAGAAGCAGCGCTACGGTACCCTCTGAAGTCTCTATGTCGAACCCATCCCCCAAGGCCGAGGCATCGCCCGCGCCCGAACCCTGTACGAACAGCTCGGCTACACCCCAAGCGCCATCTCGCGAGCACAGACAGTCGGATCAGAACGATGCTGGATGGGTGAGCAGAGATCACAAACCAAGTGCTCGGCTCAGCCCGGATGGCTAAGAAAACGACGCCCGATTGGGCGTTAAGATAGCCCACAGCTGTAGGGCGACTGACCACACGGAGCCGACGCCACCGAGAACGCCG
Source organism: Pseudomonadota bacterium (assembly GCA_039178805.1). Classification (GTDB taxonomy): domain Bacteria; phylum Pseudomonadota; class Alphaproteobacteria; order Rhodobacterales; family Rhodobacteraceae; genus Thermohalobaculum. The sequence goes on along the minus strand of JBCDFC010000171.1, from coordinate 8,628 downwards.
AGCGCCCCGCTTCCGGACGCAGGCTCAAGGGCTGCTGCCAAAACAGCACCCTCCGTCACGACAGCACCCATCGAGAGGCGCATTGATCCTCCGGCCTCGGGAGCCTGTTTCGCATGCCAGCGCGCCGCTGCTTCTTCGGAGGCGAAGGATCCAACCCAGGCACACCAACTGACCCTACGCAAACGGGAGGAACCCCTTCCTGTCATCCCCGGGCTCGTCTGGTGTTTGGGGCATCGTTGGGTGGCGCCCCAGCAGGGTTCCGGGCGCTCTTTACGCGGGCGGATCTCCGTGGTGGCGTCGTGGGCTGTGAAGCGCGTGGAGGCTACGAGGCAACGCTCCTCGTCGCCTTTTCCGAGGCCGGGCGGCCGGCCCGCTGCCTGCACGCGCCGATATCCGAGCCTTTGCCCGCCTCAAGGGCCGGCGCGCCAAGACCGACAGGCTCGACGCGCGTGCCATCGCCGAGGCGGTACCCGAGGCGGTGGCACATCGCCCGCCTCTTCGCCGCTCGGCCGCCGAGAACGCCCTGCGCGCGTTCGTGACCCTGCAACGCGCGCTCATTGCCATGCGTGTCGAGACCGACGGGCACCTCGCCCGCCTCGCCGAGCCTCTTACGCGCCGGATCGCGGCCATAGAGCGCCGCGTCACCGGGCTGCTCAATGCGGGTCCGCGCGCCGCGCGGCTGATAACGGGGCTGATAACGGGGCCGGGGGTCGGGCCGCGCCTGGCCGCGCCTGGCCAGGGAGATCGCCGGGGAGATCGCCGGGGAGATCTGCGCCTTCCTGCCGGAGATCGGCACCACCTCGAGCCGCCACATCGCCGACCTCGCCAGCCTCGCCAGCGTCGCCCCGCGCTCCTGAAATCGCATCCCCGCCAGTCCGGTACGAGCACCCGTCCCGGACGCTGTCAGGCGGGGCGCGCCAGCTTGCGCAATGTCCTCTACAGGGCGACGCTCAGCGTCGTGAAGACCCGGTGCGGACTGATCCACGCCTTACATCAACGCCTGCGCGAGACCGGCAAAGCCTTCAAGCCCCGCGTCGTCGCCGCCATGCGTAAGCTCCTCGTCGCGCTAAACGCCATGATCCGAAACGAACAGCACTGGACCCAGCAAACAGACATCTGATCCACAGGTGCTCGACCCCGGGGATCCAGCAACACGGTCATTCACAGGGGCGCGGCGTTGCTGGAATGCCAGATCAAGTCCAGCAACGAAGGTGTCAAATGTCTCGGCCAAACCGCTAAAGGAACCTGTCTCGTAAGGCGCACTGCGTGAGTGGCGACCGGCGAATTGCGCTGCGAGCGCTCCGCCAAAACAGTTTCTCAGGGTTTTGGGCTGCCTCCACTGCTTAACGATCATTACCACCAGGCTCCGGAGCCCACCCACGACAGGTTAAGGTGAGTCGGAGAAACAATCAGCTAACACGGCCGACCCGGTGTTGCGCGGCAGCTAGGGGCAGCGTTCGCCGATGGTTAATCAAGATGTGCCTATCATGTCGTGGGTGGGCGCGGAGCCGGAGCACCGCGCGATCCGCCGCCGCTAGCCTTCAAGCCCACCCAAGCGCCCCAGTCGGAGATCCTTAGGAAGCAGGCGGTAGTGCTCAGCGTGAGCTCGCATCCTAGCTCCATCACCCGCTGGCCGAGGCCGTCGCGCCGCAGACCTCTTCCGTCGCGATCGACCGGCGCAGCGGCGCATCTCGGATCGTCACCCGCTGCCGCTCGCCTCGCGTTCTTCGTCGAGCGAGAAGCGCTCCCGCATCTTTTCGTAGCCATCCTTCGTGTTGTGCTCCGCCTGCAGCGCCAAAAGCTGCAGATCCCGGCGGCGGAACTCCTCGATAGTCTCCTCGGCCGCCGCCCCGTCGCCCAGCGCATCCATCGCACTGCGCGCGAGGTTCACCGCGCTCTCGAACGTCTCGCGCACCGCCCCTGTCGCGCCCAGTTTCTCGAGCCGCGTCTGCTCGAACCGGTCGCTCGCCCGGCAGAAGATCGGCGTCCTGGGTAGGCGCGCGCGCAGCTTCGTCAGGGCCTTGGCCGTCGCGTCCGGCCCATCGCCGCAGAGAAAGATCGCCTTCGCCTCCCGCGCGCCGACCCGCGCCAGCACGTCCGACCGGCGGAGATCGCCGAAGAAGACCTTGTTGCCAAAGCTCTCGGCGATGCGGATCCGCTCAGGGTCGTTGTCGATCATCGCAACTTCGTAGCCCCTCTGCCGCATCACCCGCGCCACCACCTGGCCGAACCGGCCGAAGCCCGCCACGATCACCGTGCCGCCCTCCTCGGGCATGCGGTCGACCGCATCGATCCCGTCCAAGTTCTCCCGCTCCGCCAACAACCGATCGACAAGCGCCACGGCCAGCGGCGTCATGATCATGGTCAGCACGATCACCGCGGCGATTACGGTCCCGATCTCCCGATCCCAGAGCGCGAGCGCCCCGCCGAGCCCCAGGATGACGAAACCGAACTCGCCGCCTTGGCCCAGCAACGCCGCAATGCGCAGCGCCTCCCCCCGGCTCGACCCCGTCCGCTCGGTTAGGACCACGAGGAACAGCGCCTTGCCGGCGTAAAGGGTCGCAGCGCCCAGGATCACGAGCCACCACCACTCGAACACCACGGGCCAAACCACCGCCATGCCCACGCTCATGAAGAAGAGGCCGAGGAAGAGCCCGCGGAACGGTTCGATATCCGCCTCCAGCTGATGGCGAAACTCGCTCTCCGCCAGCAGCACGCCGGCGATGAACGCCCCCATGGCCATCGACAAGCCCACCGCCTGCATGAGGAGCGCCGAGGCCGCGACGACCAAGAGCGCCGCCGCCGTGAAAATCTCGTCGGTGCGCGTGCGCGCGATCAGCCGGAAGAGCGGCCCCAACCCATAGATCCCCACCAGGATAACGAGCGCCACGGCACCGAGCGCGAGCCCCGCTTCCTGCCAGCCCGCAGCCTCCGCCCCACCGCGGCTGCCGAGAAAGGCGACAAGTGCGAGGAGCGGCACGATGGAGAGATCCTGGAACAACAGGATCGCAAAGGCCCGGTCGCCATGGGGGGTCGTAAGCTCCCCCCGATCCCGCATGATCTGCACGGCAAAGGCCGTCGACGACAGCGCCAGTGCCGCACCGATCGCGACCGCCGGCGCCCAACCGACGGGGCTCAGGAACCAAAGCGTGCCTGCCAGCAGCATCGAGGTGGCCACGACCTGCGCAAGGCCAAGCCCGAAGATCTCCATCCTCAGCCGCCAAAGCCGCCTTGGCTGCAGCTCGAGCCCGATGACGAAGAGCAGCAGCACCACGCCGAACTCCGCCGCGTGGCTCACGCTCTCCACATCTCCGATAAGGCCAAGCGCGTGTGGACCGACGACTGCCCCTGCTGCGAGATAGCCGAGGACCGAGCCGAGCCCGAGACGCTTGAAGATCGGCACGGCAACAACGGCGGCGCCCAACAGCACGACTGTTCCGGTCAGGAGGGGGTCGGCTCCCGCCGCTGCTGCCGCCATGCTGTCCTCCCGCTCGGTTCGCCTGCCCGACCCCCGCCCGAGGCCGGCAGCCTGCGGGTCAGTCGTCTTCGATCGCCCTGCCTTCGCCGCCAAAGCGCATGACCAGGTAAGCGATTATCGTGCCAGCCACAGCACCTTCAGGCACGAAGAGATAGGGCGTGGCAAGCGGGCTGCCCTCACCCAGCAGCGCGACGATGAAATCGCGCATGAAGGCATCGCCCAGCATCGTGACCAGCAAGTTGAACCAAGCGCCCACCAGCGCGCCGCGCAGCCACCAGGGCACGCGCCAAGGCAGCGCCCCGTTGTTCTCCACGACCTCCAGAAGGGCGATCACCGCACCCATGGTCGGGTACCACATGAGCACGCCCCAGCGCGCCGCGACCGAAGCATCGGGCGTGATGATCGGAATCAGGACGAAGCCGAACAGCCCGATAAGCAGGCCGGCCATCTTCGCCACGGCAAGGCGCGTGAGGAAACTCGGCCCTTCCAACCATCCCTCCCACAAGGTCTCTCGACAACAGCCTGCAACCTAGCAGAGCGCCCGAATAGGTCACCGTGATCATATCGTCGCGGCGACCGTTCGGCCGCAGCCGCGCTGCAACCGCCCCCAACCGTTGCCGCTGAGCGACGCTGGGTATAGACCGGCGCGGCGTCGACCGCGAGCCCCGCCATGTATCCTCGGGGCGGGACCCGTCGTCGCGCATCGCCAGCCAATCGGGAGCCGCATGCGATGGCCCGCATCCTCGTCACTTCAGCCATACCGTACATCAACGGCGTTAAGCATCTCGGCAATCTGGTTGGCTCAATGCTCCCGTCCTGCGTCTATGCGCGGTATCTGCGCGCCCGCGGGCACGAGGTTCTGCTGATTTGCGCGACGGATGAGCATGGCACCCCGGCCGAGCTCGCAGCGGCCAAGGCTGGGCAGTCCGTCGCTGCGTTCTGCGCCGAGATGCATGAGGTGCAGAAGCGGCTCGGCGATGGCTTCCGGCTCTCCTTCGACCATTTCGGCCGTTCGTCCTCCGAGCGGAACCACCGGCTGACGCAGCATTTCGCGGGCAGGCTGGCCTCGGCCGGGCTCATCGAGGAGGTCGAGGAGCGTCAGATCTACTCCCCCGCCGACGGCCGCTTCCTCCCCGACCGCTATGTGGAGGGCACCTGCCCAAACTGCGGATACGATCGCGCGCGCGGCGACCAGTGCGAGAACTGCACGATGCAGCTCAATCCCACCGATCTCATCAACCCCCGCTCGGCGATCTCAGGCTCAACCGATCTCGAAGTGCGGGCAACGCGGCATCTCTATCTCCGCCAATCCGCCATGAGCGACCGGCTGCGCGCCTGGATCGACGGGCAGAAGGACTGGCCGATCCTGACCACCTCCATCGCCCGGAAATGGCTCGACGACGGGGACGGACTGCAGGACCGCTCGATCACCCGCGACCTCGACTGGGGCGTGCCGGTGCAGCGCGGCGACGAGCCCTGGCCCGGCATGGAGGGTAAGGTCTTCTATGTCTGGTTCGACGCCCCCATCGCCTATATCGCCGCGACCGCGGAATGGGCCGATGCCACCGGTCAGGACGACAGCGCCTGGGAACGCTGGTGGCGCCTCGACCGCGGTGCCGGGGATGTCCGCTATGTCGAGTTCATGGCCAAGGACAACATCCCCTTCCACACGCTCAGCTTCCCGGCGACGATCATGGGCGCCACCGGCGCGCTCGAACCCGGCGGGCATGAGGAGTGGAAGCTCGTCGACTATCTCAAAAGCTTCAACTGGCTCACCTATGACGGGGGCAAGTTCTCGACGAGCCAGGGCCGCGGCGTCTTCATGGACCAGGCGCTCGAGATCATGCCGTCGGACTACTGGCGCTGGTGGCTCCTCTCGAACGCGCCCGAAAGCTCGGATAGCGACTTCACTTGGGAGTCGTTCCAGGCCGGCGTGAACAAGGACCTGGCGGATGTGCTCGGCAACTTCGTGAGCCGCATCACCAAGTTCTGCCGCTCGAAATTCGGCGAGGCGGTGCCCGACGGCGCCTATGGCCCGCGGGAGGAGGCCGTGACCGCCGCCATCGCCGGGCGCCTCCGCGCCTTTGAGCAGCATTTCGAGGCGATCGAGATCCGGCGCGCGGCGGCCGAGTTGCGCGCGATCTGGGTGCTCGGCAACGAGTATCTGCAGGAGGCCGCGCCCTGGGCCACGATCAAGACCGATGAGGCCGCGGCCAAGGCGAGCGTGCGCTACGCCCTCAACCTCGTGCGCCTCTACGCCATCCTCTCCCGCCCCTTCATCCCCGACGCCTCGGACAAGATGCTGCAGGCCTTCGGTCGAGAAGAGGACGCGATGGCCTGGCCCGACGACTTAGGTGCAGCCCTCGACGCGCTGCCCGCAGGCCACGCCTTCACGGTGCCGGAAAACCTCTTCGACAAGATCACCGACGAGGCCCGAGCGGACATGGCCGCCCGCTTCGCTGGCGCAGGCTAAACGGTCGCCACGCACCCGTCACCAAAACCGTCATCGCCGGGCACGACCCGGCGATCCACGGCACCGAGCCCAAAGCCCTGGGCCTGCATCCCCTGGCCAAGCCGTGGGACGACAGGGTCGACCGCCCGGTTCTTGCGGCTCGGAAGATGCTCAAGTGTTTTGGCCAAGACACTCAATACCGTCATTGCCGGACCTGATCCGGCAATCCATTTCTCCTGGAAGCGCCTGAACTCGCATGATCTTCTGGATCCCCGGGTCGAGCCCGGGGACGACGTGGATGGGTGCGCTCCGACAGAACCTGACCACTGTGGACCGAAGGTAAGCGGGACGATGTCGCACGAGCCACTCACGGCCGAGATCGAGGACTGGCTCCTACAGAGCGCGCTCGAAGACCCGGAGATCGCCCCGCTCTTCGAGACGCTCTGCGTTCGGCTCCGCGCCCTCGGTCTACCCCTCGACCGCGTGATGCTGTCCTGGGTCATCCTCCACCCGCTCTTCGGGACGGAGGAACTCGTCTGGCGCCCCGACGAGCCGCTCGAACTCGAGCAACGCCCGCATGCGGCGCTCGGCAACGCGGTCTGGTGGGCAAGCCCGCTTGCCCATGTCCATGTGAAGAGGCTCGACACCTTCCGCCGTCGCCTCACCGGCCCCGATGCGCTCCTCGATTTTCTGGTGCTGGAGCACTTCCGCGACAGCGGCTTCACCGACTACCTCATCACCGCGGCGTCCTTCAGCATCGGTGCGCTCTCCGACTTCCTCGGCGGCACCACGGGCATGATGGCGAGCTGGTCGACGAAGCGGGACGCAGGCTTCAGCGTCGCGGATCTCACAGCACTCGAACGCATTCGAAAGCCGCTCGCCGTCGCCGTCCATGCAGCACTCCAACGCCGGGTCCTGGACAATGTCGCGACGACCTTCCTTGGCGCAACCGCAGGCGCCCGGCTTCTCAAGGGCGAAATCAAGCTCGGCGATGGGGAGACGATCCCCGCGGTCCTCTGGTTCTCGGATCTCCGCGGCTCCACCCGCCTTTCCGACGCCATGGACCCGAGCGACTATCTCGCGCTCCTCAACATCTACTACGCCTGCACAGCGGCACCCGTGATCGAGGCCGGCGGCGAGATCCTCACCTTCATCGGCGACGGCGTCCTCGCAGGCTTCCGCGTCGGCGAGGGCGATGTGAAAGCCGCCGTCGCGCGGGCCGAGACGGCGATGGTCGAGGCCCGCACGCGGCGCGAGGCAGCGCTCGCCGAGGGCACACCGGCCGACGCCCCCCTCGAATTCGGGATCGGCCTCGCGCTTGGCGAGGTGATGATGGGCAATATCGGCGTGCCGAGCCGCCTCGCCTTCTCAGGCATAGGCACCGCCGTGAACCGCGCCCAGCGGATCGAGGCTTCGACCAAGCGGCTCGGCCACCCGGTCCTTGCCGAACGCGCCGTGGTCGAACTCTCCGAACGGCAATGGACGCCGAGCGAAACCCTCACCCTCGACGGCCTCGCAGCCCCGGTCGAACTCTTCGCCCCCGCCGACAGCCAAGCGTAGCGCGCCCCCGTGGCCTCGTCGTCGCGGGCCTCACCCCAACCGCCCGTCGCCGACACGCTTCGTGGCCGTCCTTCGGCGGGACAGGACTGTGCAGTTTCGGCGACGCTTCACCGCGGCGTGAAATGTGTGACAACCGTCGCTATGCGCGGGCGCCATCTCCCGGTAGGTCAGGGACGTAGCGTATCGGGAGAGGGTGATGGACGCGACGGACTGGAGCATCCTGGTCCACCTGGCATCGGGGACCTATGTCGCAGGATACCTGCTCCGCGATCAGCTTTGGCTGCGCCTGCTGCTCCTGCTCGGCACCTTTTTCTACATCGGCTACTACTACCTCGAACCGTCGGAACCGCTTTGGGAAGCCATTGTATGGTCGTCCCTTATGGCGGTCGCCAACACGTTCATGATCATGGGTCTGGTCCGCGACCGGGCGAGTTTCGGCATGGCGGCGGAGCATGCGCGGCTCTATGAGCGGTTCTCGCCCATGTCGCCCGGCGACTTCCGCCGCCTGATGCGAATCGCTCAAAGCCACAGCATCGATGCCGAGACGGTGCTCACGCGAGAGGGCGAACTTCCCGGGGCGCTCTACTACGTCACCGAGGGCACCATCGAGATCGAGAAGGGCTCTCAGCGCTTCTCGATCGAAGCGCCAAGCTTCATCGGCGAGGTCTCGCTTCTGATGGGCGGCCCCGCCACCGCAACGGTGCGTATCCGCCCCAATGCGCGCTATCTCGCCTGGGAGCGCACGACCCTTCACGCGCTCTTGGAACGGCGCGAAACACTCCAGCACCGCTTCGACAAGATCCTAGGGCGCGACATGGCCGGCAAAGTCGGCGCCGGCACGCGGAACGCCGACACCAAACCGGATCAGGAAGCCGCGCCGCTCTAGTGGTTCGACTCTGACGGAACGCACCCGTTCACGTCATCCCCGATCCACCCACGTCATCCCCGGGCTCGACCCAGGGGATCCAGAAGACCGAACGAACTCGAAGGCCTCCAAGAAAGATGGATCGCCGGGTCGTGCCCGGCGATGACGGTATCGAGTGTCTCGGCCAAACCGCTCGCATCCCCGAGATCGAGACCCAGGGGCACGGCCCCGCAGATCGCGCGCGCCGCCCAGGTCCGACGGGAGTGCGCTGCC